>NZ_CP082286.1:1656066-1987279 GCF_019880245.1 Halobaculum roseum
CGCCATGCAACGCGAGTACGGCGTAGAGAGCCGGACGGTCTCCCTCGAGGAGGCCGCCGAGTTGTGTCCCGGGCTCCGCCCCGAGGAGTTCGTCGCCGGCACCTACTGCCCGGACGACAGCTTCGCCGACCCGCACCTCGCGCTCCAGGGGTACGCCGGCGCCGCCCGCGAGGCGGGCGTCGAGATCCGGACGAACACGCCCGTCGCGGGACTGGATCCCCGGGAGTCTGGCGTCCGGGTCGAACTCGCGGACGACGACGCCGACACCCTCACTGCAGACTCCGTCGTCAACGCCGCCGGCGCGTGGGCGCCGCGGCTGGCCGAGACCGCCGGCTACGACCTCCCCATCGTCCCGCACCGCCGCCAGACGGCCGTCGTCGAGCCCGAGCGACCGGTTCCGGGATCGGACCCGCTGGTCATCGACGCCGACACGACCGCGCACTTCCGGCCCGAGCGGGACGGGCGCGCGCTCGTCGGCGGCCACTTCGCGGAGACCGACCCGGTCGTGAGCGATCCGGATCGTTTCTCTGAGACGCCCGACACCGACTGGGCCGTCGAGGCGATCGAGCGCGTCGGCGCGTTCGCGGACTACTTCGGCCCCGAGAGCCGCCTCGCTGGCGGCTGGACCGGCCTATACGCGGTGACGCCCGACCATCACGCGATCGTCGAGGAGTCCGTGCCGGGCGTCGTCACCGCCGCCGGCTTCTCGGGCCACGGCTTCCAGCACGCGCCGGCGACGGCGCAGGTCGTCGCCGAGCTGGTGCTGGACGGCGAGGCGTCCACGGTCGACGTGTCCGGGCTCGGACGCGACCGGTTCGAGGACGGGGACCTCCTCGTCGAGCAGAACGTGGCGTAACGCGGCGCGCGGGCACGGCCACGGGTTGGGGTGGGGGTGGGGTTGGGGTTGGGGTGGGGGTGGGGTTGGGGTGGGGGTGGGGATACAGGAACAAGCCAGTCGAGGAAGTCGCAGGGGCGGCTACCTCATGTGGCGAGCCGAGTCGGTCGTGCTCGCTGGCCCGGTTCGCAGTCTTAGCTCCGGTTCGGCTCCCCGATCGCGTCGTCGAACTCCGTCAACTCCGAACGGGGCTCGTCATCGGACTCAGACCGGTCGTCACGGAGCGTCGTCGGGTCGCCTGCTCGCGCCGGCGTCGAGTTCGGCCCGTCGAACTCCTCGTTGAGGAGCGCGCCGACGAGGCCGCCGACGGCGCCGAGGGCGCCACCGTACAGCGCGCCGACCAGCAGGAGCACGAGGAACAGGGCGAACGCGACGAGCAGCCCCGAGCGCTGGCCGGGGCCGACGATGACGAAAACCGACGCGATCAGCGTCGCGACGACGGCGCCCGGAACCGCGGCCAGCAGACCCGAGAGCCCGCCGACTTTCGCGCCCTCCGTCCGGTCGGGGCCGTGGAGGTAGCCGGCGACGCCCCCGCCGATCACCGGGGAGAACGGCAGGAAGAACGTCACGAGCGAGACCGCGGCGCCGATAGCCGCGTGCTTCAGGGCGGTCGTGTTGGATGAGGACATGTCCGGTAGTTCGGTCGCCGATCGAATAAATAGCGCTGCGTGCAGAGCTATCACTCCGCAGCGACCGAACGCTTTAGTCGACCCCGGTCCGTCTCCCCGATATGGCGACCGGACCCGCCGCGACGACGCAGGCACCGCACCCGACCACCGACGGGGACGGGTCCGGCTTCTTCTTCCCGCGCCGCTGACCCCGGCGGAACGCGGGGGCGACCGAGGGGTCGCCGCCGCGTGAAACCGACCCGGGTCGCTGCTGCGGGCATCGCCCGGCCCACGCCCGAGGGCGCGAGGCCGGAACGACACGACTAACCACCGACCGATCGGACACGAACACAACCGAATGCGACTCCCACAGGCGCAGGTCGCGTTGCTGGAGGCCGCCAGCGCGACCGACGCGAAGACGATCGAACAGCTCGCAGCCGAGACGGACCTGAAGCCCGAGACGGTCACTCGTGCCGCCTTCGACCTCCGCGACGAGGGGCTCGTCGCCGTCGACGAGCGCGTCGAGGAGTCTGCGACGCTCACCGACGAGGGCGAGACCTACCGGAGCGAGGGGCTCCCCGAGGTCCGCCTGTTCCGCGCCGCCCGCGACGCCGGCGGCGACGTGGGAATGGGCGAGGCGATCGGCGCCGCGGGGTTGGAGGGTCCCGAGGTCGACATCGCGCTCGCCAACTACGCCCGCAAGGGGTACGGCGTCGTCGACTCCGGGCAGGTCTCGGCGAACGATGACGCCGATCCGGACGACGACGACGAGGCCGCCGCGCTCGACGCGCTCGCTGCGGGCGAGGCAGTCGACGACGCGGCCCTGCTCGACCGGCTGGAGAGCCGCGGGCTCGTCGAGCTCGACGAGCGCACCGTCCGCTCCGTCACGCTCACCGACGACGGCGTGGACGCGCTGATGGCCGGCGTCGAGACCGCCGAGACCGTCGACCGGCTCACACCCGAACTGCTCACGAGCGGCGAGTGGGCGGACGTGGAGTTCGCCGAGTACAACGTCGAGGCGGACGCGCCGGCCGTCGAGGGGGGCCGCGAGCACGTCCTCCGCGGCATGTCCGAGCGCGTGAAGGACGTGCTGGTGGGGATGGGTTTCCAGGAGATGGACGGCCCGCACGCCGACGCGGACTTCTGGATCAACGACTGCCTGTTCATGCCGCAGGACCACCCGGCGCGCACCCACTGGGACCGCTTCGCGCTCGACGTGCCGCCGGTGGCCGACCTCCCCGAGGGGCTGGTCGACCGCGTCGAGGCGGCCCACCGCGACGGCGTCGGCGAGGACGGCGACGGCTACCACTCGCCGTGGTCGGAGGACTTCGCGCGGGCGATCGCCCTGCGCGGGCACACCACCTCGCTGTCGATGCGCTACCTCTCCGGCTACGCGGACGCGGACCTGGAGCCGCCGAAGCGGTACTTCTCCGTCCAGAAGGCGTACCGCAACGACACCCTCGACGCGACCCACCTGCTCGAGTTCTACCAGATCGAGGGATGGGTGATGGCCGAGGACCTCTCGGTGCGCGACCTCATGGGTACCTTCGAGGAGTTCTACCGGCAGTTCGGGATCGAGGAGATCCGCTTCAAGCCGCACTACAACCCCTACACGGAGCCCAGCTTCGAGCTGTTCGGCGAGCACCCCGAGACGGGCGAGGAGATCGAGATCGGGAACTCGGGCATGTTCCGCGACGAGGTGCTCGACCCGCTCGGGATCGACTGCGACGTGATGGCGTGGGGACTCGCGCTGGAACGGCTCGCGATGCTCACGACGGGCGCGGAGGACATCCGCGACCTACACGGGACGCTCGCTGACCTGGAGTTCCTGCGGAACGCGGAGGTGACCTACTGATGCCAGTCGTCGACATCGACACCGACGAGCTTCGAGGATTGACCGGCGAGGAGAGCAAGAGCGACGAGGAGTTCAAGGAGGACCTGTTCGCGCTCGGGCTGGAGTACGAGGGCGACACCGACGACGGCCTGCTCCAGTTCGAGTTCGGCCCCGACCGGCTCGACCGCCTGTCGGTCGAGGGCGTCGCGCGGTCGCTGCGCTACCAGTACGGCGCCGACCGCGGCGTGTACGTCCCGAACACGAACGACGCCGGCTGGACCATCGAGGTCGACCCCTCCGTCCCGGACGAGCGCCCGTACGTCACGGGCGCGGTCGTCCGGGGCGTCGAGCTCGGCGAGTCCGGCCTCGACTCGCTGATCCAGCTGCAGGAGAAGCTGCACGCGACGATGGGGCGGGGGCGCGCGAAGGGCGCCATCGGCGTCCACGACCTCACGATGCTGAAGGGCCAAGCCCTGACGGAGGAGTCCGAGCCCTCCGGTACCATCGACGCCGCCACCGCCGATCTGGGCGCGACCGAGAAGACGATCACCTACCGCGGCGTCGAGCCCGACGGCGACCGGTTCGTCCCGCTGGACGCCAACGCGGAGATGACGCCCGCGGAGGTGCTGGCGGAGCACGACACCGGCGAGACGTACGCCGATCTGGTCGATGGTCTGGATCGCTACCCCGCGATCTACGACGAACTGGGGCTGTTCTCGTTCCCGCCGGTGATCAACGGGAAGCGCACGGAGGTCGACACCGACTCCCGCGATCTCTTCATCGAGCTGACCGGGACCGACCAGTGGACCATCGACAAGATGTGCGTCATCCTCTGTTATGCCCTCTCGGCGCGCGGCGGCACCGTCGAGGAGGTGCAGGTCGACTACACGGACGGCGCGACGTACCCCGACGAGTACGGCCCGGAGCTGATCCGGCCGGACCTCGACACCGACGAGAAGTCCGTCACCCACGAGCGCATCGAGACGATGCTCGGGATCGAGTTGGAGCGCGAGGAGGTCGTCGACCTGTTCGAGCGCTCGGGCCTCGACGCCGCCTACAGCCTGGGCGAGGAGGAAACCGTCTACGACGTGGAGGTCCCGCCGTACCGCGTCGACGTGCTCCACCCGCTGGACCTGATCGACGACGTGGGACGGGCGTACGGCTTCAACGAGTTGGAGCCGACGTACCCCGACATCGGTACCATCGGCGGTCGCCACGAGCGCTCGCGGCTGGAGCGTGCGGTGCGCACGAGCCTCGTCGGCCTCGGCTTCGAGGACATGCTGAACTTCCACATGACCTCCGCCGAGGAGAACTACGACCGGCTGCGCCTCGACGAGCGCGACCCCGGCGCCGACCTGTCGGAGGCGCCCCTCGGGAGCGAGCCGCGGGCGGAGATCACCAGCCCGTACAGCGAGGACTACACCCAACTGCGCACGTGGGCGCTCCCCTCGCTCGTGCAGGTGCTGGAGAACAACACCCACCGGAGCTACCCGCAGGACCTCGCGGAGGTCGGCTTCGTCGCCCACCGCGACGATGAGGTGAACACCCGCGTCGCCGAGGACTACCGCGTCGCCGGCGCGCTCGCGCGCACCGACGCGACCTACGAGGACGCGAAGGCCCGCCTCCAGGCCGTCTGCGACGACTTCGACGCGGACCTGGAGACGCCCGCGACGGAGCACCCGAGCTTCCTCGACGGACGCGTCGCCGAGGTCGTGATCGACGGCGACGCGGTCGGCGTCGTGGGCGAACTCCACCCCGAGGTGCTGGTCGACCGGGACATGGAGGTCCCCGTCGCGGCCTTCGAGTTCTCGCTGTCGGTGCTTGCGTAGCCTCTCGCCGCCGGTGCTCCCGGAGGGGGACGGCCGTCGCCACGGGAGGAGACCCGCCCCTCGAACCCGCGGACGGCGGCCGATCCGGACGCGCGCGAGGGGAACACCTTTCACGTCATCCGCCGCAGGCACCCGTATGAGCCTGACCGTCGAACGCGTACTGGTCCCCGTGGACGGGAGCGACGAGTCACTGACGGCGGTCGAGTACGCCGTCGCCGTCGCGAAGCGGTACGGCGCGCAGGTCCACGCCGTGTACGTGCTCGGCGAGGAGGTCGTCCGCGCGATCGAGGAGGAGATGATCGACCAGTCGGAGGTCGCCGAGGACACCGAGGCGTTCACCGACACGGTCCGCGATCTCGCCCACGCGGAGGGTGTCGAGGTGTCGAGTTCGATCGCGTACGGTTTCTCGACGAAGCGCAAGACCACCCATCCCGGGTCGGTCATCCTCGACACCGCCGAGGACATCGACGCCGACTTCATCGTCATCCCGCGCGAGCCGCTCACCGGCGAGCCCGGCGAGGTGCTGGAGAAGGCCGCCGAGTACGTGCTGCTGTACGCGAGTCAGCCCGTCCTGTCGGTGTGACCTGATCGACGCGAGAGAACGGGCGCTACACCCGGAAGCGACGCGTGGGCCGCTACGCCGGGTCCGCGAGCACGGCCGTCATCTCCAGTTCGAACGACTCGGCGTCGCTCGTCTCGAAGCCGACCTTCTTGTAGAGGCCGACCGCGGCGCGGTTCCACCGCTCGACGGTGAGCCACACCTTGTCGACGCCGTTGGCCGCGCCGTGGCCGAGCAGCGCCTCCATGAGGTGCGTGCCGATGCCGGCGCCCTGGTACGCCTGCAGCACGAAGATGGCGAGTTCGTAGGCGTCGCCGTCGGGGACGAGCGTGGCGTGGCCGGCGACGGCGTCGCCGTCCCAGGCGACGACGTTGTAGCCGCCGTCGCCGAGGATCGTCTCCAGCCACGAGCGCACGTCCGACTCCCGCCCCGGGGGGATCCCCTGTGCGCGGTCGGCCGGGTCGAACGCCGTGTA
The DNA here is from genome assembly GCF_019880245.1 of Halobaculum roseum. Lineage (NCBI taxonomy): Archaea > Methanobacteriati > Methanobacteriota > Halobacteria > Halobacteriales > Haloferacaceae > Halobaculum > Halobaculum roseum. The sequence continues at coordinate 1,662,267 of NZ_CP082286.1, forward strand.
CATCTCCACGAGCGCCTCGAACTCCTCCTCGCCGGCCTCGCCGTCGGCGTCGGGTGGATACGGCCGGATCTCGATGTCGCGGCCCTCGCGGTCGACGAACGACAGCGGCGGCGCCTCGAACGGGCCGGCCGGCTCGTCGGGGTAGACGCGGTCGCCGCTCATCTGACCAGTTTCACCGAGACGTGGGAGTTCAGGAGGACGAACTGCGCGATGCTTCCGAGGTTGATCTTCCCCATCGGGCTGGTCTCGCCCCCGCCGATCGCGATCATGTCGAACCCCTCGTCCTCCGCGATGGCGACGAGTTGGCTGCCCGCGTCGCCCTCGACGCGGCGCACGTCGGCGTCGAGGCCCGCCTCCGCGAGCACCGTCCGGACGCGGTCCTCGACCTCCTCGGGGGTGCGGTCGGCCTGGGGGTTCTCGACGACCGCGACCGTGAGGTCGTCGCCGGCGGCCTTCGCCCGCTCGACGGTGTCCTCGAGCGCCCGGAGGGAGTCGTCGCTCCCGCCGATGCCCAGCAGTACGTTCATGCGCCGACGGTCGGCAGGGCCGGACAAAAGCATGCCGCCGACGCCGCCGCGGGCGGACGCCGTCACCCCGCGTGCGGGTGCCGGGCACCCGGCGGCCGTCCGCCGTCCGTCGGACGCGTGGGGGACGGGTTTTTCACGGTCGCTCGGCTACGGGGCGCCATGACCGACGACGCGGGCAAGGAGGCCGGCGGCGACGCCGACGCGGCCGCGGCCGAGGACATCGACGAGCGGGCCACCGACGGCGGCGAGGGAGCCGCCGAGGGAGTCCTCGCCGCGTCCCCGGAGAGCGAGGAGGAACCTGACGAGGAACGCGCGGACGCCGAGTCCGTGACGGCGGACGGGTCCACGGCCGACGAGTCTGTGGCGGCCGACGAATCCGCAACGACCGACGACGCGTCGGGGTCGGTTCCCGGACCGGACGTCGGCGCCGACGCCGGCGAGGGCGTCCCCGAGGACGTGCCCGACGATGTGGCGAAGTACGACCGCTTCCAGAAGATGGAGCGCGCGGAGTACGACCGCGTCAACGAGTTCCTCCGCGACCGCACCTACGTCACCGCCCGCGAGTGGGCGATCGCGCGGCTGTGTTCGGACTTCCGGACGGAGACGGGCGTCGAGATGACGAAGATCGGCGAGAACCTCCCGCGGCTCGTCCCGTTCATGACCGACACCTACACCCCCCAGGCGGTGAACCAGGCGCGGGCGTCCTTCGAGGAGAAGGTGCGCAAGGCCGGCGCCACCTTCCTCTACGGCGCGATGTCCGGGTTCTTCACCGCCGAGGACCTCGACGACGTGATGTACGAGTCGACGGAGGTCGCGAAGTTCCTGCTGGAGGTTGAGGGCGCGGACCTCGCCGTCGAGGAGGAGCTGGCCGCCGAGGACAAGATCTCCTCGGTGATGCGCGACGTGCGCGAGGCGAGCGCCGAGGTTCGGGGCGAGGAGGTCAAGTGCCCCGAGTGCGGCCACGTCCACGAGCCGTGATCGGTCGGCGCGTGTCGTCCCGCGATCGATTGATTTGACGAGGGTTCGCGGGAGTACCCGCGACGAGAGCTTCGTTCTCGCCCCCGGATCGAGCACCACGAGCAGCAGCGAGATCCATCCAACGCCGTGACACGACGTATCGAGCGACCACAGCCCCTATACCCGAACCACCCGCCGGTACACACAATGAACGCGACACTCGACGGCGACGTGGTCCGCGCGGCGGGCGACGCGCGCCAGCGGTTCCACGACGCCCGGGGGTACGGCCGCGCGTCGGGGCCCGACGTAACCCTCGCACGGGTGGAGGCTGCCCATCTGCTGTATCGCGGCGACATCGACTCGGTCTCGGGGATGGACTTCCGGGCGTTCTTCCGCGACAGCGTCGCCGGCGAGTCCGGCTTCGCCGCCCGGTTTCTGGTGTACGCAGACCTGCGCGAGCGGGGCTTCTATCTCGCCCCCGCCCGCGACGGCTGGCCGGGGAGCGCGGACGGACGCGCCGGCGACGCCGACATCCTCGTGTTCGAGCGCGGCGAGAAGCCCGGCGGCCCGGTCGCCCATCGCGTCCGCGTCGTCGGCGAACGCGAGGAGCTGGCGGCCGCGTCGCTGGGGGGACGAACGCTCGCCGTCGTCGACGAGGAGAGCGAGGTGTCGTACTTCGCGTGCACGGCCGACGGCGGGTTCGACGGGCGAACCGAGTACGACCTGCCCGCCGGCCTCGACGCCGACCTGCTCGACGACCGCGTCGTCTGCTGGTCGCCGCCGGCCGACCTGTACGAGTCGGCGTTCTACGGCCAGCCGATCTCCGGGCGCGACGACGCCGACGTCGACGCCCTCCAGCTGTCGCTGGTCGAGGCCGCCGACCTGGCCGCCCGCGGCGCCGTCGACCTCGACGCCGACGCGGTGATCGAGCGCGGGCGGGCGGTCGAGGGCGAGCGGTTCGACCGCCGTCTGTCGGTGTATCGCGAGCTTCGCGACCGCGGCGTCGTCCCCAAGACGGGCTACAAGTTCGGCGCCGACTTCCGGACCTACGACGCCGTGGAGACGGTGACGGACCTCCCGCACTCCGAGCGACTCGTCCGGGTGGTGCAGCCGGACCACCGCTTCCACCCCCGCGAGTTGGCGCTCGACGTGCGACTGGCCGGCGGCGTGCGGAAGGGAATGGTTTTTGCGCTCGCCGGCGACGACTCGAACGACTACCTGACGGTCGAGCGACTCACCCCATGAGCGACGACAACACCGGCCCCGTACGGGGCACCGACGAAGCCGAAGCCGACAGCGAGGAGCAACGAGCGCGAACCGACGGTGGCGTCGCGCTCGATCCGTGGGGCTCGGCGACCGTCGCCGACTACCGCGAACTGTTCGAGGAGTTCGGCATCGAGGCGTTCGAGGAGATCATCGACGAGGTGCCCGAGCCGCACTACCTGATGCGCCGCGGCGTCATCTTCGGCCACCGCGACTACGGCGCCGTCGCCCGCGCGCTCGCGAACGACGAGCCCGCGGCAGCCCTCTCGGGGTTCATGCCCACCGGCGACCCCCACATCGGCCACAAGCTCGTGTTCGACGAGCTGATCTACCACCAGGAGCAGGGTGCCGACACCTACGGCCTCATCGCGGACCTGGAGGCCCACTCCGCCCGCGGGATGACGTGGGAGGAGATCGACGAGCACGCCCGCGACTACCTGCTCTCGCTGCTCGCGCTCGGGTTCGACCCCGAGGAGGGCGAGCTGTACCGCCAGTCCACGAACCGCCGGCTGCAGGACCTCGCGTTCGAGTTGGGATCGAACGCCCGGTTCGCGGAGTTCGAGTCGATCTACGGCTTCGACGGCGGCACCTCCGTCTCGCACATGCAGTCGGTCGTCACCCAGATGGCGGACATCCTCTACCCGCAGCTGGACGAGCCGAAGCCGACCGTGATCCCGGTCGGTCCGGATCAGGACCCGCACGTCCGCTTCTCGCGGGACATCGCCCGCAAGACGCGCTACTTCAAGGTGACCGAGGCGTTCGCCAGCCCGGAGTTCGACGCCGCCGAGCGCGTGCTCGTCCGCCGGGCCCACGACGAGCGCGAGGCGTGGGCCGACGACCCCGAGACGCCGCGGTGTGAGGACGCCGCCGCGTGGCTCGCCGACGCCGAGGTGGACGCCGAGTTCGAGTCCGCCCGCGCGGGCGCCGTCGAGAAGCTGGAGAACGCCGGGATGGAGCCGCTTCGTCCCAGAACCAGGTTCCTCGACCGCAACGCCGACGAGGCCGCCTTCGAGGCGCTCATCGAGGCGGTTCCCGGCGAGAAGCGCGTCTTCGACGCCCACATCGACTCCTTCGAGTTGGACCGCGAGGACGCCGAGGAGCTGGCCCGCGAGGTCGAGGTCGACAACGGCGGCTTCGGCTTCTACACGCCCTCCTCGATCTACCACCGGTTCATGACCGGCCTCACCGGCGGGAAGATGTCCTCGTCCATCGAGGCGAGCCACATCTCGCTGCTCGACGACCCCGAGGAGGGGTACGACAAGGTGAAGTCGGCGACGACCGGCGGCCGCGAGACGGCCGAGAAGCAGCGCGAACTCGGCGGCGAGGCCGACGAGTGCCCGGTGTACGAGCTGTACGCGTACCTGCTGGCGAACGACGACGACGGCTTCGCCGAGGAAGTGTACGAGGAGTGCGTCGGCGGCGAGCGCCTCTGTGGCGACTGCAAGGAGCAGGCGGCGACGCTGATGAAGGAGTTCCTCGCGGACCACCAGGAGAAGCGCGAGGAGGCGAAGGAGCTGCTCGCGGAGCTGGACATCGACCTTGACGTCGACGCCTCGCGGCGGGGGATCCCCGGCGAGGAGGAGTAGCGAGACGCGAGCGGAGCGAGCGTCTCGGCAGAACGGCGGCGAGCTTGTGGGCGAGCCGCCCAGAACGATAGCGTCGTCGAGCGAGCAACGCGACCGAGACGACGGATCCGAGCGGCGACGGAGTCAGATCCGGAATTTAGACCGAAAGAGGTATGTTTTCGTTCTGAGATGGACGGGATAGATGGAATATCGGTTCGAGTGTGAGTGCGGGGAGGAGGTGTCCGACTTCACGCGCGGGGGCGACGTGGAGGTCAGCACCGTCGCGGTCTGTGAGGCGTGCGGCACCTCCTACGGGCTCACGATCTCGACGATCCAGAGCGGCGACGACGAATAGCCTGCAGGCCCCGCCCGACGGCAACGCGCTCCGGTAGACCCGCGCTCAGAACGCGACCTCGACCCCGTCCTCCTCGCTCGCTTCTCCCCACAGATAGTTCGCGGTCGCCGTGTCCAACACCGCCGAGCCGACGCTCTCGACGACGATCACCTCGTCGGTCGATTCCCGGCCGGCCTCGCCCTCGAACACCGCCGACAGCGGCGTCAGCCGCTCGGGGTCGACCTCGTTGTCGACGATGTCGCCGATGGCCGCGACCTCCTCGGGAACGTCAGCGAAGGCTCGGTCGGCCCGCTCGAACGTCGCGCGGTCGAGTTCCCGCATCGACGCCTCGTAGGCGCCCACGGCGATCACCAGCGCGCCGTCGGCGAGCGCCTCGCCCGGAAACACCGGCGTCTCGCTGGTCGTCGCAGTGACGACCACGTCGGCGTCGCGGACGGCCGCCTCCGCCGTGTCGACGGTCTCGGCGGCGATCCCCTCGCTCCGGAGGTCCGCCGCGCAGCCCTCCCGCGAGTCGGGCGTCGGCGAGTAGATCCGCGCCCGGTCGACGCCGCGGGCCGCGTCGATCGCGCGGGTCTGCCAGCGTGCCTGCTGCCCGGCGCCGATCACCGCGAGGTCCACCGGACCCGTTCCGGCTGCCAACTCCCGCGCCGCGAGCCCGCCGATGCAGCCCGTTCGGGCGTTCGTGATGCGCTCGCCGGCCAACAGCGCGAGCGGGGCGCCGTTCGACGCGTCGGTAAGCAACACCTGTGCCTGCACCGTCGGTCTGTCGACCGCGGGATCGGCGTTCCCGGGGAACACGGACGCGAGCTTCGTCGCGTACGCCGGGTCGCCGTGGACGTACGCCGGCATCGCGAGTCCGGTTCCCGCGGGGTCCGTGCGGCCGTCGAGCCCCTCGCCGACCGGGAAGTGCGGCCGCTCGGGACGCTCCACCTCGCCGCGGCCCTGCTTCAGGAACGCCTCCTCGATCACCGGGAGGAGGGCCTCAAGCGAGAGCAGCGAGGCGACCGCGTCGTCGTCGAGAACGTGCATACGCGGGGGTCGACGCGGCGGGACTTCGGTGTTTCCTCGGGCGGGCGACGACGGCGCGGCGGCGAAACGGCAGGGCAGCGGCCCCGAGCCTAGTCCAACAGCAACAGCTCGGGACGCTCCAGCCGCTCCATCACGAAGTTCGTGAACTGGCCGGCCTCGGCGCCGTCGATGACGCGGTGGTCGATCGACAGCGACAGCGGGAGGGTGTGGGCCGCGCGTACCTCGCCGTCCTCGGCGACGGGACGCTCGTCGATGGCGCCGAGCCCCATGATCGCCGTCTCGGGGTAGTTGATGATCGGCGTCGCGTACTCGCCGCCGATGGCGCCGAAGTTGGTGATCGTGAAGGTTCCGCCCTGCATCTCCTCGCGGGTGACCTTCCGCTCGCGGGCGCGCGAGGCGAGGTCGTTCACTTCGTCGGCGAGTTCGAGGATCGACTTCTCGTCGACGTGCTTCACGACGGGGACCATCAGGCCCGCGTCGGTCGCGACGGCGATCCCGAGGTTGTACTCCTTCTTCAGGAGGATCTCCTCGTCGTCCTCGCGGAGCTCGGAGTTGAGGTACGGGAACTCCTTCAGCCCGGCCACGAGCGCCTTCATCACGAACGGCATGTAGCTGAGTTTCACGTCGCGCTCGGCCGCCCGCTCCTTCAGGTTCGCGCGCACGTCGACCAGCTCGTCGACGACGGCGGTGTCGTGGTGGGTGACGTGCGGCGCCGTGTACTTCGAGGTCTCCATCTGCTGGCCGATGGTGCGGCGGACGCCGCGGTACGGCACCGACTCCGGCTCGCGGGAGCCGGCGGCGGCGCCGTTGCCCGACGCTGCGGCGGAGGCGGGTGCGCCGGTGTCGTCGGCGCCGGCGGCCGACTCCGCGGCCTTCGCCTCCTTCACGGCCTGCGCGTACTGCTGGACCTGATCGGCCGTCACGAACGCCTCGCCGTCGCGCGTCTCGTCGGTCGGCACGTCGTTCAGGTCGACGCCGACGTCCTCGGCGGCCTTGCGGGTCGCCGGTACCGCGAGCGTGCGGTCGCGGCCGGCGGCCTCGACGGACGACGGAGCCGGCGACGGCGCGGCGTCGTCCGCGGCGGCATCGGCGTCGTCGGTGTCTCCCGCCTCGGAGACGGCCGACCGCGTGTTCTCGATGTCGACCGATTTCGGTCCCGAGGAGTCGCCCTCGGCGACGTCCTCGGTCCCGTCCGACTCGGCGTGCGCTCGCACGTCGCCCTCGGTGACGCGACCGCCGGGGCCGCTCCCCTCGACGGCGGCGATGTCGACGCCGAGCTCACGGGCGAGCCGTCGGGCGGACGGGGGCGCGAACACCCGACCCGAAGAGGGCGCGGGCGCCTCGTCGGCTGTGTCGGCGTCGGCGTCGACGCCGGCGTCAAGGTCCGCGTCCGCGTCGGTGCCGGCGTCAGCGTCCGCGTCGGCGACCGGTTCGGATCCGGATTCGGACTCGGCCGCATCGTCGGCAGCGGCGGCGGTGTCCGCCTCGCCGTCCTCGTCGACGTCGTAGGTGATGATCACGTCGCCCACGGGGACCATCTGGCCCTCCTCGGCGTGCAGTTCCTTCACCGTCCCGTTGTACGGGGACGGGACCTCCACGAGCGCCTTGTCGGTCTCGACTTCCGCGACCGGCTGGTCCTCGGTGACCGTGTCGCCGGGGGCGACCAGCCAGTTGACGAGTTCCCCTTCGGCGACGCCCTCGCCGACGTCGGGGAGCTTGAACTCCTTCTCGGCCATGGGTTAGAACTCCACGGCCTCCTTGATACCGTCGGCGACTCGCGCCGCGTTCGGGAGGTAGTAGTCCTCCAGCGCGTACAGCGGGTACGGCACGTCGTAGCCGGTGACGCGCTTGATCGGCGCCTCCTGATACAGCAGCGCCTCCTCCTGCAGCGTCGCGGTGATCTCGCCGGCGAGCCCGCCCGTCTTGGGCGCCTCGTGGACGACGCATGCGCGGCCGGTCTTCTTGAAGGACTCGACGATCGCCTCCCGGTCCATCGGCGAGACGGTGCGAAGGTCGACGACCTCGGCGTCGATACCCTCCTCGGCCAGCTCCTCGGCGGCCTCGAGGGTCGGGCGGCTCATCGCGCCGTAGGTGAACACGGACACGTCCGAGCCCTCCCGGCGGGTCTTCGCCTCACCGATCGGCACCTCGTAGTCGCCCTCGGGCACGTCGCCGCGGAAGGCGCGGTAGATGAGCTTCGGCTCCATGAACACGACCGGGTCGGGGTCGCGGATCGCCGAGATGAGCAGCCCCTTCGTGTCGTACGGCGTCGAGGGCATGACCACCTTCAGCCCGGCCTCGTGGGTGTAGAACGCCTCCTTGGACTCCGAGTGGTGCTCGGGCGCGCGGATGCCGCCGCCGTAGGGCATGCGCAGCACCATCGGGAGCGTGTAGCGGCTCCGCGAGCGGGTGCGCAGCCGGGCCATGTGGCTCACGATCTGGTCGAAGCCGGGGTAGGCGAACCCGGAGAACTGGATCTCGGGGATCGGCTTCAGGCCCATCGCGGCCATGCCGACGGCCGTGCCGATGATGCCCGACTCCGCCAGCGGGGTGTCGATGACGCGGTCCTCGCCGAACTCGTCGTACAGGCCCTCGGTGGCGCGGAAGACGCCGCCGTTCTTGCCGACGTCCTCGCCCATGACGAGCACGTCGTCGTCCAGTTCCATCTCGGTCGCGAGCGCGTCGCGGACCGACTGTACCAGCGTCAGGTTCTGCGTGGCTTCTTGCTCTTGCGTGCTCATGATCTCACTCCTCCACGAACGCGTCGTCGCCGTACTCCTCGCGCAGTCGCGCGAACTCCTCGGCCTGCCGTCGGATCTCCGGGGTCTGCTCGGCGAACACGTGCTCGAACATCGAGGACGGGTCCGGCCGCACCGTCGACTCCGCCGCGTCGATGGCGTCGGCCACCTCCTCGCGGACGGACTCCTCGACCGCGGCGACGCGGTCGTCGTCGAGGATCCCCTGGTTCCGGAGGAACCGCTCCAGCCGCGGGATCGGGTCCTTCGCCTTCCACTTCTCGACCTCCTCGTCCTCGCGGTAGACGCTCGGGTCGTCGGCGGTCGTGTGCGCGCCGAAGCGGTACTGGACGGCCTCGATCAGCGTCGGACGGCGCTCGCCCTCGCCCGGGTTCTTCGCCTTCTCCAGCGCCTCGGTCGTCGCCTTGTACACGGCCAGCGGGTCCATACCGTCGATCTGGACGCCCTCGAAGCCGTAGGCGACCGCCTTCTGCGCCAGGGTCTCGCTGGCGGTCTGGCGCTCGCGCGGGACCGAGATGGCCCACTGGTTGTTGTTGCAGAAGAACACGTTCGGCGTGTCGAACACGCCCGCGAAGTTCAACCCCTCGTGGAAGTCGCCCTCGCTGGTCGCGCCGTCGCCGAAGTAGCAGATGAACGCGCGGTCGGTGTCGCCGTCGTTCTTCAGCTTGTCCGCCCAGGCCATCCCCGTCGCGTGGGGGACCTGGCTCGCGATGGGGACCGCGGGCGTGAAGACGTTGGCGTCCTCGGGGATGAGGCTCCCGCGCTCGTCGCCCATCCAGTACAGCAGCGTCTGTTTCAGCGGCAGGCCGCGGACCAGCGCCGCCCCGTGTTCGCGGTAGGAGGGGATCATCCAGTCGTCCTCGGCCAGCGCCAACGCGGAGCCGACCTGCGCACCCTCCTGTCCCGACAGCGGCGGGTACGTCCCCATGCGCCCCTGCCGCTGGAGCGACACCGCCCGTTCGTCGAAGTGGCGGGCGAGTTTCATGTGGCGGTACATCGCGACAAACTCCTCCTCGGAGAGGTCCGGGACATCGCCGACGACGCCGCCCTCCTCGTCGAGGACCTGAACCATCCCGTCGCCGGGGTCGCGCTCGAGCGTGCTCACGGTACCCACCTTCGCATACCAGAAGGCTGTCCGTCCCGCCTGATAGTGTTTTCGTAAATAGTTTACTGTGGACAGAAATACTGCCAAGAATTGGCAGGGCGTCGAATCTCCCTCGAATGAACCGGATGTTCGTACGTATTTCTTCGTGTATCCCCGAGGTTGCTTTGTGAACGGCCGAAAAGGAGACGGAGTTCTTTACAATCGTTAATGCATGCTGTTCGCTAGCACGAGGCACGACATCGCACGCGTCGGACGTGAGAGCGGGGGTCGTGAACAGCCGGGGATCAGTCGGCCGCCTGTGCGGCCTCGCGCGCCTCCTCGATCGTCGCCCCGTCGCGGACGAGCGCCTCGACGAAGAACTCGCCCGCCTTGTACGACGAGCGGACCATCGGTCCGGAGGCGCAGTACAGGAACCCGAGTTCCTCCTCGGCGACGCGCGCCCAGGTGTCGAACGCGTCCGGGTGGACGTACTCGAACACGTCGAGGTGCGAGCGCGACGGCTGGAGGTACTGCCCGAGCGTGACGATGTCGACGCCGGCGTTCCGGAGGTCCCGCAGCGTGCGGTACACCTCGTGGTCGTACTCGCCGAGCCCGAGCATGACGCTGGTTTTCGTGTGGATCCCGGACTCGCGGTGCACGCGTTCGAGCACGTCGAGGGTCTGCTCGTAGTTCGCGCGGCGGTCGCGGACGGGCCACTGGAGGCGCTCGACGGTCTCGATGTTGTGGGCGATCACGTCCGGGCCGGCGTCGATGATCCGATCGACCGCGTCGGGGTCGCCGCCGAAGTCGGGGATGAGCACCTCCACGAGGATCGAGGGGTCCCGGCGTTTGATCGCGCGGATCGTCTCCGCGAAGTGGCGCGAGCCGCCGTCGGCGAGGTCGTCGCGGTCGACGGAGGTGAGCACCACGTAGTCCAGCCCGATCTCCGCGACCGCGTCCGCGACGTTGGCGGGCTCGTCCGGGTCCAGCGGCTCCATCCCGCCGGTCTCCACGTCGCAGAAGTTGCACCCGCGCGAGCAGCGGTCGCCCATCAGCATGAACGTGGCCGTCCCCGGCCCGTCGCCGGGGCCGCTTCCGCCCGACCAGCACTCCCCGAGGTTCGGGCAGTTCGCCTCCTCACAGACGGTGTGGAGGTCGCGGTCGCGGAGGATGGACTTGATCTCGGTGAAGCGCCGCCCGGACGGCGGGCGCATCTTCAGCCAGTCCGGCTTCCGCCGCCGACTACTCATACCTCGTCCTTCGTCGCGGGGGGCAAAAGCGTGCGGTATACCCCCTCGAGTTGGTCCGCCCGCGACTCGGATCCGATGCGGTTCGAGCCGCCGGCGCGTGGATCCGACCGTCGATTCCACGCATCGAATGTGATAACAGATTGAACCGACAGGGATTTATTATATCGCTAAGAGTGTGGAACAGACCCGCGAATGTTCGACGTCTCGCCCGAGGAGATCACCGACGGGCGGCTGGGGAGAGCGCTCGCGTTCCTCTCGATCCCGATCGTCGCCCAGCAGCTCGCGGTCACCGCACAGAGCATCGTCGACGTGCTCTGGCTCGGTCGCCTCAGCGGCGAGGCGGTCGCCGCCGTCGGGCTCGTGGCGCCGCTGATCGGGCTGATGACGGCGGTCGTGAGCGGCGTCTTCACCGGCGAACACGTCCTCGTCTCACAGCGCGTCGGCGACGACGACGAGCGCGGGGCGAGCCGCGCGGTGTTCCACGCGCTCGTCGCCGGCGTCGCGGTGATGCTCGCGATGGTGGTCGTCGCGAACCTGTTCGGCGCCGAGTTGACCGCGCTGTTCGACCCCGGACCCGAGGTCGCCCGGATGGGCGCGATCTACCTCGGGACGATGGCGGTCGCGTACACCGTCTCGACCGTCAGCGACGTGTTCGAGTACGGCTTCATCGGCGCCGGTGACTCCCGGACCCCGCTCCTGGTCAACCTCCTGTCGATCGGGATCAGCATCGGCCTCGATCCGCTGCTCATCTTCGGATACGGGCCGATCCCGGGGTACGGGATCGCGGGCGCCGCCTACGCGACGGCGATCGGGTTCGGCGTCGGCGCCCTCGTCATGATCGCCGCCGCACGCTCGGGCCACCGAGGGTTCACCTTCCGCCTCGACGCCGTCGGCCTCGATCGCGGGGAGTTCCGCGAGCTCGTCTCCGTGGGCGCGCCGAAGGTCGGGCAGGGGATCGCCAGACAGGTCGCCCGGCTCGCGGTCGTCGCGATCGTGTCGCTGACGGGCGGCGCGGCGGCGCTCACGGCGTACACCATCGGCGCGCGGATCGCGACGGTCGTGTTCGTCCCCGCGGCGGCGATCGGGTCGGCGGGGACGACCCTCGTCGGGCAGAACCTCGGCGCCGACAAGCCCGCCCGGGCGACCCGGGCGACGTGGCTCGGCGTCGGCGCCGGCGCGGTGGGGCTCGGCGCGATCGGCGTCGTCCAGTACCTCCTGCCGGAGGCCGTCGCCACCCTGTTCGTCCCCGGGATCGCCGGCGAGGCGCTGACGCTGACGGTCGCGTACCTCCAGATCCTCGCGCTCGGCTACTGGGCGCTCGGGACGATCTGGACGGTCGAGGCCGGCTTCAACGGCGCCGGCCGAACGGACGTGAGCATGTACTCGACGATGCTCCAGTACTGGGCCGTCCGGGTGCCCGTCGCCGCCGTCGGCGCGTTCGTCCTCGGCTGGGGGGCGCTCGGGCCCTTCTGGGCGGTGACGGTCTCGAACGTCGTCGCCGCCGTCGGACTGGTGGGGTACTTCCGCTACTCGACCGCCGGAGGGCTCCACGAGCGGGCCGCCGAGGGCGCCGGCAGCGACGGCGACGCCGGGGTCGCGGCCGACGACTGACCCGTCCGGACGAGCGAATCGGGCCGGACCCAAGATCGAACTGTCCGCCGGTCAGAACCGGTCGTCGTCGCCGGGGGCGATACCCTCGGCGTCCTCGGCTGGCGGCTCGATCCCGACCTCCTCGGGGTCGACGTCGAACTCCCGGCGGAGGTCCTGTATGCGGTCGCGGATGTCCGCCGCCAGCTCGAACTCCAGGTTGCTCGCGGCCTCCTCCATGCGATCCTCCAGCGCCTGGATCCGTGCCTGCGCCTCCTCCTCGTCGGCGACCTCGTCGCCGGCGACGCCCGAGGTGTCGGTCTTCGACCCGGGAAGGTTCGTCTCGCCGATCTCCTTCTCGATGGTCCGGGGCTCGTAGCCGTGCTCCTCGTTGAACTCCCGCTGGATCTCGCGGCGGCGGTTCGTCTCCTCGATGGCCGCCTCCATCGCGCTCGTCGTCTCGTCGGCATAGAGGATCACCTCGCCCTCGACGTTGCGGGCCGCGCGACCCATCGTCTGCACGAGGGTGGTCTCCGAGCGGAGGAAGCCCTCCTGGTCGGCGTCGAGGATCGCGACGAGGGAGACCTCGGGGATGTCCAGCCCCTCCCGGAGGAGGTTGATGCCGACGAGCACGTCGATCTCGCCGAGCCGCAGGGAGCGAATGATCTCGTGGCGTTCGAGGGTGTCGGTCTCGTCGTGCATGTACGCCACTTCGACGCCCGCCTCCTCCAGGTACTCCGTGAGGTCCTCGGCCATCCGCTTCGTGAGGGTCGTGACGAGGGTGCGCTCGCCGCGCTCGATGCGCTCGTCGATGCGGTCCATCAGGTCGTCGACCTGTCCCTCGGCGGGCTCGACGGTCACCTCGGGGTCGACGAGATGGGTGGGGCGGACGATCTGCTCGACGACCTGCTCGGAGCGCTCGCGCTCGTAGTCGCTCGGGGTGGCCGAGACGTACAGCCGGCGGTCGGTCTTCTCCTCGAACTCCTCGAAGGTGAGCGGGCGGTTGTCGTACGCCGTCGGCAGGCGGAAGCCGTTGCCGACCAGCGAGTCCTTGCGCGACTTGTCGCCCTCGTACTGCCCCTTGATCTGGGGGAGCGTCTGGTGGGACTCGTCGATCACCGTGAGGAAGTCGTCGGGGAAGTAATCGAGCAGGGTGTAGGGCGCGTCGCCGGACTCCCGGTCCGAGAGGTGAACCGAGTAGTTCTCGATGCCCGAGCAGTAGCCCGTCTCCTGGAGCATCTCGATGTCGAAGGTGGTGCGCTCCTCGATGCGCTGGGCGGCGACGAGGTCGCCCTGGCGCTCGAAGTGCGAGACGCGCTGTTCCATCAGCTCCTCGATCTCGGAGACTGCCCGGTCGATCTGCTCCTCGGGCAGCGAGTAGTGCTCCGCCGGGTGGACGAGCGCCGCCGGCTCCTCGCTGACGACCTCGCCGTTGACCACGTCGACCTTGCGCATGCGGTCGATCTCGTCGCCCCACAGCTCCACGCGGACGGCGTGGCGGCCGTACATCGGGAACACCTCGACGGTGTCCCCGCGCACGCGGAACGTCCCCTGGTGGAAGTCCACGTCGTTGCGCTCGTAGTTCAGGTCGACCAGCCGCTTGAGCAGCTCGTCGCGTCCGATCTCCTGGCCGACCTCCAGTTCCAGCGCCATCCCGCGGTAGTTCGCGGGGTCGCCGAGCCCGTAGATGGCCGAGACGGAGGCGACGACGATCACGTCGTCCCGCGTGAGCAGCGACCGCGTCGCGGAATGCCTGAGGCGGTCGATCTCGTCGTTGATGGACATCTCCTTGTCGATGTAGGTGTCCGTCTGCTCGACGTACGCCTCGGGCTGGTAGTAGTTGTAGTAGGAGACGAAGTACTCGACGGCGTTGTCGGGGAAGAGGTTCCGGAACTCCTCGTACAGCTGCGCCGCGAGGGTCTTGTTGTGGGCGATGACGAGCGTCGGGGTGTCGAGCTCCTCGACGACCCACGAGACGGTGTTCGTCTTCCCGGAACCGGTGACGCCCAGCAGCGTCTGCTCGGTCATCCCGGACTCGAAACCGTCGACGAGTTGGCGGATCGCGTCGGGCTGGTCGCCCGCGGGGTCGAACGGGGCGTCGACGCGCAGCGGCTTCTCCGCCTCGGGACGGTCCGGCGAGAGGGGTCCCTCGGTTTCGCTCATTGGAGTGGGTGTGGGGCGGGACGCACTTGACGAGCGCGGTCGAGTGAGTGAGCGACCGAAGGGAGCGAACGAACGAGACCGCGGACAACGGCGGCGCGCTTGCGGGCGCGCCGCCCACAGAGAGCGCGATCGCCGCGACTCACTGGACCGCCGACCGCGTCGGCGACAGCGGCGACGTTCGCGACCGCCGAAACGCATACCACCCGAAGCCGAGAAGGACCGAACATGACACGCACGCTCCTCGTGGAGGCGGCAGAACACGCCGAACGCGCGGCCGACGCCGCCGACGGCGAGGCGGCCGACCGGTTCGACCGGGTCGCCGACGACCTCCGGGCGGTCGCCGACGAGAGTCGGTCCGGTCCCGACCACGGCTGGATGGCGAAGCGCATCAACACGATCCGTGAGGCCGCGAGCGACGCGAACGACGACGTGCGGGGCCACGCCGAGGCCGCAGTCGAGTCTATCAGCGAGTACCGCGAGGACGTGCCGGGCGTCTGAGGCGACGGCCGGTGCCGTCGAGCACCGTTCAGCAGACATCCAAGCGAACTGCTCAGCAGACGTTCTTCGGCTTGACGCCCATCGACTCCAGCGTCGTCACGTAGTCGTCGTAGGCGACCTCGACGATCCGGTCGGCGGCGTCGCGGGCGGCGCTCCAGTCCTCGTCGTCGTCGCACACCTCCGCGAGCACGTCGAGCGCGTCGTCGAGGCGCTCGGCCAGGTCGTCGCGGATACCGCGGAAGTCGTTCGAAGAGGCCGGGTCCGCGTCGCCGACGAAGAAGCCGACCGTCTGCTCGGCGCGGGTGTGGGCGACCACGAGCCGGCCGTACAGCCCGCCGACGCGCTCGACGGTGTCCGTCAGGTCGGCGAGCACGTCGTACTCCGGGTACTCGTGGGGGTCGTCGGTCTCGGGGTCGAAGTCGGGGTCGGCCACGTCGCGGTGTTCGCGCGCGTCCTCGGCGGCGTCGCCGAACAGCGCCGCGGCGTCGCCGTTGGCCTCGTCGGCGCTCCACGACTCGAAGATCCGCCCCGCGAGGGCGAACTCGGCGGCGACGGCGGTGCGGACGGCATCGGCGTCCATCTCGCCGCCGGTCAGCGCGTACAGCGATTTCGAGGACCCGAGCCGCGAGAGCGGCGTCTCGTTGTCGTCCCGGAACTCCGCTGAGAAGGCGTCTGCGTCCATGCCCCGACGTACGCCGGTGTGCCGCTTGAAACCCTCGCCGCCGGCAGCGCTGGCGCGGGCGTGAGAGTCGGCCGGACAACGGGTCGACCGGGCGGTGGCAGTTGGAACGCGCCGATCGCACGCCCGAAGCGGACAGCGGCCCCGGCGACACCCTTACTAGCCGCCCGGGAGAGTCGCGGATGTGTCACGTCCCTCCGACGAGCCGCGGTCCGTCTCGACCGCGCTCACGGCGGCCGGGCGGCTCCTCCGCGACCGCCCCGCCGCGGTCCTCCCGGCGTACCTCCTCTCGATCGGCCTCGCCGCCGCCGCCCGCGTCCCGGTGACGGTCGGCCTCGGCGTCGCCGTGGCGTCGCTAGCGGCGACCGGTCGACTCGAACCGCTCGTGCGTGCGGCCGTCGAGCTACAGGAGGCCGCTCGCGCCGCCGGCGACCCCGGCGGCGGGATCGGGCCCGGAGACGGTCCGGAATCCGGTTCCGGGGAGATCCCGGCCGGCGCCGCCGAGGCGCTGGCCGACGCCGCCGCGAACGCCGCGACGCCGACGGTCGTCGCCGCCCTCGGGATCGGCGTCGTCGTCGCGGTCGTGGTCGGCCTGCTCGCGCGGGCGCTGGGATCGGCGGTGTCGTACGGGACCGTCTGGGCCGGGCTCGACGGCCGCGACCCGCTCGTGTCCGGCGTCCGAACCGCCGGGCGCTGGCGGACGTTCCTCGGGCTCGCGCTCGTCCGCGCGGTCGTCGGCCTCGTCGCAGTCGGCGGCCCGCTGTTCGTCGGGGTGAACCTCGCGCTCCGGCCCGCAGTGATCGGCGGCGACGCCGCCGCTGGCGTTGTCGCGGTCCTCCTGACCGTCGGACTCGTCGGCCTCGGCGTCCTGGTCCTCCTCCTCGCGTACTTCCTGCTGGCGTTCGCGGAGTCGGCCGCCGTCGTCGACGGCCGCGGGGCCGTCGGGTCGATCCGGGCGAGCCTCGGGTTCGTTCGCGACCACCCGGCCCACGCCGTCGGGTTCGCGCTCGTCGCCGTCGGCGGCTACGTCGCGGCCGCGGTCGCCGTCGGCGTCGCCAACGCCGCGGGGGCGGGCAGTCTCGGCGGGATCGTGTTGCCGCTCTTCGTCGTCCCGCTGCTCGACGCCGGCGCGACCGCGCTGTACGCCGGATGCGACCGCCCTGAACCGGTCGAGCGTCCGGGGTTCCGCACGCGCGTTCGCCGCGCGCTCGGGCACGGCTGGAGCGAGATGACGGGGTTCGTCGCCGGCCATCCGGTCGCGGTGCTGGCCGCGCTCGCGACGCTGGCGGGCGGGGTCGCCGCTGGGTACGCCACGACCGCCCCGTACGGGGTGACGGCGTCGGGCCCGGAGGACGTGGCGGGCGTGTTCGGCGCGGTCCCCGTCGGCCCGTTCGTCACCATCGCGGCGAACAACTGGCTCGTGAGCGTGGGGCTCGCGTACGGCGGCGTCGCCTTCGGCCTCCCGGCGGTGTCGGGACTGCTGTTCAACGGCGTCCTCGTCGGCGCGCTCGCGGGCGTGTTCGACCGGACGGCGTTCCTCGCGCTCGTGGCCCCCCACGGCGTGCTCGAGCTCCCGGTGATCGCCGTCGCCGGCGGGCTCGGACTCCACCTCGGCGGCGTCGGCTGGCGTGCGGTTCGCGGCCGCGCGGACGCCGAGGCGGTCGCGGCCGCGCTGGAACGGGCCGCGCACGTGCTGGTCGGGATCGGGATCCTGCTGGTCGTCGCGGCCGCCGTCGAGGCGTTCCTCACGCCGCGGGTCGCGGCCGCCGTGCTGGGCGGATAACGGTCGGCCACGTGGGGTCGAAGCGCCCGGATCCGCGATCTCGCGGGGTCGGTTCGGCGTCCGCCGGAGCCGTGATCGGTCGAAATCCTGGCGCAGAGACACATACGCACCTTTTTGGTAGCCGGTGTCCGAGCGCGCCCATGGGCGATCTGTCTCCCGGGGAAGCCCTCCTCGATCACGCACAGGACGAGATCGCCGTCGTCACCGCCGACGGGACGTTCACCTACGTGAACGCCGCCGTCGAGGCGATCCTGGGATTCGAGCCGGCGGACCTCGTCGGCGAGACCGTCTTCTCGTACGTCCACCCCGACGACGCGCCGAGGGTCCGACGGAAGTTCGATCGAACGGTCCGGTCGGACGCGTACGACGAGACCACCGTCACGTACAGACATCGAACCAGCGACGGGTCCTGGGTGTGGTTCGAGAGCCGGCTGTCGAACCTGACCGCCGACGCGTACGACGGATACGTCGTGAGCTCGCGCGACATCACCGAACGGGTGCTGGCCGAGGAGACGCGCGACGCGGCCGCCGCGCGGTTGCACACGATCGCCTCGGTGTCGGGCGACGTGCTCTGGCTGTTCGCCGGCGACTGGTCGGAGGCGCTGTTCGTGAACGGCGCCGTCGAGCAGATCTACGGGATCGCCCCGGAACGGCTGTATCGGGACTCGGTGGCGTTCCTCGACACGGTCCATCCGGACGACCTAGCCGGCGTGATCGACGGAATGGAGCGGCTCACGGACGGCGAATCCGTCGACATCGAGTACCGCGTCAACCCCGACGAGAACTTCACCCGGTGGGTGTGGGTGCAGGCGACTCCGATCGTCGAGGACGGCGTCGTCACCCGGATCGCGGGGTTCAGCCGCGACGTGACCGACAGACGCCGGCGCGAGCAGCACCTGGTGGTGATGGACAACCTCCTTCGGCACACCCTCCGCAACGACCTCAACGTGATCCTGGGGACGGCAGAACGGATCGCCACCGCGTTCCCGGAGGCTGCCACGCTGACCGAACAGATCCGAGCGACGGGGACGCGACTGCTCCAGAGCGCGGCCAAGGAACGACAGATCATCGAGCTCCTCGTCAACCGACGCTTCGGCGAACGGATCGCCGTCGGCGACGCCGTCGAGCGCGCCGTCGAACGGGCGCGAACGCGCCACCCGAACGGCGATATCGAGTACGTCGCTGGGCCGGACGACCGTTCGGCGGCGATCCCCTCGCCGATCACGGCCGCGGTGACCGAACTGATCGAGAACGGGGTCATCCATTGCGACGACCGGCGGCCGGCCGTCGACGTTCGCGTTCGGTCCGGCGGCGACGGGAGCGTCGCCATCGAGATCGTCGACGGCGCCGCCCCGCTTCCCGACGTCGAGGTGAACGTGCTGACCGGGTCCCACGAGTTCGGACGCGACCCCGTCCGTCACAGCGGCGGGCTGGGGGTCTGGCTCGTCTACTGGTGCGTCGAACTCGCGAACGGAGCCGTCGCCGTCGAGAACGCGGGATCCGACGGGAACCGGATCGAGATCACCGTCCCGACGGACGCGGACGAGTCGACCGTGAACCCGGGCGGGCCGACTGCGGATCCGAACGGGTCGAGCGCGAGTTCGAACGGGGGCGGCCCGAACGGGTGTGCGAACACCGGGCGTGCCGACCGCACGTCCGAGTGAGCGGTTCGTCTCCGGGGGAGATCGGGCGGGTTACTCGCCGCCGGGCTCGCTGCCCTTCACGATCGGGGCGCGAACGAGGTTGCCCCACTCCGTCCAGGAGCCGTCGTAGTTGACGGTCTGGTCGGCGCCGACGAGCTCGTGGAGCGCGAACCACGCGACCGACGAGCGCTCGCCGATGCGGCAGTAGGCGACGATCTCGTCGTCGCCCTCGGCGAGCACGTCGTCGTACAGCTCCTCCAGCTCCTCCTGGGTCTTGAACGTCCCGTCGTCGTTGGTGACGGAGGCCCACGAGATGTTGCGGGCGCCGGGGATGTGGCCGCCGCGCTGGGCGGTCTCCTGGAGTCCCGGCGGGGCGAGGATCTCGCCGCTGTACTCCTCGGGCGAGCGAACGTCGACGAGGGGAACGCCCGCGCCGATGGCGTCGTCCACGTCGTCGCGGTACGCGCGGATCGACTCGTCGGCCTCGTCGGCCTCGTAACTCGTCTCGGGGAACGACGGCACCTCGTCGGTGGTCGGGTAGTCGTGCTCCAGCCAGTACTCGCGGCCGCCGTCGAGCAGCTTCACGTCGTCGTGGCCGTAGTACTTGTACTGCCAGTAGGTGTAGGCGGCGAACCAGTTCGAGTTGTCGCCGTAGAGGACGACCGTGGAGTCGTCGCTGATGCCGTGTTCGGCGTTCAGCGCCTCGAAGTCCTCCTTCGTGAGCACGTCGCGCTGGGTCTGGTCCTGGAGGTCGGTCTCCCAGTTGAAGCCGATGGCGCCGGGGGCGTGCTCGGCGTCGTACGCCTCGGTGTCGACGTCCACCTCCACCAGTCGGTACGCCGGGTCGTCGGACTGGAACTCGTCGAGGTGGGACTCCACCCAGTCGGCGTCGACGAGTACGTCCTTCGCGTAATCTGACATTGCGAACGAGGGTACGCCTCCCCGCCGTATAATACCCGCATCCCCGGCAGAGGCGGCCATTCGTCGCTTGAACCGGAAATCTTTGCCGCCGTTTCCCGTCCTCCTGTCGGGACCGCCGTCGCCGGCGACCGACCGCGACCGCCGGCGGAACCGCGGCCCGTCGGAGGCCGCAATACTTTCCGGATTCTCTGACGCGCCGCGGGCGTCGCCGGCTCGACCGGGCTTTTACCGGCGCCGCGCGAACGGCCGGCATGAGCGACACCTTCGTCCCCGCGTCGTGGCTCGCCGACCGCCTCGACGACCCCGGCGTCCGCGTCGTCGACGTGCGCGACGCGTGGGAGTACGACGGCATCGGCCACGTACCGGGCGCCGTCTCGATCCCGTTCGACGAGTTCCGATCGAGTGCGGGAGATACGGGGATGCTCCCGGGCGCCGACCGCTGGGGGGACCTGCTCTCGAACGCCGGCGTCGCCCCCGGCGACGAGATCGTCGCCTACGACGACGAACACGGCGTGTTCGCCGCCAGGTTCCTCGTGACCGCGGAGCTGTACGGCCACGACCCCGAGCGCTTGCACGTGCTCGACGGCGACTACAGCTCGTGGAGCCGCGAACACGAGACCGCACGCGAGGCCGCCGACGTGGAGCCGACCGAGTACGAGCCGGGCGAACCGGCCGAGTCCCCGCTCGTCGACTTCGACGGCGTCCGCGAGCGCCTCGGCGCCGACGCGACGATCGTCGACACCCGCGACCCCGAGGAGTACGCCGCCGGCCACCTCCCGGGCGCGGTGAACCTCGACTGGCTCGAGCTGGTCGACCCCGACACGCGCGGGCTGAAGCCGCGTGCGGAGCTGGAGGCGACGCTGCGCGAGCGCGGGATCACCCCGGATCGAGAGGTCATCCTGTACTGCAACACCGCCCGCCGGATCAGCCACACCTACCTCGTGCTCCGGCACCTCGGCTACGGGGACGTGCTGTTCTACGAGGGGAGCCTCACCGAGTGGGAGGCGCGCGACGGCGAAGTCGTCACCGAGTAGCGCGCGGGTCAGGGGACAGTAGACGTACGGGTCAGGGAGCCGCCTCGTCGTCGGTGTCCGGCGGCGGCGTCCCGTCGGCCGTCGGGTCAGGGTCGGCGCCGAGCCCCGGGAGCTGCTGTTGGGTGGGGGCGCCGTTGTTCGAGAGCAGCCGCACCGTCTCCGACAGCAGCGCGACGACGAGCGGCCCGACGACGAACCCGACCGCCCCGAGCGTGAGCAGGCCGCCGACGAAGCCGACGAAGTACACGGAGACGGGGAGGTCGGTGGCGCCGCCGGCGAGTCGCGGCCGGATCACCGCGTCGGGAACGAACCCGACGAGGATCAGCCCGACGACGAGGACGATCGCCGCGCGGAACGCGTTGCCGGCGACGAGATCGACGACCGCCAGCGCGACGACGACGACGCTCGGCCCCAACACCGGGACGAACTGGAGTACGGCGGCGACGACCGCCAGCGCGAACGGCGACTCGTACCCCAGCGCCGCGAACGTCACGAGCGCGACGACGAACGTCGCCACGGCGGTCGCCCCCTGCAGGACGTAGATCGCCCGCAGCGTCGACGCCGTGCGGCGGTGGAGCGCGAAGAGCACGTCGTGGTACTCGCCGGGACACAGCCGCAAGGCGGCCACCCGCGGCGCGTTCGGCTTCAGGAGGAGCCCGTACACGAGGATGACGAACACGACCAGCTTCAACGCGATGACGGGAGCGGCCGCAGCCAACGAGATCGCGAGGCTGCGGAGGGTCGCCTCCGCCGTCCGCAACAGCGGCGCGGTCTCCAGCACGTACATGAACGCCCCGAGGTCGACGACGATCCGCTCGGGGATGGCCCCGAGGAACGCGAGCAGATCCAGGCGACGACGGTACAACACGTACGCGAGCGGCATGGCGAGCGCCACGACCCCGAGAAAGCCCGCGGCCGTCGCGGCGCCGGCGGCGACCCGTCCGGAGTAGCCGTACCCGCTCACCGTCTCCCGGAAGGGGTACAACACGTACGCGACGGTGATCGCGAACACGACCGTCGAGAGGACGCTCTCGAGCACCAGCGCCGCGAGGACGAGGAGCCCGGCCAGCAGCGCCGCGAGCGCGGTTCGCCGACTGGGCTGCATACGCCTACCCCGTACGGCTCGGTACAAAACGATTGCCCGTGACCGACCACCGGCGGCGTCCCCGGTTTCCCGCCGTGAACCGCGGGGGTTAATTATCTCCGAGTGTGACCACCGAGTAATGACAGACGAGACCGGACGCAGCAGGCGGCGGTTCCTCGGGGCGGTCGGCGCCGTCGGCGTCGCCGGGTTGGCCGGCTGTTCGGCCCAGCCGGTCGCCGACGAGGCGACGAGCGAGCCGCCGGCCACGACCGACGACCAGGTCACGACCGAAGGGACGACGACCGGCGAGCCGACCGAGTCGATGGCGGACACGCTCGTCGTGGCGACGTACCCGCCGTTCGTGAACGCGCCGTCGACGAGCCCCGGCGCGTGGCTGAAGCGGGAGTTCGAGTCCGAGTACGACGCGACGCTCGTGTATCAGACGCCCGACTCCGAGCTCAACTACTACATCGAGCGTGCGGTGCAGGGCGTCGACTTCGAGGCGGACGTGTACGTCGGACTCGACACCGGCCAGCTGATCGACGTGGACAGCCAGCGCGGCGAGGGGCAGTTCACGGGGTCGCTGTTCGCGGAGGCGAGCGACCTCGCCGGCGGCGACGCGATCAAGGACGGCCTCCGGTTCGACCCGGAGGGCAGGGCGGTTCCGTTCGACACCGGGTACATCTCGCTGGTGTGGAACGCGACGATGGACGGCGGCGAGTTCGTCGCCCCCGAGACGTTCGAGGACCTGACGGCCGCCGAGTTCGAGGGGGACCTCATCGCGCAGAACCCGACGACCTCGACGACCGGCGAGGCGTTCATGCTCCACACGATCGACGCCTTCGGCGAGGACGGGTACCTCGACTACTGGGAACGCCTGCAGGACAACGGCGTCACGGTGCTCGGCAACTGGTCGGACTCCTACTCCGCGTACCTGAACGAGGAGGCGCCGATGGTCGTGTCGTACTCCACCGACCAGGTGTTCGCCTCCGCCGAGGGTCAGGACCTCGACAAACACCAGATCCGCTTCCTGAACGACCAGGGGTACGCCAACCCCGAGGGGATGGCCCGCTTCGCGGACAGCGACGCCCCCCGCCTGGCCGAGCGATTCATGGAGTTCATGCTCCGTCCCGAGATCCAGGCCGGGATCGCCCAGCGCAACGTCGCGTTCCCGGCTATCGCGGACGCGCCGCTGCCCGAGGACTACGCCCAGTACGCCAAGGAGCCGCCCGAGTCGGTCACCTTCACGTACGACGAACTCGAAGCAAACCTCGGGACATGGACCGACCAGTGGGCGCGGCGCTTCGCCGGCGGGTGAACGGGGTTCGGACGGCCAGTCCAACCGCCGTCGCCGAGCGGTTCGCGCTGCCACTGCTGGCGGCCGTCACGGCCCTCCTCCTCGCGCTGCTGTTCTACTACCCGATCGCGACGGTGTTCGTCGACGCCGTCGTCGAGGACGGCCGGCTCACCTTCGGGCCCCTCGTCGAGGTGGCCACCGACGAGTTCTACCTCGGCCGCGTACTGGGGTTCACCGCCTACCAGGCGCTGCTGTCGACCCTGCTGAGCGTCCTGCTCGGGCTGCCGGGGGCGTGGGTGCTCGCGCGCTTCGAGTTCCGCGGGCGCGACACGCTCCGGTCGGTGACGATGGTGCCGTTCGTCGTCCCGTCGGTGCTCGTCGCCGCGGCGTTTTACGCCACCTTCGGCGCGAACGGGACGCTCAACGCCGCGCTGTCGGCGATCGGGCTCCCCCGTGTCGACCTGCTCCCGTCGCTCGGGGCGATCCTCGTCGCGCACGCGTTCTACAACGCGCCGCTGGTGACGCGGGTGGTCGCCGCCGCGTGGGAATCGGTCGACGCCGGCGCCGTCGAGACCGCCCGCTCGCTGGGCGCCTCGCGGCGGCGGGCGTTCCGCGACGTGGTGCTCCCGCAGTTGCTCCCGGCGATCCTGACGGGCGCGACGCTGACGTTCGTGTTCACGTTCGCGACGTTCGCCATCCCGCTGGCGCTGGGGGGCTCGCAGTACGCCACCATCGAGGTGTTCATCTACTCGGCCCGCCAGCAGCTGGAGTACGGCCGCGCCGCGTCGCTGGCGGTGCTCGAAACCGGCGTCTCGCTGTCGCTGATGGCGCTCTACCTCCGGTACGAGCGCGCGCAGGCGGCCGAGCGCCGCGGGATCCGGACGCTCGTTCGCCGGCCGCTGTGGCCCGACTCGTGGACCCGCGGGCGGGCCCTCCGCCGGCTCGCGATCGCCGGCTACGCCGTCGTCGTCGCGCTGGTGTTCGTCGCGCCGCTCGCGAGCATGCTCTACGCCAGCGTCAGCGTCGACGGACGGTTCACGCTCGACGCCTACCGGTTCCTCGTCGAACGGCAGGCCACCGGCGCGGCCTTCCAGGTGAAGCCGCTCCCCGCGATCGTCAACTCGCTCGTCTTCGGGGCGGCGACGCTCCTCCTCGCGGTCCCGCTGGGCGTCGTGATGGGCGTGCTCACGACCCGGCGGTTCCGCGGGCGCTGGCTCGTCGACGCGCTGTCGATGGCGCCGCTCGTGGTGTCGGGGATCGTCGTCGGCCTCGGGCTGCTCCGCGGGCTCGTGTTCGGGTTCGAGGCGTTCGGCTACCGGTTCACCGTCACCGGCGCCGTCGCCATCGTCGCCGCCCACGCCGTCGCCGCCTACCCGTTCGTCGTGCGGACGGTCGCGCCGCCGCTGGACTCGCTGGACCGGGCGCTCGTCGACTCGGCGCGTGCGCTGGGCGCCTCCCGGGCGCGGGCCGTCCTCGACGTGGAGCTGCCGCTCGTGTGGCCGGGCGTCGTCGCCGGCGCCGCCTTCGCCTTCGCCATCTCCATCGGCGAGTTCGACGCCACCGTCATCCTCGCGGAGGGCGGCGGCACCTACACCATGCCCGTCGCCGTCGAGCGCTTCATCGGCCGGCGGCTCGGCCCCGCGACGGCGATGGGCACCGTGTTGCTGGCGGTGACGGCCGCCTCGTTCGTCGTCATCGAGCGCGTCGGGGGTGAGTTCCGTGGGTGAGGAGTCCCCGTCGTCCGGGCGGTCGGACTCGGCGGGTCCGCCAGATCGATCAGGGTCGCGCGAGCGCTCCGACCCGGCGGTTCGACTGGAGAACCTCCGGGTCGAATACGGGTCGACCACCGCGCTCGACGGCATCGACCTGGCGGTCGACGAGGGGGAGTTCTTCACGCTCGTCGGCCCCTCGGGGTGCGGCAAAACCACCACACTGCGGTGTCTCGCGGGGTTCGAGGAGCCGACCGCCGGGTCGGTTCACATCGGCGGCGAGTCGATGGCGGGGGTTCCACCCGAAGCGAGGGGGGTCGGCGTCGTGTTCCAGAGCTACGCGCTGTTCCCCCACATGACCGTCGGCGAGAACGTCGCCTACGGCCTCCGCTTCTCGGGGGCGCCGGAGGGAACCACGAAGGACGAACGCGTGACTGAGCTGCTGGAGCTGGTCGATCTGCCGGGGTTCACCGACCGCGACCCCGACACCCTCTCGGGGGGCCAACAGCAGCGGGTGGCGCTGGCGCGGGCGCTGGCGCCCGAGCCGCGGCTGCTCCTGCTCGACGAGCCGATGTCGGCGCTGGACGCGCGCCTGCGCGAGCGGCTCCGTGTGCAGGTGCGGGCGATCCAGCGCGAACTCGACATCACGACGGTGTACGTCACCCACGACCAGGAGGAGGCGCTGTCGGTCTCCGACCGCGTCGCCGTGATCGACGACGGCGGGATCGAGCAGGTCGGCCCGCCCCGCGAGCTGTACGACGCGCCGGCGACGCGGTTCGTCGCGGAATTCCTCGGCGACAACAACGTGTTCGCGGGGTCGGTCGTCGCGGCCGGCGGCGACCGCGCCCGCGACGCGGCGACCGCGCGGAGCGACGGCGGCGACCCGCTGCGCCTCCGCGTCGACGGGGGCGGGACGCTCCCCCTCCCGAGCGACGCGGCGACTGACATCCGCGACGGCGACCGACTCGTCGTCTGCGTGCGTCCCGAACGGGTCCGGGTCCGTCGCGGGCGCGACGACGGCGACCGGGGCCACGACGGCCGCGGCAGCAGGGACGACCGCGACGGCCCGGAACCGGCGGCCGACATGTCGCGGGACGGGGCGACCGATGCCGCCACGTGGTTGTCGGCGACCGTCCAGGGTTCCGAGTTCCTCGGGGACGCGACGCGGCTCCACTCCGACTGGGACGGGGTCGACGTGACCGCCCGAACAGCCGGCGACCGGTCCTTCGACGCGGGCGACGCCGTGGCCCTCGGCGTCGCCCCCGAGGACGTTCGCGTCGTCGAGCGGGAGTGACCGGCCGCACGCGGACGTACCCGCCGGCGGCCCCGGTCCGTCTTCTCGGGGCGCTTTCCGTCAGGGCGCCACGCCGACGGTGAGCAGCGTCCCGAGCTCGCGGTAGCGCTCGACCATCGCCTCTCGCGTGTCCCACGAGTCGGTGGGGAACTCCTCGGCCGGCGGGATGTCGGTCTCGCGGTCGGCGACGTTGTCCTGTTCGGCGACGTGAAGGCCGGCCTCGCGGAAGGCGTCGCGGTACCGGGCGGCGTCCCAGCGGGTCATGTCGACGGAGATGTTCTCCTGCCAGTCGTGGCTGTGGACGTTCTCCTCGTAGTAGTTGACCGCACAGTAGAACGTCCCGCCGGGCTTCAGCACGCGCGCGACCTCCCGAAGCGTCTCGTGGGGGTCGTCGCTGTAGTAGAACGCCTCCATGGTGAACGCGTGATCCAGCGAGTCGTCCGCGAAGGGGAGGTGGCCGAAGTCGCCGACGACGAACCCCAGGTCGGCCGCCGTCGCCGCGTCGAGGGCGTACTCGCGGGCGTTGCGGGCCATCTCGGGGGCGCCGTCGAGCCCGTAGCCGCGGGTCATCCCCGTGGACTCGGCGAGCGCGCGCAGCGCGTAGCCGCTGCCGGTGCCCAGATCGAGCACGCGGTCGCCGTCCTCGACGGGCATCCGCGAGAGCACGTGCTTGGCGGTGTGCCAGTGGCGCTCCTCCATCCCCTTGTCGCGGCCGTCGGCGGCCCAGGCGTCGAACTCGTCGCGAACGCTCATGTCCGCGAGTTCTCGCTCGACGCCTAATATCCCGCCGGTGTCGCCCGCGGCGGGATGGGGCAGGGTGGGCGGGACAGCGGGACGGGCGGGCAGGGCGGGGGCGTCGAGCGCGGGGTGAGGCTTTAGGGTGAATGCGGGCCAAGCGGAGGGTATGCACGTCCGGGACGCGGTGGAGGCGGACGCCGAGGCGCTGGCGGCGATCGCCGACGCGCCGTCGGATGCGATGCGGGGACTGGTCCACGACCGGACGGTTCGCGTCGCCGTCGAGGAGGAGGCGGCGACCGACCCGAACGAGGACGTCGACGCGGACCCCGACGATCACCTGGGGTTCGTCAGCTTCGACGTCCGCGGCGACACGGTTCACGTCACGCAGTTCGGCGGCACGCGCGAGGCCGCCGAGCGGCTGCTCGCCGAACCGTTGCGCTTCGCCGCGACCGAGGGGATGGGCGTCGAGTTGCTCGTGATCGAGGGCGAGGAGGACCTCCGGGCGGCCGCCGAGAGCGCCGGCTTCGAGGCGGACGGCCCGGGTCCGCGCTTCGAGGGAAAGGCGACGACGCGATACCGCGTGGAGGAGGCGTAGCGGGGCGATACATCGCCGTTCGTACCGGACTCCGAGGTCCTCGCGCGCGACACTCCCACTGAGTGAGATATCCCATGGTTTCGGGTGGAACCGTTGGCGCGAGACGGACGTGAGTCGGGCGCGGGCCCGCGTCAAACGAACTTCCGGACCGTCATGTCGAGCGTGTCCAGATCGAGGATCGGCGCGTGGGCCACGTCGGGGTCGATGTTGACGGACTTCTGGAAGTCGGTCTGGGCCTGCCAGCAGCCGGAGTTGACCGCGAGGACGTTGTGGTACTTGCCCCACCCGAGCTTGTGGACGTGGCCGGTGTGGAACACGTCCGGCACCTCGTCGATGACGAGGTAGTCGCGTTCCTCGGGTGCCACGCGGGTCTTCCCCCCGAACTGCGGGGCGACGTGGCGTTTCTTGAGGAGCTGGTACATCGCCTTGTGCGGCTCGTCGTAGCTGGCCTTCTCCTCGGGCAACTCGGCGATCACCTCGTCGAGGGAGACGCCGTGGTACATCAGGACCGAGACGCCCTCCACATCGACCACCGCGGGGTTGCTCACGATCTGGGGGTCGTGCGCGCTCATGATCCCGCGGAGCTCCTCGTCGAACCCCGGCTGCGGCTCGGCGAGGCGAACCGCGTCGTGGTTCCCGGGGATCATGACGATCTCCATGTCGCCGGGCACCTCCTTCAGGTGCTCCGAGAACGTCTCGTACTGGTCGTAGATGTCGACGATATCGAGCTCCTCGTCCTGGTTCGGGTAGACGCCGACCCCCTCGACCATGTCCCCGGCGATGAGCAGGTACTCGACGGTCTCGGCCTCCTCGGTGTGGAGCCAGTCGGCGAAGCGCCCCCACGCGTCGGCGAGGAACTCCTGGGACCCGACGTGCACGTCCGAGATGAGCGCCGCCTGCACGTGGCGGTCGGCGGTGCTCGGACGGTACGTCCGGGGCACGTCGGGAAAGTGGATCGCGTCGACGAAGACGATGCCCGCGTCGTCCGCGAGCGTCCCCGAGACCGCGATACACTCGTCCATGAGCAGTTCGTCCACCAGGTCCGCGATGTCGCGGTCCTTCATCACGAGACACGGGAACGTCCCGGTGGTGTCCTCCAGTTCGACGAGCCAGTGCCCCGACGCGGTCGATCTGATGTCGTTGACGAGGCCGATCAGTTCCACGTCTGCGCCGCCGCCCATCGCCTCGATGGAGTCGGCGGGCCGGTGATTGACGCGACCCCGAAGCTGTCCGGAGAGCCGTTCGTAGCGGTCCCGGAACACGCCGACGAACTCGTCGTACGCCCCCGTCCCGGTCGACGCTCCGGTCATGTCGTTCGCGACGACGGGCGGGGTCGGAGAGCGATCGCCGGCTCCGGTCCCCTTCGTTTCGTCTGGATCGGTCTCAGCGTCCTGTTGCGGTTCTCGGGCGGGTGTTCCACTCGAAACGGAGGGGTCTTCTCGTGTGAGGTCGTCCGTCGTCGACGAGGACGCAGTGTCGGTCCCGGCGGAGGGGGTTTCGGTCGTCGCTGATGCGGTATCGTCCGACGCGGGCCCGGTGGCGTTCGACGCGGACGACCGGTTCGCGTCGTCGACCTGTTTCGGGTCCGGAATCGGGCCTGCGTCGAGCGCCTCGCGGACGTGGGGGGCGGTGAGGACGAGCGCGTCCTCGGGGGCGGTCTCGATGGCCGCCTCGAGTGCGACCTCGGGCGACGACGACTCGGCGATGAGGGTGACGGCCTCCCGCTCGGCGTTGTACCCGCGGCGGGCGAGCGCCTGCACGACTCGGGAGGACGTCTCCAGCGGCACGACCGACGGTCCGCCGGGCGCGGGCAAAAGGATAGCGGAGGGCGACCGCGGCCGACCGTACCGATGCGCTCCGGCGTGCGAGAACCTAACAGAAGCTTCAACACCGGTCGCCGGGTTCGGTTGAGTAATGAGCGACGAGGGGCGGTCGCCCGACGACCCGCTGTCACGGTTCCTCCACGCCGAGACGGGCGCGGCGGTGTTCATCCGTGAGGTGCTCACGTCGGTGCTCGCGGTCGCGCTGATCGGACTCCTGTTGTTCGCCGTCTCGGGCGTCTGGCCCCCGATGGTCGCCGTCGAGTCCGGGAGCATGGAACCGCACATGGAGCGCGGCGACCTCGTGTTCATCACGGAACCCGACCGGTTCTCGCCCGAGTTCGCCTACGGCGACACCGGGATCGTCACCTACGAGACCGGCGCGTCGGAGGGGTACGGTACCTTCGGCGAGCCGGGTTCCGTGATCGTGTATCACCCGCCCGGGTCCGGTGGCTCGCCGATCATTCACCGGGCGCGCCTGCATGTCGAGGAGGGGGAAAACTGGGTCGACCGCGCGAACCCCGACTACCTCCCCGCGACCTCGTGTGAGGGCGTCTCCGCCTGTCCGGCCCCGTACGACGGGTTCATCACGAAGGGCGACGCGAACGCCGAGTACGACCAGGTGAGCGGCATCGCCCCCGTCGTGAAGTCCGAGTGGATCCACGGGGTCGCCCGCGTTCGCGTCCCGTATCTCGGATACGTCCGGCTCGTCTTCTCGGAAGCGATACTCGTACAGTCGAACGGGCCGGGAGATGGCCTGGTGAGCGCCTCCGACTCCGGCGGCGAGGGTGTCGCCGCGGCCGAACCGCCGACGGTCGAGTCGAACGCGACATCGACGGTCGGATCGAACACGGCGCCGACGGCCGGATCGAACGCGACCGTGCCGCCGACCCCGGTCGACGGGTCGACCGGCGGGACGCCGACCGCCACGACTGCGTAGGGAACGGCACCAACGCTCGCCGGCGACCGCCAGTGGTTCGAAACGGGACCCTGACCGGGGGGCGACTCCGCAACCCGGGCGATGGGCGGTGTTTCGTGTGGAGTCGATACCGGACACGGAATGCCGTACTGCAGACAGGTATCGGAGTCGAAATGAAGGGGTGTCAACCGAGGGATCGATTCCGGATCGGGTCGAGTTGGGTTGGGTTGGGTCAACCGGCGGGCGTGCGGGGGCGGTGAGCCGGGAACCGCTCAGTTATCGAATCGGGCCTGGACGAACGGCTGGACGTCCTCGATGTCGCCGAGGCGGGAGTCCGACAGCAGGACCGCCTCGGTTTCGTCGATCGGGACCGACAGGGAGATCTCCTTCGTGCGGCCGTAGCGTCCCTTCGAGACGACGACGGCGTTGACTATCCCCAGCATGTCGAGTTCGGAGATGAGGTCGGTGACGCGCCGTTGGGTGAGCACGTCGGCGTCGATCTCCTCACAGAGGCGCTTGTAGATGTTGAACACCTCGCCGGTGTTGACGTTGTGGACGCCGTTCTGCTCCAGCAGGATGATCGAAAAGAGGACGATCTTGCTTTGGGTCGGGAGCGTCCGAACGACCTCGACGACGCGGTCCAACTCGATCTTGTCCTGCGCCTGCCGGACGTGCGCCTCCTCGACGAGGTCCGCCTGCGAGCGTTCGGCGAGTTCGCCCGCGGTGCGCAGCAGATCGAGCGCCCGCCGCGCGTCGCCGTGTTCCTGCGCGGCGAAGGCGGCACACAGCGGGATCACGTCCTCGGTGAGCGCGTCGCCCTTGAACGCGATGTCGGAACGGTGCTGGAGGATGTCCCGCAGCTGGTTCGCGTCGTACGGCGGGAAGACGATCTCCTCCTCGCCGAGGCTCGACTTGACGCGGGGGTCGAGGAAGTCGGTGAACTTCAGGTCGTTGGAGATCCCCATGATGGAGATCCGGGAGTTCTCCAGTTCGGAGTTCATCCGAGAGAGGTTGTACAGCGTGTCGTCGCCGGACTTCTCGACGAGCTTGTCGATCTCGTCGAGCATGATGACGACGACGCGCTCGTGATAGTCGACGGCGTCGAAGAACGTCGAGTAGACGCGGTCGGTCGGCCATCCGGTCATCGGCACCTCCTCCATCTCCTCGCGGTCCGACTCGAGGTCGGCGATGCGGTCGTCGACATCGGAGACCGAGGCGAACTCGGTCCCGCCGAGCGCGCCGTCGTCGTCGGCAGCCGCGGAGCGGAGGTCCCGCAGGTCGTCGAGACGGTCGCCGATGACCGCCTCGTTCTTCTCGATGAACTTGTTCGCGAGCTGCGCGAGCACACGGTACTGGGTGTCGGTCACCTCGCAGTTGATGTACTCGACCTCGCAGGGAACGTCGTACTTCTGACTCGTCGATTCGAGTTCCTGCGAGACGAACTTGGCCGAGGCCGTCTTTCCGGTTCCCGTCTTCCCGTAGATGAGGATGTTCGACGGCGTCTCCCCGCGTAGCGCGGACACGAGGATCGTCGCCATCTTGTTGATCTGGTCCTTCCGGTGGGGAAGTTCGTGGGGCGTGTACGAGGGTCGAAGCACCTCCTTGTTCTCGAAGATGGGCTCGCCCGAGAGGAGGTCGTCGAACAGTCCGGTGCTGGCTTCGTCGTCCTCGTCCGCCAGCACCTCGTCGACGTCGAGATCCACGTCCGTCCGCGACCGCGACCCGGACCCGAAATTGAACGACGTTCCGTCCGCGCCGACATCGGTGTCGCCGGCGGTGTCCCGGTCGGGGAGGTCAGCGTCGTCGTAGTCAACCGCGTCGCGGGCGTCGTCGTTACGATCGTTTTCGTCGTGGCCCGCGTCGTTGTGGTCGTCGTGGCCTCCCTTCGCTGTCTCGCCTTCGTCCGCGACGGACGTTCCGGTCGGCGTGGAATCCGGTTCCACCCCGGATCCTCGATCTGTCTCGGTTACAGATTCGGCTTCGGATTCGACTTCGGATTCGACTTCGGATTCCGCTCCGGGTTCGGTTCCTGATTCCGATTCGGTTTCGGAACGGGGCTCCGGATCGGAGCCGGCGCCACCGCTCTCCGTGTCGGACGGCCGCCCGTCGCTTCGGGTGGAGTCGTCGTTCTCGTCGGAGTGCGTCGTCGCATCCGACCGGTCGTCGGTTCCGTCGTCGTTCGGGTTGTGTTCCGGCTCTTCGTCCCGTGTCATCCGTTCGTTGTACCCCTTTGTTTCGACTGGAACATTCATCGGGCACCTGCCGGATAGGGGGGTCTCACCCGGTATTTCGGGAATATTGAGCCCGGACAGGTGACCGACCGCGTCCAGATGATGCAACCGAAGAGGATGGACAGCCTGTTAAAAAACGTTACTGTTTGGTCGAGGCTCCGTCGAACGTGCGAGTTGGGGACTCGTCGTTCGACGGGAAAGGGAGGGGTCTCACGGAGGAGGAGACAGTACGGGCGAGATTCCGAATTCCTGAACGGATTCGACCTCGGTCGAGCGGCGATCGGAACGGGTATCGGTTGCTGAGTGACGGTCGGTTAGGTAAATCGGGTTTGTAGCATCGAAGCCATCGTCGGATTCAAGCCCGACCGGACGACCGACACGGGCTCGGGCGGCGATGTGCTCCGGTGACTCCCCACGATGAGTCACTCGTGTCGTGGCCGATGTCACCGAGAACCGCGGTCCACATCGAGAGGTGACCGGATCCGTAACCGGATTCGACTAGAAATTCTCCCGGCGGGGTAGAGCGGGAAGTGGTTCCAGGACCCGAAGCCGGTCCCCGTTCGACGGCCCCCCACCCCTTCGTTTCCGGTGGAACGGCTCACGAGAGGGGTGGGGGAGGGTGCTGCTAGATCCCGGTATGTTTATTGCAAACCCCATCAAACAATATCCGAACGACTAGCAATTATATTTTGTTTGGATGGGTGTGTGTTCTAGAAACCCTTCGTGGGCATCCCCTCCCGTCCTGTTCGACGGGTTCCACACGAAACGGAGGGGTGGGGGTGGTCGAATCCCGCCTTCACCACCCACGACCCGTCACCCCAGAGGTGACACCCGACCCCGAATCATGTCGTTCGAACGGCTCGTCAATGATCACCGTGACAGTGGACCGACTCGATCGCATGCCGGACCCGTTCTGTAGGCGCTAGCGGTTCCTCCTAGCATCCGTTTCGAATGGGATCCTCCCGTGTCGTCCCTTCCCCTCCACCGCGTCGATCTCCCACCGCGTCGATCTCGCTCCCGGTCCTGCCAACTTCCGATCGAACTCCTGTACCTCCAACGGTATTCTTGCCCTACTCTACTGTGGACGCGACGATGATCCCGACCCAACAGTGGGTGTCGTCTTCTGCAGCCTCGCGTTACCACTCGCGGATATCTCTTCCGAGTGCTTCCACTCGCAGCCAGTTGCATACCGGTTGGTTGTTCGTACTACCCGTTCGTCGGCGGGAAACCTTGGCGTAACCCGTCTGACGTAGTGCTTAAGTGGCGCGGATGGTTTGGGGCGATAACGCCCTCCACGCGGGACGGAGGGAAACGGAGGCCAGGATGGGTCTGCTCACCAATCTCAGGGACAGTATTACACGGGTCACCGATCGGCTCTTCGCCGACGACGAGCCCAAACGGATCGGGATATACGGCCCGCCGAACGCGGGCAAGACGACGCTGGCGAACCGTATCGCCCGCGACTGGACCGGCGACGCCGTCGGTCCCGAGAGTCACATCCCACACGAGACGCGTCGCGCGCGAAGGAAGGAGAACGTCGAGATCGAACGGAACGGCAAGACGGTCACCATCGACATCGTGGACACGCCCGGCGTGACGACGAAGGTCGACTACAAGGAGTTCCTCGACCACGACATGGAGAAGGAGGACGCCGTCAAGCGGTCGCGGGAGGCGACAGAGGGCGTCGCGGAGGCGATGCACTGGCTCCGCGAGGACGTCGACGGCGTCATCTACGTGCTCGACTCCACGACCGACCCGTTCACGCAGGTCAACACGATGCTCATCGGGATCATCGAGAGCCAGGACCTCCCGGTGCTCATCTTCGCGAACAAGGTGGACCTCGACGAGGCGGACGTGAAGCGCATCGCCGACGCGTTCCCGCAACACGAGACGGTGCCGCTGTCGGCGCTGGAGGGGGACAACATGGACGAAGTGTACGAGAAGATCGCGGAGTACTTCGGATAATGCCCGAAGCCACCACACCGGAAGACGGGGAGGACGGCGTCCGCATCGACCTGATCAGCGGCGCCCGGATGGAGGGGCTCACCTCGATGGAGAAGATCCGGCTCATCCTCGACTCCGTCCGCGACGGCGACATCGTCGTCCTGGAGGCCGGGCTCTCCCCCGAGGAGGAGTCGAAGCTCATCGAGGTCACGATGACCGAGATCAGCCCCGACGACTTCTCGGGCATCGAGATCGAGACGTACCCGACGAGCGGGCAGCCGAACCAGGGGCTCGTCGGTCGCCTCCTCGGCAAGGAGGAGACCGCCAACAAGCTGACCGTGATCGGGCCGGCGAACCAGATCGAGACGCTGCACAAGGACGAGGACCTCATCAGCGCGCTCGTCTCCCGGAAGTAACCGATGCCCCACCAGTGTACCAACTGCGGCCGCACGTTCGCCGACGGCTCCAAGGAGATGCTCTCCGGGTGTCCCGACTGCGGCGGCAACAAGTTCCAGTTCCGCCCCGCGGGAGCGACCGACTCGGCTCCACCCGAAACGGCGGAGTCCGGGGATCGCGGCGCTTCGGCGCCCTCGCGTGACGACGCGGACCGCGACCCCTCCGCGGGCTCCGATCCGTCCACGGCCGATCCCTCGGCGAGCGCGGTCGACGCCGGTTCGGCGTCGCCGTCGACGGAAGCGGACGACTCCTCCCGAACGGCGCCCGACACCGAGGACGGCGCCCAGGCGAGCGCGCGGTCGGACGTGGTCTCGCCGGACGAACTCGCGGCGGCGGCCGAACCGACCGAGTCCACGTCGGAGCCCCCCGAGTCTCGGCAGACCGACGACGAGCCCGCTCAGGGGGAGGAACCGGCGGACCCGAACCTCGACGCGCTCCGCCAGAAGCTCAACGACCAGTTCGAGTCCATCCGGATCGTCAGCCCGGGGCAGTACGAACTGAACCTCATGGAGCTGTACGACCGCGAGGAGTACATTATCTCGCTGCGCGAGGACGGGCGGTACGTCATCGAGATGCCCGAGGGTTGGGACGACCGCTGAACGAGGAGTCCGACACCCCGTTCCACTCGAAACGACTCCCTTTTCGGAACCGGTTGTCGCGGTCGAATCCCCCGAATTACGTCGCTTCATCCGGAGGCTCACGTTCCACTCGAAGTTTTACTCTCCACTCGAAGTACATCCCCGTTCCCGAACCTTACCCCTTCACTCGAACTGAACCTCCTTAGTCGAACTTCGCCTCCCCACTCGAACCTAACCCTCCCTCCCGAATCCCTCCTCCCCATTCGAACCGCACCGCTTCACCTCGCCATCCGAACTACACCGCTCCACCCGAACCGCACGGGTCCGCCGGAGCCGACTTCTGATTCCGATAGTGCCTTGCCACCGGCACCACCGATCGAACACGGATGCTCTCCGCGCTTCGCGAGCGCCTCCGTTCGGCGCTGTTCGCCTTCCCCTCGCTGTTGGCTACGCTCGGGCTGGTCGACCGGCGGAAGGGGGAGGAGGCGTTCGACCTCGCGGTTCCGGTGATGGTGACCGGCGGCCTGCGGACGCTCCTCCGGGTCGCGGACTTCCTGATGGTCGGGGTGTACGCCGGGGGCGCGGCGATCGCGGCGCTGGAGTTCGGGTTTCAGTACTACTTCATCCCGTTCGGGCTGGCGCTGGCACTCACGTCCGGGACGATCAGCGTCGTCTCCCGGTTTCAGGGCGGCGACGAGCCCGCTGAGGCGAACTTCGCGATCAAGCAGTCGCTGTGGCTCGCGCTCCTCCTCGCGGTTCCGATCACCGTCTTCACGCACTTCTTCGCCGAGGAGCTGATCGGCGTCCTCACCAACGACCCGCGGACGATCGCCCTCGGCGGCGACTACCTCCGGGTGGTGATGTACTCCGTCGGCTTCCGCTTCTGGTCGATGATCGCCGCCCGCGCGCTCGCGGGGTCTGGCGACACACGCACCCCGATGTACGTCCGGCTGCTCACCCTCCCGACGAACGTCGGCCTCAACGCCGCGCTCATCTTCGGGCTCGGACCGTTCCCGGAACTGGGCGTCGTCGGCGCCGCGTGGGGCACCGTCGCCGCGACGACGCTGGCGGGGGTCGTGTTCGGGTGGGCGCTGCTGTCGGGGCGGTACACGGTCCGACTCCCGGTCGGCGGCAAGCAGTGGGACACCGAGGTCGCGCGCGAACTCGTCCGCGTGAGCCTCCCGCTGGCCGGCACCCGGCTCTCGCGGACGTTCGGTCGGTTCCCGTTCCTGTTCCTGCTGGGCGTCCTCGGAACCGAGGTCGTCGCCGCGTACGCCATCGGCCGGCGTGTGATGCTCCTCGCGTTGATGCCCGCGTGGGGCTACTCCACGGCCGCCTCGACGCTCGTCGGCCAGGCGATCGGCGCCGGCGACGACGAGGAGGCCGACGAGTACGGCTGGCAGACCCTCCGGCTCGCGCTCGTTACGCAACTGCTCATCGGCGCGCTCATCGCGCTGGCCGCCCGGCCGATCGCCGCCGCGTTCGGCTCGGAGAACCTCGAACTCACCGTCACCTTCGTCCGGGTGTTCGGGCTCGGCGTCGCCGGCTTCGCCGTCTCGCGGACGATGCGGGGCGGCCTCCGCGGCGCCGGCGACACGCGCTGGCCCTTCTACGGCGGGATCATCAGCACCTACCTCGTCCGGCTGCCGATCGCGGCGCTCGCGCTCCCGGCCGGATACGCGGCGACGCTGTTCACCGGCCCGCTCGCGGCGACCGTCGGACTCGCCCCCCTGGTCGTCCCGCTCCCGGGGATGGGACTCGGGCTCCTGGCCGTGTTCGCGGCCATCCTCGGCGACATGTACGCCCGCGCGGCCGTCAACCTCGTTCGCTACCACAGCGACGCGTGGAAGGCCGTCGCCCGCGAGTCCGGCGTCGGCGCGTCGGCGGACGCGGATTGACGACTCGCTGGCGGACACGAACTGATCGACCGGCCCGGCGGGACCGTCGCTTCGGGGCCGTCCGCGTGGCCCGCCGTCGGCCGACGACGACGGAATGAAGCCTTTATGCACCACGCCGAGCCACGTCGAGACATGAGCAAGGCGACGAAGATCGTGCTCGGTACCGTCGGCGTGTCGGCCGTCCTCGCGGTCGGCATCATCCTCGTTCTCGCGTTCGGGTAAGATGGCCGGCTTCGAGCGCCGAACGCTCGCGCCGCCCGTCGCGGCCGTCCGCGAGGCGTACGCACCCGACAGCGTCGTCCTCGACGCCGGGGCGGACTTCGAGACGCTTCCGCCGGAGGCCGCAGAGGAGCTCGGCCTGCTGGTCGACGCGGTCGATCCCGCGGCGTACCCGAGGGAGTGGCTGCCCGACGACGCGCCGGCACAGCTCCGGCGGTACGCGGGGTCGGACTTCACTATCGGGATGCCCGGCGACGGCACCGTCGTGTGGACCCGGCAGACGACGCCGCCGACGGTCATCGCGAAGAAGCGTGCCGAGGGCACGCCCGAGGACTTCCTCGCGTTCCTGCTGTCCGAGGCGTTCGTCGAGCTGTCGCTGGACGTTCCCGAGCACTTCCTCCCCTTCTTCGGCGAGTCGTACCGCAACCTCGCGGCGGCGACGCCGCTGGGCCCCAACGAGACGTATCAGCTCGCGGCGGCGCTGTTCGACGCCTGGGTCGGCATCCAGTCGCGCGAGGAGTTCGCCGGCTGGGCCGCGGACGCCGGCGGCAACGGCGATACGGGAACCGACGGCAACGCGGACGCCGTCGCCGACGCGGATGCCGGGGCTACCGCCCACCCCGAGATCCACGCCGCGTGGGCCGACGCCGGCGACCGCCTCGTCGGTCGTCTGGAGAACCTCCCGGCGGAGGTCGCCCGCGGCGACCTCTCGTTCACCGCGGCGACGGAGTACGCCTGCGCGGCGGTGAAACACGATCTCGACCTCCCGGCGCCGTTCTCGGCGCTCGACACCGCCGCCTACCGCGACCACGGCGCCGACTACGCGGTCCGGTGGGCCGAGAAGACGTTCGAGAAGCTCGGCGAGTAACCCTCGTTCCAGACGAACCGCTCCGGCGTCCCGGACCACTTGCTCGGCCGGAGCCGATCCGCTATTCCCCCGGCAGCTCGACCGCCACGCCGCCGTCGTCGGTGAGATCGATCACCACGTCGAACAACTGGCGGAAGCGTCGGATCTCGTCGTCGTCGTGGACCTCCCGCGAGAGGTGGAACAGCCCGACCGCGTCGTACTCGGCGAGCAGATCGAGCATCCGGCTCGTGGCGTCGTGGACGCCGTCGACGTCGGCGTAGTAGGCGAGCTCCGTGAGCGAGTCGACGCTGATCCGGCGTTTGCCGGCGTGGGCCGCGAGAAAGCCCTCGACCTGCTCGACGATCCCGCCGAGGTCGTCGGGCGCGGAGACGTACCGGAAGTGATCGGCGGTGCGCCGCGAGTAGCCGCGTTCGACGGAGATCGTGTCGAGGATCTCCGCGCGCGACTCGTCCACGTCGTAGTGTTCGAGCTTCTGTTCGACCTCCCGGGCGGTGGTTCGCGTGGAGACGACGAGGAAATTGTCGGTGTCGGCCTTCAGGAAGTCGGTGTCGATGCGGTCCGTCTCGCCGATGCTCGGGTGAAGCAGAAGTACCCCCGTCCCGCCGGGGATGGTCGTGTCTACGTCGCCGACGGCGAGCGTGTAATCCATGCCCGAGACTCCGGCCGCGTAAACTTAAATTTCGTTGAGCGGACCGGCCCCGTCCGGCCCTACCCGGTCCCGATCGGAATCGGCTCGAACGAGTAGCCGCTCAGAACTCTCCTTGAACGACGCTCAGAACTCGCCCTGAACGATCTCGAGGACCTCCTCGCGGTCGTTCCAGGAGACGAAGATCGCGACGGAGGTGGCGGAGGTGATGATGTCGTGGACGTTGATCCCAGCCTCGGCGATGGGGCCGACGATGTCCGAGACGACGCCGGAACGGTTCGGGAGTTCCCCGCCCATGACGCGGATGACGGCGTAGTCGCCCTCGGTGCTGACCGACGACAGCGAGCCGTCGCCGACGACGACCTCGTCGTGCAGGGCCGCCTCCGCGCGGTCGGAGACCTCGGTGTCGACGTAGAACGTCACCGAGTCCATTCCCGAGGCGACGGCGTCGATGTTGATCTCCTCGTCGCGCAGCGCCTCCGAGAGGTCCGCGAGGATCCCCGGACGGTTTCGGATGGCGCGCCCGGCGACAGTGATGCACGCGAGGGGGTCCTCGCGCATGTCGATGAGGTTCTCGAAGCTCCCCTCGATCCGGGTGCCGCCGCCGAGGAGGTCGCCGTGCTGGTAGTGGACGACGCGGACGCCGAGGTCCTCGTCCTTGTACACGAGCGCGGATGGGGCGATCACCTCGGCGCCGCGGAACGAGAGGTTGCGCAGCTCGTCGACGGTGATGCTCGCGACGTTGCGCGCGCCTTCGACGACGTGCGGGTCGCCGGTCATGACGCCCTCCACGTCGGTGACGATGACGACCTCGTCGGCGTCCATGTACTTGCCGAGCATGACGGCGGTCGTGTCCGAGCCGCCGCGGCCGAGGGTGGTCACGTCGCCGTCGATCGTCTGCGCGAGAAAGCCGGTGATGACCGGCACGACGCCGTCCATCTGGGCGGCCAGCGCGGCCGCGCGTTCCTTCGTCGCCTCCACGTCGACCTCGCCGACCTCGTTGGTGATGACGGGCCAGTCGTCGCGGCCGGGTTCGAGGAAGACGGCGTTGACGCCGCGGGCGCTCAGCGCGGCCTTCAGCATGCGTACGGAGGTGCGCTCGCCCATCGAGACGATCTGCGCGCGGTCCTCGTCGCCGACCTCGAAGGTGATCTCGTCGAGGAGGTCGTCGGTCGTCGACCCCATCGCGCTCGCGACGACGGCGATCTCGTGGCCGGACTCCACGGCCGCGGCGATCGAGTCGGCCGCCCGCTCGACCCGGTCGCCCGAGCCGAGGGAGGTGCCGCCGAACTTCGCGACGACCCGCATTACGACCGCACCTCGTGTCCGCCCGGTGAACGTACGTCGGATTCTCCGAGATTCATGCCGCCGGATAACACCGGTTCGCGTTTAACGCTGTCCTCTGTCGCAAGGGTCGCCGGTCGCGCCGCGCTCGCCGTCCCCGCGCTCGCGGGGAGTTTTTCCCTCCCGGCCGCGACGGGGCGGACATGGTCGGACGCAGCCGGCGGTTCGCCCTCGCGGACACCGCCCAACAGATCGTCGGCGGGTTCCTGCTCGCGGGGCCGTTCGTCGTCACCGACGAGGTGTGGGGGCTCGCCGTCGGGATGTCGTGGTATCAGGCGGCCGTGACCGTCGGCATCGTCCTCGCGGTCGGCTACGGGGCGCTGTACAAGGCCGACGACGACCGCGACCCCGACCGCGAGGCGGAGGTCGGCGGGGTGCCGCTGCGGTTCCTCTCGCTCATCGCCGTCTCGTATCTCTCGGTCGGGATCCTCGCGCTGTCGTTCGACGCGCCCGCGACGCTCATCCCGAACCACGTCGACCCGCCCGTGCCGATGCGCGAGCAGGTGTACATCACGCTGAAGGCGATGAGCGTCGGCTCCGTCTTCTCGGTGATCGGCGCGGCGACGGCCGACTCCGTGTTCTGAGTCGCACCGACTCCGCGTCCTCCCTTCGACGGCCGCTGAAGCCGGTTTCAGTAATCGGAACTACGTAAGTCAGCTTCCGAGAACGCCTTTTTCGGCGCTTCGAGTAGTTCCGATATGGTCTCGCTGGTCCGCCGGTACTACCTCTACCGCGCGTCGCTGTCGTCGGGCTTCTACATCCCCGTCTCGGTCATCTACATGGAGTCGAGGGGGCTCGGGCTCCCCGAGATCGGCCTCGTGCAGGGGACGTTCCTGTTCTCGATGGTCGTCTGGGAGCTGCCGACCGGCTACCTGGGCGACCGACTGGGCCGTCGGGCGTCGCTCGCGCTCGGGAGCGTCGTCACCGTCGCCGTGATGGCGGGGTTCGCGCTCGCGAACTCGACGCTCGGGTTCGCCGTCGTCTACGGGCTGTGGGCGGTCGCGTGGACGCTCAAGACCGGGACCGCCGACGCGTGGCTGTACGAACTGCTCGCGACCCGCGGCGGCGAGGACGAGTTCTCCCGCGTTACCGGCCGGGCCGATTCGGCGCTCCGGCTGGTCTCGGCCGCCGCGGCGCTGTCGGCCAGCCTCCTGTACACCGTCGATCCGACG
The DNA here is from genome assembly GCF_019880245.1 of Halobaculum roseum. Lineage (NCBI taxonomy): Archaea > Methanobacteriati > Methanobacteriota > Halobacteria > Halobacteriales > Haloferacaceae > Halobaculum > Halobaculum roseum. The sequence goes on from NZ_CP082286.1 coordinate 1,704,173, forward strand.
TTCCCGTTCCTCGCGAACGCGGGGCTGGCAGCCCTCGGGCTGCCGGTGTTGTTCACGCTCCCGCGGACGCGAGGGGTCGATGCCGACCGGATGGAGCGCCCCAACGAGCCCGACGACGCTGACGCGGACCCGTCGCCGATCGGGGTCCGCGAGGCCGCAGGCGTCCTTCGAGAGCAGCTGTCGCGACCGTCGATCCGCTGGGTCGTCGCGTACGCGGCGCTGTTCAACCTCGTGTTCTCGGTGACCCGCGTGTTCGAGCAGCCGGCGATGCGGTCGGTCGGCGTCCCGGTCGCGGGGCTGGGCGCGCTGTACGCCGGATTCAAGCTCGTCTCGGCGGTCGCGTCGAGCCTGACCGGCGCCGTCCACGACCGGCTCGGAACCCGCGGGGTGCTGTTCCTCCTCGTCCCCGTCGTCGCGGTCGCCTACGGGGCCTTCGCCGTCGTTCCGGCGCTGCTCGTCCCGGCGCTGTTCCTCCGACGCGGACTCCAGCGGATCACCCGACCGGTTCGCACCGAGTACATCAACGACCGGGTGGAGGACGTGGGACGGGCGACGGTGCTGTCGGGCGTCTCGATGGTGCTCACGCTGATCTCGGGCACCGCGAACGTGCTCGGCGGACGGATCGCGGAGACGGTCGGCCCGCTGACGTTCCTCTCCGCGACCGGCGTCGTCGTCTCGCTGGCGGCCGGACTCCTCTGGATCGGCGTGCGCCCGGTCAGAACCGTGTCGCCCGACGCGGCGGCGTCGTGAGTCGGCGCGGTTCCGGGGTGGCCGCTCCGCGCGCTTCGGATCGGGTCCACGGGAGATCGATCGCTGTGGGACACTGACACCGCGCCACCTGCAGCGAACGCCGTCATCAGCCGTACTTCCGTTGGAACTCCTCCTCGGACTTCGTGAGGTAGATAACCGCCTCGATCAGGGCGATCGTTCCGGGGATGAGCGTCCACGACAGCAGCAGGTAGAGGATCCCGCGACCGGTGTTCCCGAGGTAGAAGTGGTGAGCACCGATGAACCCGAGGAAGATGGCGAGCAGCGCCGCGCTGGTCTTGTCCTTCGATCCGGACGTGGACGCCGACGTGTCCGACTGGCGAACCCCACACTCGGGGCAGAGCTCCGCCTGCTCCTTGATCACGGAGCCGCAACTGGAGCAGTACATCTCTCCGGCGCCGGCGGTCGGACTCGACCCTCCGTCGGTATCGTCGGCCCGACCGCTGGCGCCCGCTGCGGTCGCGTCGGCGGTCCGGTTCTCTCCGTCATTCCGGGCAGGTTCGGCCCCTCCGGAGTCCGCCGTCGCGTCCGCGGAGCCGGACGATCCGCCGCTGTCGACCTCGCGGTCGCCGGATCCCCGTTCCGGGTCGGCTTCGGACGGCTCCCTGTCGGGTTGACGCTCGCCGGTTTCGGACCCTCGGGTGCCGGTACGCCGGCTCGCGGCCGTATCCGCGTCGGCGGCGGACTCCCGTCGGGAGCCTCCGCGTTCGCCGTCGGTCCCAGTCGCGGCGTCGGCCGTCCCCGACGGGCCGGCATCGGCGTCCGCAGTCGCCCCCGGTTCGGCGGTGTCGCCGCCAGTGTCCGACTCGTCGCCCTCGTCGGTTTCGTCGTCGCCGAAGCCCCACCCGCTGTCGGTGGCGGCTCCCGACCCCGCTCCCGACCCCGGTGTCGACGTGGACGTGTCTGCGCCGTCGGTGTCGCCGGACCCGGCGACGCTATCGTCCTCCCCGCCCGAACGCCCCCCGGTCGTCGCCTCGTCGAACCCCCACGAGTCGCCGGCATCGGTTCCGTCGTCGCCGAACCCCCAGCCGTCGTCGCGGTCGTCGCCGAAGTCTCCGCCGCTCGTCTCGGCGGCCGCGAACGAGTCGACGCCGCCGCCGGTTCCGGCGGTGCCGGCGCCGCCCGACGCGCCCCGACCGCCGGCGGTCGAAAACGAGATCGAACCCGCGGCGATAGCCGCCGACACGCGGCCGGACCCGTCGGTCGGATCGAACCGCTCGGTCGCCTCCGGGCCGCCCCTGACCTGGACGCCGATCTCGACGGGGCCTGCGACCGACTCCGCCCACTCGCGCCGCCCTCCGGGTTCGAGCGTCACCCGATCGACGAACAGGACGTCCCCGCCCGCCCGACAGCCCACGTTCGCCGTCGTCCGCGATCCCGTCTCGTTGACGACGGCGATCGCGAGGTCGTCGGGGAGGTTCTGATCCATCCAGTCCATTCGTGGTTGCCGATCCCGTCGGACGGTCTTAATTCCCCGACACGAACGGCCCCCGCGACGAGCTGACACGGATGACCAGTCGCCGTCCCCGGCAGGTCGACGGTCGATCGCTCACCGCTCCTCGGCCTCTCGGCGAGTCCAGGACCGACCGCTCACCGTCCCTCGGCGAGGCGGCTCCCGATCCGCTCGGGAAGCCCGACGTCCGCGACCGCCGACGCGACGGCGTCGACGTCGTACTCGACGCGGCGCTCCTCGACCGTCCGGTCGTCGAGGTCGAGGACCGCGTAGGCTGCCCGGGGGTCGCCGTCGCGCGGCTGGCCGACGCTCCCGGGGTTCACGACCACGCCCTCGGGGAACACGCCGTGATGCTGCACGTGGGTGTGCCCGAGGACGAGCGCGTCGAGGTCGCCCTCCTCGACGCCGAGGCGGTCGGCGGCGCTGTCGATCAGGCCGCCTGCGAACTCTCCCGGCCGAGTGTAGTGATCCGGATCGTCGGGGTGACCGTGGGCGACGGCGACGCGGCCGTCCGCGACCGTCCGTCGCTCGGGCAGGTCGGCGAGCCACGCGAGCGCCTCGTCGTCGAGTTCCTCTCGCGCGTGAGCGACCCCAGCGCGAGCCATGGCGTTGAACCCCGGCGCCGACCCGGCGGCGACCGCCCGGTCGTGGTTCCCCTGTACCGTGGGGATGGCCCGCTCGCGTACCGCCGCGACGCACTCGGCGGGCCAGGGGTTGTACCCGACCACGTCGCCCGCACAGACGAGCCCGTCGACGGGCGGCATGTCGTCGAGCACCGCCTCCAGCGCGATCCGGTTGCCGTGGACGTCCGAGAGGAGCCCGAGTCGCACGTCCTCGAATACGGACTCGGGCGTAGTAGTTCCGGCGGGTGGCTCACCCGCCCGCGAACGGGGTCACGCGTTCGCACAGGATCGGGCGCGCGTTCCGCCGCGTCAGGGCTCGGGCCCCAGTTCGAGCGTCTCCAGACAGTCGAGGTGCGCCTCCAGCGCGGGGTTCGACCGGTATGAGATCGTCTCCGTGTCCCGATCGAACCGGACCACGTTCCGCTCCTGCAGTTTCGGAAGGTGCGTGTGACCGAGCTGAAGCGCGAGCCGGTCGGTGCTATCCGGCTTCCCCGCCTGGACCGAGCCCGTTCGCTTGTCGACCGCGTCGACCAACTCGTCGAACGGGACCTCGTCGTCGGACCGACGTTTCAGTTCGTACAGCACGATCCGCCGGATCGGGTTGTTGACCAACTCCAGCACCGTGTCGAACGAGTACGACAGCGGAACGACGTCCGGGGGATCGGATCCACGGGACGAGCCTCCCGATCGGCCGTCGACGGTCCGCCGGAACGACGGACCGGCGGCCGAATCGGCCGTCGAGACGGTCCACCCGTCCCCGTCGCGTTCGACGACCGCGTCGTACAGCGGCCGGAGCATCGCGAGCATCGATTCCGGACAGTCGTCCGGGTTCACGTGGTGGTGCCCGGACACGTCCAGATCCGCACACAGGGTGTTCAGTCCCCGTACGAGATCGACGACGTCCTGGGCGGCGTACCGGCCCACCAGGACGTTCAACGAGTCCAGACACAACTGCGTCCGGTCGCCGGTGTCGCTCCACGCGCCGACCTGTGCGGCGATGGTGACGGCGAGATCCAACAGATCGGCGTCCTCGGGGAGCGTTTCGAGCTTGATCGACGGAAGCGACGAGACGGCGACCGCGCCGTCCCCGCCCCCCTCGGCCCGGGCGTCGACGATCGCGGCCCGGTCCGGCAGTTCCTCCCCCACGTACCGGTGCCACACGTCGAGCCTGTCGTCCGGCCCCTTGTTCAGCGTCACACAGACGACGTTCGGGTGCGGCGGACTGTGTCGCGTGAGCAATTCCGTGCACGCCGTCTCGTCCGTACACGAGTCCGCCGGGGCGACGAGCAACACGGTCGAGGCGTCACCGATCGATTCGGCGACTGAGCCGTTAATTTCAGTCATGGGAAAAGAGTACAACACACTATTTGATAAATGTACTCCGAAGAACACATCCGCTGATGTCCGAGTAGACGTGACGTCTCGAACTGTTCGTCCGGTTTCCTCACCGTTCTTCCGAGGTGTGTTCGCTCGCTGTCGCTCGCTCACGGGTCACTTCGTTCCCCGTTCGCTACGAGACACTCACTTCGTTCGTGCCTCGCCTCACTCGTCCTCGCCGGTTTCGTGGGCGGAGCGGCACGGGACCGCTCCGCCGTTCTTCCGAGGAGTTCGTTTCACTTCGTTCAACTCACTCCTCGCTCGTGTTCTGCACGGCGAAGGAACTCCCTCCGTCGCCGACGTGAACGCCCGCCGCACACACCGCGTGCTCGTAGTCGAGCCCGTACGCAGTCCGCGCGGCCGCCACCGCGGTCCGCGGCTCGAACTCGAACGCCCGGGGTTCGTCCTCCTCGTACGTCGCCACGAGATGCGGCTCGTCGACCTCGCGAACCAGCAGCGCGTCGCGGCGGACGATCCCGACGTAGCCGGCGTCCTCCTCGACGATCCCGGCGACGCGCGGGGTGTCGTAGTCGTCCTTCTCGTAGTCCAGCGCGTGCAACGCCTCGACGAGCGCGTCGCGGGCGGGGTACCCCCGGTCGTACTTCTCGGCGACCGGGTCGACGTGCGAGCCGTTGCCGATCACGGCTCCCTCGCCTGCCGCCCGCGCGCAGTTGTACGAGACGTACGGGTTGTCCGTCTCCTCGGCGTCGGCCGTCGGCACCACCGTGAGCGTGTCCTCGCCCCGCCGGGTCACCTTCCGGTTCGGGAACGACCGCGAGGAGACGCGGTACGCGCCGACCTTCGGACCGACGACGACGAATCGTCCGATGTACATACACGACTGTGCACCACGAGCCGATAAGTAGGTGGTGATCTATACACGTGTGAGGGGGTACCCGCGGCAGCGCGAAGGGGACCCCTCGCCTTCGTCCGGGGCTTCCCGGCTCCACTCGGGAACTTCTCGTCCCCTCCTGTGAACGTCCCGTCTCCGCCCGCGACCCCTCCGAACTGAACGAACGTTCAGAACGTTTATCGGGTCGGGCGACGTGCACCGATCGAAACCCGTGCGAACCCCTTCAGTATCCGTCGTCGCCGGTTGTCTGCTTCTCGTCGTCGCCGGGGTCGCGGGCGTCGCCGCGCCCGCCGCCGCCGACGCCTTCGTCACGATGACCTCCGACGTGTCCACCGAGGACCCGGTCCCCGACGAGGCGTTCACCGTCACGACGACGCTGGCGAACGACGACGACAGCGACGACGCGTACCGCATCACCGATCTGTCGGTCGCGGAGGTACCGGACCGCAACTACGACGAGGACGACGAGGAGCTGGCCGTCCTCGACGTCTCCGACTCGCTCGGACCCGACACCGAACGGACGTACGACTTCTCGGTCACGCTCGAGGACTCCGGCGAGCAGACCGTCTACGTCCACGCGACGCTGCTCGGTCCCCGGGCCGAGCGCAAGCACATCGTCCAGCCGGTGACCGTCGACGTCGACCGCCCGAACCCGCAGCTCGAACTCGACGTGAGCGAGGCCGTCGTCGGCGCCGAGCGGACGGCGAACGTCACCGTCGCCAACGGGCTCAACGAGTCCGTCAGCCAGATCGACGTGCGGGTCGACTCGCCCGCGGACGCGCTGACGTTCCGGACGAGCAGCCGCGTCCGAGCGACGCTGGCCGGCGGCGACACCGCCGGGTTCACCTTCCCGGTGAAGGCGACCGAGGCCGGCCAGTTCCCGGTCGAGGTGACGCTCGCGTACACGCTCGACGGCGACCGTCGAACCGTCACGCGGACGTTCGACGCCGACTTCACCGAGCCGCAGAACCCCGGCGAGATCCGCCTCACGGGCGTGAGCGTGACCCGCGGCCCGGACGGCGTGCTCCAGGTCGCCGGCACCGCGGCCAACGTCGGCAGCACCGACGTGGAGAGCGTCATCGTCAACGTCGTCGACGGCGACGGGGTTCAGGGGGCCGACCCGCAGCCCGACTACTTCGTCGGCGGCGTGGAGGGGAGCGACTTCGCCTCCTTCGATCTCAACGCCGAGCTGACCGGGGATCGGACCACGGTGCCCGTCCGCGTCGAGTACGTCGTCGACGACGTCCGTCGCTCGTACACGACCGACGTGCGCGTGAGCCAGTCCGCGCTCGCGACCCCGACGCCCCGACCACAGACCGGCCCGCTCGGGGGGCTCCCGCTGCTCCCGGCCGCCCTCGCCGCGCTCGTGGTCGTGCTCGGTGGCGCGCTCGTGCTCCGCCGCTGATGGCGGGACCAGACGGCCAACCGGGACGCGACGACGCGGATCCCGACGGGGAATCAAGCCGTCCGGTCATCGCGGGCCACGACGTGGTGAAGGAGTACGTCACCGGCGGCGAGACGGTGCGCGCGCTGCGCGGCATCGACTTCCGGGTCGACCCCGGCGAGTTCGTCGCCATCGTCGGCCCGTCTGGGTCGGGGAAGTCCACCCTCCTGAACATGCTCGGCCTGCTCGACGTGCCGACGAGCGGGCTCGTCGAGCTGGACGGCGTCGACGTGGAGACGTTCGGCGACGCCGAGCGCACCCGACGGCGCAAGGAGACCATCGGCTTCGTCTTCCAGAGCTTCCACCTCATCCCGACGCTGACGGCCGTCGAGAACGTCGAGGTGCCGCGGCTGCTCGATCGCACCCCGACGCGGACGCGCGAGGCCGCCACCGACCTCCTCGAACGAGTGGGGCTCGGCGACCGCCTCGAACACTACCCCGACGAGCTGTCGGGCGGGCAGAAACAGCGCGTCGCCATCGCCCGCGCGCTCGTGAACGACCCGCGGCTCCTGCTGGCCGACGAGCCGACCGGGAACCTCGACCGCGACACGGGCGACCAGATCCTCGCTGAGTTCGACGCGATCACCGACGAGGGCGTCGCCGTCGTCACCGTCACCCACGACGATTACGTCGCGCAGTCCGCCGACCGCGTCGTCAACCTCATCGACGGCACCGTCCGCGAGGACGAGGAGGCGGTCACCGGATGAACCTCCTCGACCGGCTGTGGGGGGCGTTCCCGGCGTTCCTCATGGCGCGGCGGAACGTGGCGCGCGCGAAGACGCGCTCGGCGCTGGCGGTCGCGGTGATCCTCATCGGCGTCGTCGCCATCGGCGCCATCGGCGCCGGCGGCGTCGCCTTCCAGGAGTCGCAGTTCGAGACGCTCGGCTCCATCGGCGCCGACCTCCAGGTGTTCGCGGGCGAGGACAACGAGAACGGCTACCTCACCGCCGCCGACGTGGGCCGGATCGACCGCGTCAGCGGCCAGGCCGAGATCGTCCCCCTGAAACAGGGGAACGCCGACGTGATCGAGGGCGGCTCGACCGCCGGGAGCGCGACCGTATACGGCGTCGACGAGCCGTCGACGCTGTACGAGGTGCGCGAGGGGTCGATCCCGCCGAACTGGCGCAACGGCGTGCTCGTCGGGTCGACGCTCGCCGACCGCTACGACCTGCGCCCCGGCTCGAAGGTGACGCTCCGGCGCACGGTCACCGAGGACGGGGAAACCGTGCGCCGGACTGAGGAGTACCGCGTGACGGCCGTGCTCGCGCAGGGCGGGCAGGCGGACATCGCCAACCCCAACGAGGCGTTCGTGCTCCCCCCCGACGAGTTCGACGACGACGCATTCGCGCAGGTGATCGTCCGCGCCGAGGACGCGACGGCGGCCAACGAGACGGCGATGCAGATCAAGCGGACGTTCAACGGCCGTCGCCAGCTGGTCTCCGTCTTCGAGCGCGGCGACGTCGCCGAGCAGATCGACGAGGCGTTCCGGCTGATCAACCTCTTTCTCGTCGGCATCGGCGCCATCTCGCTGGTCGTCGCGGGCGTCTCCATCGCCAACGTGATGCTCATGTCGGCGATCGAGCGCAGCGAGGAGATCGGCGTGTTGCGCGCGGTCGGCTACCAGAAGCTCGACATCGTCCGGATCATGCTCGCGGAGGCGACCCTGCTCGGCGTCGTCGGGTCGCTGCTGGGCGGCGCGGTCACGCTCGGGGTCGTCGCGGTGATCAACGACGCCTTGCTCGGTGATCCGTTCGCCTTCCCGCCCGGATCGCTGGGGTACGTCGCCGCCGGGATGGTGTTCGGCGTGATCGCGAGTCTCCTCGCGGGGATCTACCCCGCGTGGACGGCCGCCCGCGAGCGGCCCGTGGAGGCCCTGCGTGGGTGACCACGGTCGGCCGGCGGTGCGGTCCGGCGTCGTCGCGGGCGCGGTGCGGTCCGGCCGCGTCCCGCCCCCCGCCGGCTCCGCCGGCTTCGGGGGGTTCATTACCGCGCGTCCGCGAGGGGAGGCGAGGGATGAGTGACGGTTCGAACGGGGGCGTCGACGCGCCAGACGGCGAGGGAGCGCCGGACGTGAACACCCTGATCATGCAAGCGACCTACCGCGCGTTGTGTGAGCACGGCTACGCCGAGTTGAGCGTCTCGCACATCGCCGCGGAGTTCGAGAAGAGCAAGTCGCTGTTGTACTACCACTACGACTCCAAGGACGACCTCCTCGCGGGGTTCCTTCGGTTCGCCGGCGACCACTTCCTCGCGATGCTCGACGAGGCCGAGCGCGAGGCCGACTCGCCGGTCGACCGGGTCCGCTCGTTCGTCGACATCTACCTCGGTGCGGAGCTGGACGAGGAGATGGCCGAGGCGCAGCGGGCGATGATCGACCTCCGGGCGCAGGCGGTGGCCGAGCCCCGGTTCCGCGAGGAGTTCACGCGCATCGACCGGCACCTCCGCGAGCGACTCGCGACCGCGCTCGCCGACGGCGTCGAGGCGGGCGTCGTCGACGACGTGGTCGACCCGGAGCCGACGGCGACGTGGCTGCTGTCGGCGCTCTCCGGGGCGATGCTCCAGCGCCACACCGCCGACTACGACGTGGTCACCCCCGTCAGGGCGCAGCTTCACGGCTACGTCGACTACTACGCCGTCGACGCCGACGGCGACGGGGAGTAACTCGACGAGCACAGCCTTTTCACGCCGCCCGAAGTGTCACCGTGTATGGGAGACGACGAACGACCCGCCCGTACCGATCGCGACGACGGCCGCTCGCTTTCCCGGCTCGGACGCGTGCTGTTCGGGCTCGGACTCGCGTTACAGGCCTCGGAGGACTTCCGCGACATCGACGACTCGATCGAGTACGCCGAGTCCGCGGGCGTGCCGATGCCCGAACTCGCCGCGCCGTTCGCGTCGGGGATGATGCTCGTCGGCGGGCTCGGCCTCGCGTTTTGGCGGCTCCCCCGCATCGCGACCGGCGCGGTCGTCACCTTCCTCGCGGTGGTGACGCCGACGATGCACGACTTCTGGAACGAGGAGGGCGACGCCGGCGGCGAGCGCCTCGCCTTCTTCGGCAACCTCGCGATGTTCGGCGCCGCCTTGGCGTTCCTGCGCGAGGCGTATCGGTCGTAACGCTGCTCGGCGAACCGACCGGCAACCACCTCGACGGCCGTCTCGACCGCCGTCCGTTGATTCCGAATCACGTATCGAATAAAAATCAATAACGACTAAGATGTTTCTCAGTCACTCACCGGTGACGATGACAAAGGCACTCAAGGCGTCCGGATTCCTCGGATTGGCGGTGATGATGGCGGTCGGACTACATCAGTTCGTTATCCTGTCGGGCGGGTCGGCGGTTCCGCCGTGGATGATCGGCGGCCACGCCCACCTCGGGGTGTTGTCGATCCTCGCGATCGTGATGGGGTTCGCGGTGCCCGCGCTGGGCGTGGTCGGGCAGCTCAGAACCGCTGTCACCGGGCTGTTCATCGCCGGGCAGTGGGGGATCCCGGGGATCGTCTGGCTCGGCGAGGGGTTCGGCCTCACGTTCCTCATGCCGACCGGGTTCCTCTGGGGCGGCGCGCTCATCGCCTCGATGCTCATCATGCTGTACAAGACGGTGACGACGGAGGAGACGGGCGGCGGCGGGCGCGCAGGCGTCGCCCCGGCGGACGACTGAGTCGCGTTCTCCCTTTCCAGGCGGCCGTTCTCACCTGGCACCTGGTACGCCCGGGCGGTTGCTACACGTCGCGTCGGCCGAACAGCGCGACCGCCGCGAGCGCGAACAGCGCCGTCACGCCCGCAAGCACCGCGACGGAATCGAGCGCGTACTCCCCGCGGACGAGCACCCCGGTCGGGTCGAGGTACCGCGCCGGCGCGAACGCGCCCACCCACTCGTAGTCGCTGCCGGTGACGATCGCCTCGACGATCCACGTGGCGAAGACGGCGCCGAGGGCGACCCGCCCCGCGGTGCGGCCGCCGTCGACGGCGACGCCGAGGAACAGGCCGACGGCGCCCCACGCGAGCAAGTACGGCACGGACAGCGCGTGCAGCGCGAACAGGTCGACCGGCGAGAGCGGCTCCCCGACGGCGACCGAGACACCGTACAGCGCCAGCGGGACGACGACGTTCACGACGAGGATCGGGACCAGCAACGCGAGGAGGACCCCGCCGAGCACGCTCGCGCGCGGCGCCGGCGCAGACAGCGTCGCGTCCAGCCTGCCGGTGGCGACGCCGCCGGCGACGCGCCCGGCCGCGACGTACGCGACGTACGCCGCGAGGCCGACGATCCACCCCAGCGTGTAGAACTCGGAGGCGAGCAGCCCGGCGACGCTCCCGAGCGACTCCAACCCGAACAGCGCGCGCATCGCCGGCGGCAGCGCCTCGGTCATCGCCTCGATGTCGACGCCGGCGGTGACCTGCGGTCCGATCCAGACGTACAACGAGCCGAACAGCGACAGCGCGACGGCGGCGACGATCCCCGGCACGACCAGTCGCTCGGCCTCGTAGCGGGCGACCGTGAGCGTCGCTTTCGCCTGACCCGCCGGGTTCGCCGTGCCCGCGACCACCCGCGACCCGGCCGAGTCGCGGCTGTCGCGGCCGCTGCGGCTGTCGCCACGATTGCGGCCGTCACGGCCGCCGCGACCGTCCCGGCCCGACCGCGTCGACTCGGCGTCGGTCACACGTCCACCTCCCGGAACCGGAAGGCCGCCGCCGCGAGCAGGAGGGCGGTCGCGCCCAGCAGCACCGCGGCCCCGCCCAGGTCGTACTCGCCGGCGGTGAGCACCGCGACCGGGTCGTAGTAGCGCGCGGGCGCGACCGCCCCCAGCCAGTCGATATCGGAGCCGGTCACGGCGACGCTCACGACGTACGTCGCCGCGATCGCGCCCGCGCCGGCGCCCTCCGCCACCCGACGGTTCGGGGCGAGCACCGAACACAGCGTCCCGATCGCGGCACAACACAGGAGGTACGGCACCGACAGCGCGTGGACGGCGACCACGTCCGCCAGCGGCAGCGGGTCGTCGATCAGCACCGACCCACCGTAGACGACGCCGGCGACGACGACGTTCGCGAGCGCCACCGGGAGGAGGCTCGCGGCGTACGTCTCCGCGAGCAGCCGGGATCGCGAGATCGGCGCCGCGAGCACAAGCTCGACGGTGCCGTCGTCGATCCGACCCGCGAGGCTCCCGGCCGCCAGGTACGCGACGTACGTCCCGAGGCCGAACACCCAGCCGAACACGTACAGCTCCGCCGCCATGAACCCCGCGAGCGTCCCGATCTGCTCCAACCCGAACGACTCGACGAGCGACGGCGGCAGCTGCTCGGCGTACGCCGTCAGGTCGACCTGTTCGAGCAGTCCGGGCGCGACGAGCAGCATCATCCCGCCGAAGGCCGCGAGCGACACCGAGACGACCACCGACCCGACGACCCGCCGTTCGGCCTCGTAGCGGGCGACCTCAAGCATCGGTGGACTCCGCGGGGCGTTCCCCGTGCTCGGGCTCGTCGCCGTGGTCGTCGCGGTCCGGACCGTCACCGTGGTCGTCGCGCTCGCGGTCGTCGTCGGATTCACCGGCTCCGGCCCCGGTCGGTCCGCGGACCGTCGCGCCGTCGTCCGGGCCGTCGTCGTAAAAGCGCATGAACACGGCCTCCAGCGGCGCCTCCTCGATGGTCAGGTCGCGCAGGTCGAACCGGCCGAGCCAGTCGAGCAGCGGGTCGTACGCGCCGGTGTAGGTGAACGACACCGTCGAGGCGCCGTCGTCGGCCTCCGCGGCGGCCTCGGTCACCTCGATGTCGTGTGCGTCCGCCAGCGTCACGTCCTCGGGCGCGAGCGGGCTCGCGGCGTGGACGCGGACGGTCTTCCCGCTGCGTTCGAGCAGCGCCTCGACGTCCTCCAGGGCCGCCAGGCGTCCGTCGCGAACGATCCCGACGCGGTCGCACACCTTCCGGACCTCGCTCAACATGTGCGAGGAGAAGAACAGCGTCTTCCCGCGGTCGCGCTCGTCGCGGACGAACCGGTGGAACTGCTCCTGTTTCAGCGGGTCGAGCCCGGTGGTCGGCTCGTCCATGATCACGAGCTCGGGGTCGTGCATGAACGCGATCACGATCGCGAGCATCTGCCGGTTCCCGCGCGAGTACTCCCCCACGTCGCGGTCGAGCGGCGGGTCGAACAGCTCCAGCAGCTCGTCGCTGCGAACGTCGCCGCGGAGCCCGGCGTGGTACTCGAGGATCCGCCGGCCGGTGACGCGGTCGTCGAACGACGGCTCGCTCGGGAGGAAGCCGACGTTCGCGCGCGCCCGTCTGAGCGCGCCGGCGTCGGTGATGTCGGCGCCGAGCACACGCGCGGTGCCGGCGGTCGGCGACTGAAAGCCCATGAGCGTCCTGATGGTGGTCGTCTTCCCCGCGCCGTTGGGGCCGAGAAAGCCGAACACCTCGCCGGACTCGACGGTAAAGGAGAGGTCCTCGACGCCGCGGACGTCCCCGTAGTACTTCGTCAACCCGTCGAGTTCGAGTGGCGGCATCTCTCCGTACACTTGGACCACGGCGAGGTATCAGTATACCGCCGCTACCCGGAACGCCGGCGACGTGGATCTTCCCGGGCCGTCACTGCCGCGGCTGTCGGCCTCCCGTTTGCAAGGTTCTCACAGTGGCTGTGGCCGCTGATACCTTCCGAACGACGACCTCTGGTGCTGAGCTGTCCTTGTAGACGGTTCACAGATGGAGAATGCTCCCGGAAGAAACGTCGATGTCGATGAGTGGCGGGTGAAGAACACGGACTGAGTGGGAACCTTGCGGATTCGTGAGACGCGGAGTATAGCCGAGAGCGGTGTGATCGCGCGGGATGTCACTCGCGGCTACGCGCTCGCGTTGGGGGAGAACTCGGCCGACAGATCGGTTACACACCCTCCCAGGCTTGCGGTTTCACCCGAGTGTGAATCGACCGTGTTCTCCGTGCGTCCGTTCGCGATCCCCCTGAGATCCCGCGGACTCGGGTGTCCCTCTCGCCCACACCGATCCCTGTTGGCTGAACGACTCCAGCTACTCGATACAGTGATTCATTCCCCGATCGTCGACGTTCCTCCCGGCGGCGATCACCGATCGTGAACCGGTCAGTGCCCCCCGAGCGACGCGCTACCGCTCGCTTCTGCGTCCATCCGGCGATATCCGAGTGTGAACCGTCGCGTGGGCTGTCTATCACCCCTGACGGGTGTGGGGCGAGTCTTCACATACGAAGACGGGCCCAGCACGGTTCGATATGACCACGAAAGACGACTGTCTTGACGCGTTGCAACGGGCGGCAGATGAATTGGGTGAGCCACCCTCGAAAGCGCAGTACGAAGCACTCGGTTTCACGCCGTCAGCGTCGACCATCCTTCGACACTGCGGGGGATGGAACGCAGCGAAAGCGGAAGCTGGCTTGGAGACGAACACCTCGACCGGCTCGCGAACGCTCTCGATGCCGGACGACGTGGAGCTTCCCGAGGGAATGGTCTGGGAGGAACTGAGTCAGGACCAGCGGTGGCATTACCGGAACAGAGCGTGGAACACCCAGCGGTCACTCGACCGGCGACAGAAGCTCCGGGAGTGGCTCCGGGAGGTAAAGCGGAACAGGGGCGGATGTCGAGAATGTGGCGAATCCGACCCCCAGTGCCTCGACTTCCACCACCGGAATGCGGCCGAAAAAGACCTGGACGTGAACAAGACGGTCCCGTTCGGCTGGTCGAGAGACAGGATCCGCGCGGAGGTAGACAAATGCGACCTCCTCTGTGCCAACTGCCACACGCTCGAACACAGCGATCGACACACGTGGACCGAGAGAATCCCGAATGACCTGCTCGGGGACGGAGTCGAACTGTCCCGCTCGGATCGCAGGAAGTTACTCCAGCCGGGAGCGTTCGGATTGGAGAAAGCCGACCGACTCCGGCTGTGGACATACGCCTACCAGCGGGAGGTTGGGTGTCGTGAATGCGATCTCCCTGATCCCGTCCGGCTCCAGTTCCACCATACCGACGACGACAAAACCGCGACCGTCGCCGATCTAATCGGAGCTAGCGCGTCCACGAATGACGTCCTCCGAGAAGTGAAAAAGTGCGAGGTGCTCTGTGTGAACTGCCATCGAAAGGAACATTCGTCATCTCTCGAGTCCTGACGGTAACGGGAACCCGGCTCCGCCGTTTCGCAACACTCATACCTTCCGATGGGTTACGATTGACTGTAGTCGGCGAAGAAGCGTCGGCGAACATGTCAGTCCATTGGGGTAGCCGGCCAATCCTGTTGCCTTCTGGGGGCAACGACCCTGGTTCGAATCCAGGATGGACTACTTCTCTTCACACGTTTCCCGTAGAACGAACAGGAACCGGTGTGTGGCGATTTCCACACGAAACAGAGGGGTCTCGTTCCGGTTGCCGTCCCCGTCCCATCCTCATCCCAGTCCCCGTCGCCATCGCGCCACCGCCGGCACCCGACTGATTTACGCACGGGGCAGTTTCCTCCGGACATGGTCACGTTCAGTACGCTCTCTCTTCCGGCGGTCGGCGGGGGGATCATCCTCGTGTTGCTCGCGTGTTCGGCGTTCTTCTCCAGCAGCGAGATCGCGATATTCAGCGTGGACCGCCACCGGGTCGGCCCGCTGGCCGAGACCGGCGGACGGGCGGGGACGATCCTGGAGGCGTTGCGCTCGGACCCTCACCGGCTGCTGGTGACGATCCTCGTCGGCAACAACGTCGTCAACATCGCGATGTCGTCGATCGCGACGGCGATCCTGGTCGACGCGCTCCCGGCGGGGATCGCCGTGACGGTCGCGACGGTCGTGTTGACGGTGGTGGTGCTCGTGTTCGGCGAGATCGTCCCCAAGTCCTACGGCGTCGCCAACGCCGAGTCGTGGGCGCTCCGGACGGCGCCGACGCTCCGGCGGTTCCAGCGCGCCGCGGGGCCGGTGGTGACCGCCTTCGACGCCGTGACCCGCCGGCTGAGCGCGGCCATCGGCGGGGAGTCGGCGATCGAGGCGCCGTACGTCACCCGGGACGAACTGGCGGCGCTGGCGCGGACGGCCGAACGCGGCGGCGGGATCGACGCGGGCGAGCGCGAGATGGTGGAGTCGGTGCTCCGCCTCCACGAGATCACCGCGGGGGACGTGATGGTCCCCCGTGAGAACGTCGTCGCCGTCGACGCGAGCACGTCGATCCGCGACGCGGCGACGCTGGCGGCCGACGAGCGGGTGACGCGGCTTCCGGTGTTCGACGGCACGCTGGACCGCGTCCGAGGGATCGTCGATCTCCGCGACCTGGAGCGGACGCTCGCGCTCGACGAGTCGGTGTCCGTCGAGCGGCTCGCGACGCCGACGCTGTCGGTCTCGACCGGCGAGCCGATCGACACGCTGTTGACCCGGATGCAGGACGAGCGCGTCCGGATGGCGATGGTCGTGGCCGACGACGGCGCGGTCGTGGGGCTCGTGACGGTGCAGGACGTGTTGGAGGAGGTGGTCGGCGACCTGTTCGACGTGGGCAGCGAGGCGAGCGTCCGCGCGGTCGCCGACGGCGTGATGGTCCGCGGCGACGTGTTCCTCGACCGCCTCGACGCGGTCTTCGGCACCGCGCTCGCAGGCGACGCCCCGGCGGACGCCGGAACGCTCGCCGGCTACGTGTACCACCGGCTCGGGCGCGTCCCCCGCTCGGGCGAACGGATCGAGCTCGACGGCATCGCCGTGACCGTCGAGCAGATCGACGGCGAGCGCATCCGTCGGATGTTCGTCGAGCCGGACTACGGGGCGCTCGCCGCCGCGGCCGACGAGTCGGGGGCCGATGACGGCGTCGCCGAGCGTGCAGGAACGGACACGGATCCGACCGACGACGGGGTCGACGAACGCTCGCCGGAGGAGTAGCCGGGACGACGCGGGAAACGCTCAATTGGCTCCACCTGGTCCGGACGCACGTGGACGACAGACGGGCGATCCGCCGGGGGTACGACACCCTCGCGACGACGTTCGCCGAACGCGGCGAGGCCGGCGACCGGGAGACGCGCGTCTTCGAGGAGTTCTTCGGTTCGGGTCCGCCCTCGCCGCGCGTGCTCGACGCGGGCTGCGGACACGGGACGCCGGCGCTCCGCCGGGCCACCGACGGGGCGGAGGTCGTCGGGCTCGATCTCTCGCGGGAACTGCTCCGGATCGCGGCCGCCGCGTCGGCAGTCGCGCCCGTGCAGGGCGATCTGACCGCGCTTCCGTTCGCCGACGGGAGCTTCGGCGCCGTCGTCGCGCATCGCTCGCTGATCCACGTCCCCCGGTCGGAGCGCGCGGCCGTCGCCGCCGAGTTCGCCCGCGTCCTCCGCCCCGACGGGCGCGTCCTCGTCTCGGAGGCGCCCGGGCCGTTCGAGCGGACGACCGACGACTGGCTCGGTCGCGGAGTCGAGATGACGTGGACGATGGCCGGCGCGGACGCGACGAGCGAACGGCTCCGGGACGCCGGGTTCGAGATAACCGACCGGTGGGACGCCCCCGACCCCACGTCCGGGGACGACCCGAAGCCCGCCTTCGTCGCCGGTCGCTTGCGGGTGTGAATCCCCGCAACGACCCCGAGACGAACAGAGGTAGATCGGCTGCGTCCGGGCGACGGCGGCGCACTCGGCGGTCGCCTCCGAGCGGACGCACCGGCCGGCTACGTCATACCGCAGTCAAGCAGGTTGTCCCCCCGTCGCCGTGTGCGTCCTCGCCCGCTACTTCCGCACGTCCAGCAGCGCCACGCGCTCGTGGACCACGTCCGCGAGCGACCCGGCCGTCGCCGCCAACTCGGTCTCGTCGATGTCGAAGTACTCGCAAACGAGGTCCTCGTCGTAGTCGCCGAGCGTGTCGGCCGCGGTCAACAGGTCGCCGACGGCCGCGGCTGCCGCGGCTTCGTCGCCTGGGTGGTCGGGGTCGCCCTCGGCGGTGTCGGATCTCTCGGCGGTGCCGTCCGCGGCGTCCTCAGCGGCCCCGTCCCCGTCCTCTCGCTCGGCGGCGACGAGCACCACGACGGGTCCCTCGCCCTCGGACACGCCGAGGGTCAGCGCGCGGTCGATCTGCCGGCGGCCGGCGGCGTACAGCATGACCTCGACGCCGCGGTCGCGGGCGACGTTCTCGCCGCGCCCGAGGGCGCGGTCGGCCAGTTCGAGCGCTCGTTCGAGGTGTGCCCGGTCGACGACGTAGCGCGCGTCGAACGCCTGGACCGTACAGCCGGTCCCCTTGCCGATCCGGGTCAACTCGTCGAGGAACGCGTCGAGGTCGTCGATGGCCGCGACGCCGTCGACGAGCTTCACGAGAAATCACCGAAGGTTGCCTGTCCGCTTCCGTCCTCGTCGGTGTCGCTCCCGGCGGTCGCCGCCGCCGACGCGCTCGCGTCCTTCCGCACGCCCTCCATCGAGGGGTCCTGTCGGCCGACCGCCCGGAGGACGTTCTCGGCGGTCTTCTCGCGTCCGCGGAGCGCGCCGAGCACGACCGACTTGTCGGCCTCGCGCAGCTCCGCGCGGGTTTCGATGCCGGCCTCGAACAGCCGCCGGGCGCGCTTGCGACCGACGCCGCGCACGCCCGTCAGGTCGAGCAGCTCCTCGCGGACGCCGTCCTCGACGCGTTTCTTCGCCTCGCGGACGTCGAGCACCACGTCGAGGTCGAGCTCGTTCGCCAACTGCTCGGCCGCCCCGAGCAGCCACTCGGCGGTGTCGACCTTCCCGCGGATGTCGCCCGGGCCGACGCCGTAGCGCTCGGTGATGGTGTCCTCGTCCAGCTCGCTGGCCCAGTCCTCCAGCAGCCGGGCTGTCTTGAGCGCCGCCAGCCAGTCCTCGAACGCCACGTCCTCGAACTCCGAGGGGGCGTGCCCGAGGAACTCCTCCTCGCGCTCGTAGAACTGCTCCTCGTACGTCTCGCGGTCGCCCGACTTCAGGTACAGCTGGTACATGTCTGGCGTCCGCGCGACGAGGTGATACAGTCCGAGCGGGGTGATCGTGGGGCCGTCGTCCCTCTCTTCCTCGCCTCCCTCGCCGCTCTCGCCCTCGTCCGCAGTGGCGTCGCCCGCGCTGTCGTCCGCATCGCCGTCGGCGGCCGCGTCGCCGGCGACGAGGTCCTTTCCGGTGACGAAGCCGGCGTCCGCGGCGTCCTCAGGTACCTCGTCGTCCCCGGCGGGTCGGCTTCGGCGGGTCGCCGTCGTCGAGGCGACCGCGTCGGCGTCGGCCGGCTCGACGCCCTCGCGGAGCCCGTCGACGATCTCGGCGGCCGACATCGGGTCGAGGTAGAGCCGCGAGACGGTGTGGCCGATGCCCGTCGCGGTGAGGGTGCCGTCCTCGCGTTCGAGGAACTCGTTGGCCGCCAGGTACTCGAGCACGCGGTCGGTGACCTCGGCGAGCCGGGCGTCGTCGCCCGTCTGGCTCGCGTACAGCGTCCGATCGAGGAACTCCAGCAGGCCCTCGCGCGTCGTCGCGAACCCGGAGGCGACGGTCGCGAGGACGTGGGTCCGGAGCGCGGGCTCGGCGGCGAGCTTCGAGCGGACGTCCTCCGGCTCGGCCCAGACGTAGCGCTCGAACAGCTCGTCCATCGTGTCGCGGTCCTTCGCCAGCAGAACGGCCTCGCCGTAGGGGTCGAGGCCGGGCCGGCCCGCGCGACCCATCATCTGGTGCACTTCGAGCGTGTCCAGCGGCTGCATCCCGCCGAACTCGCCGTCGTAGCGCTTCCAGTCGCGGACGATCACCCGGCGTGCTGGCGTGTTCACCCCCGCCGCGAGGGTGGGCGTCGCGCAGATGCACTTGACGAGGCGGTCGCGGAAGGCGTCCTCCACGAGGCTCCGGTGTTCGGCGGCGAGGCCGGCGTGATGGAAGGCGGCTCCCTTCCGGACGCAGTCGGCCAGATCGTCGGAGGTGTCGGTGTCGGACACGTCGCGGATGTCCTTCGCCAACCCCTCCAACTCCGCCTGCTCGTCGGGGTCGAGCCTGTTCGCGGTCACGTCCGCGAGACGCTTGGCCGCGCCCTCGGCGTTGCGCCGGGAGTTGACGAACACGAGCGAGGAGCCGCGCTGGCCGTCGACCTCCTCGTCGAGCGCGTCGGCGACGAGGGCGGCCGTCGGCTTTTGCCCCTTCCCGACGGGCACCTCGCGCTGGCTCCCGTCGTCGAAGTTGACGGCGTTGCCGTAGTGGACGCCCATCTTCAACTCGATGGGTCGCCAGTCGGACTCGACGAGCGCGGCGTCGAGCCAGTCAGCCACCTGGTCGGCGTTGCCGACGGTCGCCGAGAGCGCGACGACCTGGAGATCGCGGTTGATCTTGCGGAGCTTCGCGAGCGTCACCTCGAGGGTCGGGCCGCGGCCGGAGTCGTCGACGAGGTGGACCTCGTCGGCGACGACGCAGGTGAGGTCGTTCACCCACGGCGCGCCGTTGCGGACGAGCGAGTCGACCTTCTCGCTCGTGGCGACGATGATATCGCGGCTCGCGAGCCACTCCCCGTCGGACTGGTAGTTGCCGGTTGAGACGCCCACGTCGACGCCGAACTCTTCCCAGCGTTCGAACTCCGTTTTCTTCTCGCTGGCGAGCGCCCGGAGCGGGACGATGTAGAGCGCCTTCCCGCCGCGCGCGACCGCCGAGAGCATCGCTAACTCGGCGATGAGCGTCTTCCCCGATGCGGTCGGCACCGAGGCGACGACGCTCTCGCCGTCGGCGACGCCCGCCTCGACGGCGGCCGTCTGCGGCGGGTAGAACTCCTCGATCCCCTCCGCCTCCAGCGCCTCGGGGACGCCGTCGGGCAGGGTCGAGAGATCGGAGGGTCTCATTGCCCGTGGTAGCGGGGTTCTCGGATTTAAACTGTCGGAGCGAGCCTCGCCGGCGGTCGGGCGTCAGGGGCCGTGCTCGGCGTCGGGGTCGGCCGGCCGGTCCGACTCGCAGGCGCCGTCGAGACAGCGCACGCCGGTCGCGGTCTCGAACCGGGGGAGGCCGCAGGCGCACTCGCCCGCGAACACGCCCGCGGGCACCGAGAACGCCGTCTCGCAGTCGGGGTAGCCGTCACAGCCGAGGAACGCCCGGCCGCGGTGCTCGCGGACCCGGAGGTCGCGCCCGCAGTCGGGGCAGTCGAAGCGGCGGTCGAGGACGCCGCGGACGGCCTCGGTCAGCGAGTCGCACGCGTAGTCGATACACAGGTCCAGCGACTCGCCGCGCTCGACGGTCATCGTCGGGAGCCCGCAGTCGTCACAGGCCGCGTCGTCGCGGACCGTCGCGCCCGACGGGAGCCCGTAGGAGTCGCCGCACCCGAGACAGACCACGTCGCCGCCGGCGCGCACCATCGCCGCGCCACAGCCGGGGGCCGGGCACTCGCCGACGGGAACGCCGGCGGCGCCGACCGGCAGCTCCACCACCTCGCCCGCGTCGTGCGATCGGACCGAGAGGGTCCGCCCGGCGTCGTGGGCCGTGACGGCGAAGCCGTCGTCGTCGGCCTCGACGGTCAGCGAGTCCGGGCGGGTCAACCACGTGACCGGCTGGTACCCCGATCGGTCGTGAACGAGGACGGTACGGTCGGGTTTGGCGAGGACGACCACGCGCCCGCGCTGGGTGCGCTCGTCGCCGGTCGTCGTCTCGAAGCTGGTGGTGCAGTCGCCCGCGAGGACGGTTGCGGTCTCCGGCATGGGGTCGGTGGTGCCGTCACCCTACTTGGACTCTCGCAGCGATGTGTGGGGACGGAGTGGGGACGGTGACGGGGCGGCGGCCTGGCGGCGCGGGCCGGCGACACGGGCCGGAACGCCCATCCCCCAGCCCGAGCATCGTAGGGGTATGTCCGAATCGTCCGACAGCGACGCTCCGGAAGCGGCTGACGGGACCGACTCCCCCCAGGTCACCGACTCGGCGAACACGAGCGACTCCTCGACGGCCGACCGCCCCGACTCCGCGCCGGGAACCGTCCAGACGGAGGCGGGAACCGCCGCGTCCGTCGTCGTCTGTTTCGACATGGACGGCGTCCTCGTCGACTCCGAGGACTACTGGCACGTCGCCGAGCGCGAGGAGATCCTCCCGCGGGTGCTCGCCGACGGTTCTCGGACTCCCGACCTCGACGAGGTAACGGGGATGTACTACGGCGAGATCTACGACTACCTCGCCGAGCACTACGAGGTGGTCGTCGACAAGGACGCGTTCATGTCGCTGTACGAGGAGACCGCGGAATCGATCTACGGCGAGCGCGTCGAGCTGTTGGCGGGCGCCCGGGAGTTCGTCGCCGACCTCCGGGGCGAGGGGGTGCCGGTCGCGCTCGTCTCGTCGTCGCCGCGCGACTGGATCGAGACGGTCCTCGACCGCTTCGACCTCGAGTTCGACCTGATCGCGCCTGCCGAGGAGTTCGACGGTCCGGGTAAACCCGAGCCAGGGCTGTACGAGGCGGCGATCCGCGATCTCGGCGGAACGGTCGACCGGGCGGTCGCGATCGAGGACTCCGCGAACGGGGTACTCGCGGCCGCCCGCTCGGGCGCGTACACGATCGCCGTCCGCGACGACCACAACCGCGACAGCGACCTCTCGCCCGCGGACGAGGTCGTCGACCGGGAGGACCCGGCGGCGCTGTACGAGGCCGTGCGTCACTCGACGCGGACGATCCGTGAGTCCGTCTCGGGCAACAGCGGCAACTCGGGGTAGACGACCTCCACCTCGTAGCGCAGCTCCGTCTCGCCGGGCGCGCCGAACACGCCCACCGGGACGGTCGTCTCGTCGCTGAGGTACAGCGTCTTCTCGGTCATCTCGACCCCGTTGGCGGTGACGCGGATCCCGGCGCGGGCGGGTCCGCCGACGTTGCGCACGGTCACCTCGAGCACCTCGTTCTCGCCGACGCCGATCGAGTCGGGGACCGTTCCCCACTCGACGACGGCGTTCGGGAGGTCCTCGGCCTGCCGGAGCACGCGCTCGGCGACGCCCTCCGAGAGCCCCGCGCGCGTGAGCCGGTCGGCGCCCGCGGCGACCACGTCGGCGGGCGCGGTGAGGCCCCCCGCCGACAGCGACTCCGCGCGCCCCTCGCCGACGCCCTCGATGGCGGTGAGGCCGACGGCCTCGCGCTTGACGCCGTGTTCGACCCTGGCTTCGACCCGGCGCACGAGGTTTGCGGCCCGGGGGCCCGCGACGGCGTCGGCGAACTCCCGCAGCGCCGCGAGCAGGCGCAGCGCGTTCTGCTTGATGATCCACGCGTCCGAGCGCAGGTCCGAGGGGACCGAGCCGCGGACGGCGCCGTGGAGGATCGCGAGCACCTTCCGGTTGCCGCCCTCCAGGTCCGTCTCCACGTCCGAGAGCACGCGGTCGACGGCGTCGGCCTCCGAGGAGCGCGAGGAGGCGGAGTCGAACTCGGCCGCCGAGGCGACGACCCGCAGGACGGCGTCCTCGTCGATCGCCTCGCGGTCGGCCAGATCGGCGAACCGCTCGGCCGTCTCCATGCGGAGGTAGTACTTCGAGGCGAGCCGGCCGATCGTGGTCGCCTCGATCCCCAGTCGCTCGTCGGTCTCGACGAACCCGCGGTCGACCAGCGAGTTCAGCGTGTCGCGGACGCGGTCGCGGATCCCCTCGAAGTCGTACGCGTCGGGCTTCGTCCCCGCCCTGACGTAGTAGAAGGTCGTCTCCAGCCAGTCCATCACGTCGTCGAGCCCCGAGATCGTCCCCAGCGCGATCTCGGCGTTCAGGTGCGAATCGAGATCCTCGGCGAGCCGCGACTCGATCTCCTTGCCCTCGCGAAGCAGTGTCCGGTACTTGTCGGCGTCCGAGCGGTCGCAGACCACCCAGCCGTACCCCACGTCGTCGTACCCCGGCCGGCCGGCGCGCCCGAGCATCTGGAGCACGTCGAGCGGGCTGATGTCGACTTCGCCCTCCAGCGGGTCGTGATACTTCGTGTCCCGGATGACGACACAGCGGGCGGGGAGGTTCACGCCCCACGCGAGCGTCGAGGTCGAGAAGAGCAGCTGGATCTTCCCCTCCTTGAACCACCGCTCGACGCGGTCCTTGTCGTTCTTCGAGAGGCCGGCGTGGTGGAACGCGACGCCGTCGACGACCGAGTGGCGCAGCGTGTCGTTGTCGAGCTCCTTGGCGGCGTTGTGGAAGTCGTAGTCGCCGCGGGCGCCCATCTCGAGGTCGCGCTCGCCGACCTCGTCGCGGGCCTTCTTGGCGGCCATCACGGTGTCCTGGCGCGAGGAGACGAACACGAGCGCCTGCCCCTCCTCGCGGATGTGCGGTTCGGCGAGGTCGAGCGCCCGGTACAGGCGGCGGTACTTGTCGGCGAAGGAGTTGTCGCCGTGAGTGTACGTCTTCACGCCGGTCTCCAGGTCGACGGGGCGGTACTCGTCGCCGAACTCGAAGGTCGTCTCGGGCGGCGCGTCGAGCCACTCGGCCACGTCGCCGACGTTGGGCATCGTCGCCGACAGCGCGACGACGCGGGGGTCGCAGATGCGGCGCAGGCGCGAGACGGTCACTTCGAGGACGGCGCCGCGCTTGTCGGAGTCGAGCAGGTGGACTTCGTCGATGACACAGCAGTCAACGTCGTTGATGAAGTCGTAGCGGGCGGACTCGTGTTTGCGCGTCGCCGAGTCGGTCTTCTCGGGCGTCATCACGAGGATGTCGGCGCGCTCGGCGCGGCGGGGGTTGAGGTCGCGCTCGCCGGTGACGACGTACACGGAGTAGCCCAGCTCCTCGAAGCGGTCCCACTCGGCCTCCTTCTCGTTGGTGAGCGCACGGAGGGGCGCGATGAAGAGGGCGGTGCCGTCGTTCTCGAGCGTCTCACAGATCGCGAGCTCGGCGAGGGCGGTCTTGCCGGAGGCGGTGGGCGCGGCCGCGACGACGTTCTCGTCGCGTTCGAGGATGGCCGGCAGCGCCTCCCGCTGCATGCGGTTGAACTCCTCGAACCCGAACGCGTCGGCGAACTTCGGGACGGCGTCTGCGACTTTCATCTGTTGGATCTCATGGGTTCGGTCGGGGATACGGGGTGGCGCGGTCCGCGTGATCGACTGGCCTCGTGGCCGGAACGGACCGCGCCGGCAACTACGAGTAGGTCGGGGCGCTTCGGCGGATGAACCTTTCCCTCTGCGGTTGATCGGGCGTATGAGTGTTCGTGTGAATATCCGTCGTGTCCGAGTAGAGGCGGCGGACCGCGAAAGCCCCCGCGGCTGTGCGCGAAGGCGCGACCGCTGCGCTCCTCGCTCGGCTCACGTCGCTCGCCTCGCTGCGGTGCTTGTCGGCTCGTGCCTTCGCGCACAGCCGCGGCCCCTTTCAGTCCCACCCGACTGCACCGCTGCCACACTTACGTCGGAGCAAGCTCCGACGAACTCACACTCGCTCCGCTCGCGTGAGCCTCCCAAGCCGATTCGCTCGTCGGTCGCTCCGCTCCCGACTCGCTCATCCCTCGCGCGCGGCGGCCGCGCACAGGGCGCGGCCGGCCGCGCGCCACAGCGGGGTCACTACGTCTTGTACCGCGAGCGAGGGCCGGAGGCCCGAGCGAGCGGCCCTTTTGGCATTACGGGAAATCTTCGATTTCCCGTCAGCAGTCGGAACGCTGCGCGTTCCGACGGCATCGACGGGTTTGGCGGGGTTCGACGAACGAGCGAAGCGAGTGAGGAGGACCCCGTGAAAAGAGGTCGGTTAGAAGTTCTCCACGTGCGGTCGCAGATCGAGTTCCAGCGTCCACGCGCTGCGGTCCTGCTGGACGAGGTGCCAGTAGTTGTCGGCGATGGCGTCCGGATCGAGGTACTCCTCGGGGGTGTCCGTCTTCACCTCGGGGCCGAGGATCCCGCCGTCGATCACGACGTGGGCGACGTGGACGCCCTCGGGCCCGAGCTCCCGCGCCATCGACTCCGCGAGCCCCCGGGAGCCGAACTTCGCCATCGAGAACCCGACCGCGCCCTCGCGCCCGCGCACGGACGTGGTCGCGCCCGTGAAGATGACTGTGCCGCCTCGCTCGTCGGCCGGACGCTCCTCGTCGAGCATGTCGCGGACGGCCGCCTGCGAGCACAGGAAGTCCGCGCGCGGGCCGACCTCGTACGCGCGGTCGAACGCGTCCAGCGAGGTGTCCCGCAGCCCGGTCCACGAGGCGGCGCTGGCGTTGTTCACGAGCACGTCAACCGGCCCGAGCTCGTCGCGGACGCGGTCGAAGGCGGCGGCGACGTCGGTCGAGTCACACAGGTCCGTCGCGACGCCGACCGCGTCGGTCGGGAGTTCAGCCGCCAACTCGTCGAGGTAGTCGCCGCTGCGGGCGAGCAGCCCGATCTCACATCCCTCGGCGGCGAAGCGGCGCGCGACGGACTCGCCGAGTCCCGGTCCGACGCCCGCGATGACTGCCGTGGTCATGGGTCACGCGTCGGGCGGCCGGAGTATAACCGTTGGCGGGGCCGTCGGCCTCGCCGCCGCGCTCGCGCCCCGCCGGTCGTGGCACACGCTCCCTGACAACCGAGGCGCTTAACAGTCGTTCGGGGGAAATACGGGTGAAATGCCCAGTGGGGACTACGACCCGGAGACCACAGAGCCCGAGTGGCAGCGGCGCTGGGTCGACCAGGAGACGTACGCGTACGACGAGGAGGCCGCGACCGATCCGAACACCGTCTTCTCCATCGACTCCCCGCCGCCGACGGTATCCGGCGACCTCCACATGGGCCACCTGTACGGGTTCACCCTGCAGGACTTCGTCGCCCGCTTCGAGCGCATGAACGGGGAGACGACGTTCTTCCCGTTCGGCTACGACGACAACGGCATCGCCTCCGAGCGGCTCACCGAGGACGAGCTCGGCATCCGTCATCAGGACTTCGAGCGCCGGGAGTTCCAGCGCAAGTGCCGCGAGGTGTGCGCGAAATACGAGGAGCAGTTCACCGAGAACATCCAGGGGCTGGGCGTCTCGGTCGACTGGAACCACACCTACCAGACGATCGAGCCGCGCACCCAGCGCATCTCCCAGCTCTCCTTCGTCGACCTGTACGAACAGGGCCGCGAGTACCGCGAGAAGGCGCCCGCGATCTGGTGTCCCGAGTGCGAGACGGCCATCTCGCAGGTCGAAACCGAGGACGACGAGCAGGACAGCCACTTCCACGATATCGCCTTCGGTGTCGCCGGAAGCGACGAGGAGTTCACCATCTCGACGACGCGTCCCGAACTCCTCCCGGCGTGTGTCGCCGTCTTCGTTCACCCGGACGACGACGAGAACCGGCACCTCGTCGGCGAGTCCGCGGAGATCCCGCTGTTCGGCCACGAGGTCCCGATCCTCGCCGACGAGGGCGTCGACATGGAGACCGGTTCGGGGATCGTCATGTGCTGTACGTTCGGCGACCAGAACGACATCGAGTGGTACCAGATCCATGACCTGGATCTGCGCGTCGCCATCGACGAGTCGGGCCACATGACCGAGGTCGCCGGCGAGTACGAGGGGCTACACTCCGCCGAGGCCGGCGAGGCCATCGTCGAGGACCTCGACGACGCCGGCGCCCTGCTCGACCGCCGCCCGATCACCCACACCGTCAACGTCCACGAGCGCTGCGGCACCAGCGTCGAGTTCCTCGTCACCGAGCAGTGGTACATCGAACTGCTCGACAAGACCGACGAGTACCTGGAGGCCGGCCGCGAGATGGAGTGGTTCCCGGAGAAGATGTTCACCCGGTACGAACACTGGGTCGAGGGCCTCCAGTGGGACTGGCTCATCTCCCGGCAGCGCTCCTCGGGCATCCCGTTCCCGGTCTGGTACTGCGCCGACTGCGACGAGGAGATCATCGCCGAGAAGGCCGACCTCCCGGTCGACCCCCTCTCGGACGACCCGCCCGTCGACGCCTGCCCGGCCTGCGGGCACGACGAGTTCGAGCCCGAGGACGACGTGCTCGACACGTGGGCCACCTCCAGCCTGACGCCGCTGATCAACGCCGGCTGGGACTGGGACGAGGAGGCCGGGGAGTTCACCATGGAGCGCCCGGAACTGTACCAGTTCGACATGCGCCCCCAGGGCCACGACATCATCAGCTTCTGGCTGTTCCACACCGTCGTCAAGTGCTACGAGCACACGGGCGAGGTGCCGTTCGACGAGACGCTCATCAACGGGATGGTGCTCGACGAGAACCGCGAGGCCATGTCCAAATCGAAGGGGAACGTCGTCCTCCCCAAGGAAGTGCTCGCTGAGTACCCCGTCGACGCCGCGCGCTTCTGGGCCGCCGGCTCCGCCATCGGCGACGACCTCCCGTACAACGAGAAGGGGCTCCGGGCCGGCGAGAAGCTGCTCCAGAAGCTGTGGAACGCCTCGAAGCTCGTCGAATCGCTCGTCGGCGACGCGCGCGAGGAGCGTCCCGACCTCGACCGCGATGACCTGCGGGAACTCGACCGCTGGCTGCTCGCGGAACTAGACGACCTGACGGGGACGCTCACCGAGCAACTCGAAACCCGCGAGTTCTCGAAGGCCCGAGACGGGCTTCGCGGGTTCTTCTGGCACACCTTCTGTGACGACTACCTCGAAGTCGCGAAGACACGGGTTCGGGAGGCCGAGGACGACGACCCCGCCGCGCGGTACACGCTGTCGGTCGCCCACGAGCGCTTCCTGAAGCTGTTCGCGCCCATGCTCGCGCACGTCGCCGAGGAGCTGTGGCAGGACATGTACGCCGAGGAGCGCGCGGGCGACGACTTCGACTCGGTCCACCTGCGCGAGTGGCCCGAGCCGCTCGGCGTCGAGGCGGACCACGACGCCGGCGTCGCCGCGATGTCCGTCGTCGGCGCGCTCCGTCGCTACAAGAGCGAGCGCGGGCTCCCGCTCAACGCCGAGCTTGACCGCGTCGAGGTGTACGGCGAGGGCGACCTCGCGGCGTTCGCCGACGACGTGCGCGGCGTCATGAACGTCGCGGAGCTCGACGTGCTCGACGAGGAGCCGGAGGTCGAGTCCGTCGTCACGGGTATCGACCTCGACTACGCGCAGGTCGGCCCGCAGTTCGGGGAGACGGTGGGCGACATCGAGGCCGCCCTCGCGAGCGGGGAGTACGAGATCGCGGACGGCGAACTCCACGTCGCCGGCGAGACGCTCGGCGCGGACCTGTTCGAGGTCGAGCGCGAGCGACGGTACTCCGGCGAGGGCGAACTGCTCCAGCCGGAGGACGCGGTCGTCATCGTCCACGACACCGAGTAGGCGTCCCACCTTTTCGCCGACCCCAACCGTCTTCTCGTCGCAGCCGGACTCCCATCCGTGAACAGACGTGCCCTCTCGCTCGGCGGCTTCGTCGTCGCCGGCGTCTCGCAGGTGCTCCTCGGCGCCGCCATGTACGCGAGCGGCGACACACCCGCGAACCCGCTGTTCTCGGTGCTCGGCGGGTTGCTGGTCGCGGGCGTGTTCGCGCGTGCGCTCCTCCGCGGGGACGACCTGAACGGCCTCGCGACCCGGCCGCTCTTTGTCGCCGTCGGCGTCGCCTCCGGCGTCCTCTCGGCCGTGCTCACCGCCGGGGTGTTGTTCGGGTGAACGTGACGTACGCGTCCTCTCGCTCGGCGGCTTCACTCTCTCGGGCGCGTGTCAGGTCGCACTCGCCGCGGCGGAGTACGCCGCCGGCGCGTTCGCCGACGCCGGGCTCTCCGCCCTCGTCGGTCTCGGCGTCCTGTGGATCTTCGGTCGGCCGCTGGTCCGCGGGGACGATCTGAACGGGGTCGCCGTCCGTCCCGTCTTCGGGGTCGTCGGCGTCGCTCTCGGGCTGGTCTCGGCGGCGGTCCTGCTGTACACGCTCGGCGGCTGACCGACCGCGCTCGCCGTCCGACCGGCCGGCGGCTACAGGTCGGCGCCGACCGCGTCGGCGACGGAGTCGAAGCCGTCGCGTTCCAGCAGATCCAGCAGTCCCTCGTTGATGTCGCGGGCGACGCTCGGCCCCTCGTAGACGAGGCCGGTGTACAACTGGACGAGGCTCGCGCCGTTTCTGATCTTCGCATACGCGCCCGCGGCATCCGAGACGCCGCCGACGCCGATCACCGGCACGTCGGTGCGCTCGGCGATGAACCGAACCATGCCCGTCGCGCGCTCCTCGATCGGCTTGCCCGAGAGGCCGCCCCGTTCGGCCCGTTGGGGGCTCCGGAGGCTCTCGGGCCGCTCGGTGGTGGTGTTCGTCGCGATGACGCCGTCGAGGTCGAGGTCGTCGACGACCCCGAGCGCCTCCTCGACGGCGGGCTCGGGGAGGTCCGGGGAGAACTTCACGAGCAGCGGATCGGCGCCGGCGTCCGAGAGGGTCCCGAGGATCCGTTCCAGCGACTCGCGGTTCTGCAGCGATCGCAGGCCGGGCGTGTTCGGGGAGGAGACGTTGACGGCGACGTAGTCGGCGTGGTCGCCGACGCGCTCGAACGTGTACAGGTAGTCGTCGGCCGCCTCCGAGAGCGGCGTCGACTTCGACTTGCCGACGTTGACGCCGAGCGGCACGTCGGGGGCGGGTTCGCGGTCGAGGCGGTCGCCGACGACGTCGGCGCCGTCGTTGTTGAACCCCATGCGGTTGACGATGGCCTCGTCCTCGCGCAGGCGGAACATCCGCGGTTTCGGGTTCCCGGGCTGGCGTTCGGCGGTGACGCCGCCGACCTCGACGTGCCCGAAGCCGAGGGACGCGAGCGCACGCGGGACACGGGCGTTCTTGTCGAAGCCGGCGGCGACGCCGACGGGCGTCGGGAACTCGACGCCGAACGCCTCCGTCTCCAGTCGCTCGTCGCTGACGGCGTACCGATCGCGGAGGAACGACTGGATCGGCGTTCCCTGTACGGCGCGCAACAGTCGTTGGGTGGTCTCGTGGGCGGTTTCGGCGGGAAGTGCGTACAGCGCCGGCTTCGCCAGGTCGTAGGCCCTCATTGCGATGCGTGTCCGAGTCTCAGACCGGGCACGCTCTTGAACTGCGGGGATCACCCGGTGTCAGAAGTCGTGTTCTACCTCGTCGGGGTCCGCCTTCTGGATGATAATCTTGCCGTCGCGGACGCGAACGAACACCTCGTCGCCGATCTCCATGCCGGCGACGGCGAGCTCGTCCTCGTGCAGGTTCACGTGGACGTTGTGGTACTCGCCGTTCTCGTCCTTGGCGCCACTCGGACTGAGCGTCTTCTTCCGGACCATCGCCTTCGGTACTCCGTGAGTCCCCCGACGAGACACATAAGTGTTGTTTACGGCCGTCCGCGTGCGGTCGGCCGGACACGCACCCGTACGGGTGTACGGCTTGTGGGACCGATGTGGTCATGTAACCGATGTGATCGTGTCCGTCGTGCCGTCGGCGCCTCCGGTGGCGCCCTCGCGACACCCGCGGGTGTCGAACCCACATATGAATCTTTTCCCCAAAATGCGGTAATTTCCCCGATACGTTTATCATACAGTGTGTGTTCGCTTCACACGGAGGCGAAAAACCATGGTACGTGAGGACGGTAAGCGGAACTTCGCGCTACGCGAGGGCGACGGCACCGAGGAGAGCGTCTTCTCCGGCAACACGCCGCGACAGGCGGCCCTGAAAGCCGCTCGCCGGCTCGAGCCGGCCAGCTCCGAGGACGCCGCCGACCGCGTCGAACTCCGGCTCCGGGAGAAGGGGACGGACAAGGTCCATATCTACGAGGGGTGGTCCTGGCGGGAGTCCGCGCCGGACAACAAACCCGACTGGATGCCCGATGAGATCACCGAGGCCAACGTGGCGAAGAAGGGCATCGAGCACCTCGAGAGCTGATCCGCGCACTGTACGTTCTTTGGGAATCGATCCGCCAGTCACAACGCCGCCGATCGTCGATGGCGCGTTCGAGGGCCTCGTATCGCCGTTCGCGAGCCGAACCACGAGACGAGTGTCGTTCACGGTCGTTCACGATGACGGGCCGTGAAACCGCATGACGTAGCGGTGGCGAGACGACGGCCTTTTATGTTCCCCTGCCATCCGAAGAAATGCGAAGGTCGCACGGGACGCCCCGGCGACACGGCACACCCTTCCGGGGTGTGTCGAAGTTCGTTCCGATGTCCTTATCAACGGCAAAGGCATCGGATGGAATGCGAAGACACGACGCGAGTCGAGGCGGTTCAACCCCGCCGCGGTTCGCTTCGGTGACGGGCTTCGAAGGGGTTAAGTCCCCTCGCGAAGTACGTTAATATCCGCAAGAGATGAGGATTCCGCCCCTGCGGTCCGCCGCAAGACGGTATCTGATGTGAGCCTCGATAGTTCGGTGTCACCCGATCGGTGTCGCCGAACATGGACCACGCAATGGTGAAGTCACGCTTTGCGCGTGACTTCCCGCCACCCCCTCCCCTCGCGGGGAGGAACATTCCGGTTGATCCTGCCGGAGGTCATTGCTATCGGAGTCCGATTTAGCCATGCTAGTCGCACGGGTTCAGGCCCGTGGCGAATAGCTCCGTAACACGTGGCCAATCTACCCTACGGACCGGTATAACCTCGGGAAACTGAGGCTAATCCCGGTTACGGCTCTCACGCTGGAACGCCGAGAGCCGGAAACGTTCCGACGCCGTAGGATGAGGCTGCGGCCGATTAGGTAGACGGTGGGGTAACGGCCCACCGTGCCGATAATCGGTACGGGTTGTGAGAGCAAGAACCCGGAGACGGAATCTGAGACAAGATTCCGGGCCCTACGGGGCGCAGCAGGCGCGAAACCTTTACACTGCACGACAGTGCGATAGGGGGACTCCGAGTGCGGAGGCATAGTGCCTTCGCTTTTGTGCACCCTAAGGCGGTGCACGAATAAGAGCTGGGCAAGACCGGTGCCAGCCGCCGCGGTAATACCGGCAGCTCGAGTGATGACCGATCTTATTGGGCCTAAAGCGTCCGTAGCCGGCCGGGCAAGTTCGTCGGGAAATCTACCAGCTCAACTGGTAGGCGTCCGGCGAAAACTGCTCGGCTTGGGACAGGGAGACTCAAGGGGTACGTCCGGGGTAGGAGTGAAATCCCGTAATCCTGGACGGACCACCGATGGCGAAAGCACCTTGAGAGAACTGATCCGACGGTCAGGGACGAAAGCTGGGGTCTCGAACCGGATTAGATACCCGGGTAGTCCCAGCTGTAAACGATGTTCGCTAGGTGCGACGCAGACTACGAGTCTGTGTTGTGCCGTAGGGAAGCCGAGAAGCGAACCGCCTGGGAAGTACGTCCGCAAGGATGAAACTTAAAGGAATTGGCGGGGGAGCACTACAACCGGAGGAGCCTGCGGTTTAATTGGACTCAACGCCGGACATCTCACCAGCCCCGACTGTTCGAATGACGACCAGTGTGATGAGCTTGTCAGACGATCAGAGAGGAGGTGCATGGCCGCCGTCAGCTCGTACCGTGAGGCGTCCTGTTAAGTCAGGCAACGAGCGAGACCCGCGTCCCTAATTGCCAGCAAGACCCTTGAGGTCGTTGGGTACATTAGGGAGACTGCCGCCGCCAAGGCGGAGGAAGGAACGGGCAACGGTAGGTCAGTATGCCCCGAATGGGCTGGGCTACACGCGGGCTACAATGGTCGGGACAATGGGTTCCTACCCCGAGAGGGGACGGTAATCTCAGAAACCCGGTCGTAGTTCGGATTGTGGGCTGAAACTCGCCCACATGAAGCTGGATTCGGTAGTAATCGCGTGTCACAAGCGCGCGGTGAATACGTCCCTGCTCCTTGCACACACCGCCCGTCAAAGCACCCGAGTGAGGTCCGGATGAGGCCTGGGTTGCCAGGTCGAATCTGGGCTTCGCAAGGGGGCTTAAGTCGTAACAAGGTAGCCGTAGGGGAATCTGCGGCTGGATCACCTCCACAGATCGAGACCAGGGCGACGCCCTGGCTCACCTTTCGGTCCGTTCCCGACGCCGATCGGGCACCTTCGAACTATCGAGGCTCGCTCACGCCCCCTGACGGGGGTGGGCCCATAGCTCAGTGGTAGAGTGCCTCCTTTGCAAGGAGGATGCCCTGGGTTCGAATCCCAGTGGGTCCATGTATTCGGGGTTCATCGCGAACCGTGCGCCTTATATGGCGGACGGCGATACGATGAATCCCGACGCAAGACCGATGCACCATTCCGCGAGAGCGGGAATGGGAAGGGTCGATGTACGCTCGCGTGCCACCCACGCGACGTGCGATGACGACCGTATGTACGTGCAATCCAGACGTCCACTGGACCCGTTCACCGGGTCACAGTGTACCATCAGTCAACTGGCTACTGTGCCAGCTGGTGAATGGCTCGGCTCGAGAGCCGACGACGGACGTGCCAAGCTGCGATAAGCCGTAGGGAGCCGCATGGAGGCGAAGAACTACGGATCTCCGAATGGGAATCCCTCTACAATTGCTTCGCGCAATGGGGAACGCTCCGAATTGAAACATCTCAGTAGGAGCAGGAAGAAAAATCAAACCGAGATGTCGTTACTAACGGCGAGTGAACGCGACACAGTCCAAACCGAAGCCCTCACGGGCAATGTGGTGTTCGGGCTGATAGCAAGCAGTTCGAGTTCGTGAGAAGTCTCCTGGAACGGAGCACGATACAGGGCGACAGTCCCGTATCACGAACGCGGCCTGCGGATCAGTTCCCAGAGTAGCGGGGGTTGGATATCCCTCGTGAATATCTCAGGCATCGACTGAGAAGACTAAACACTCCTCGAGACCGATAGCGAACAAGTAGCGTGAGCGAACGCTGAAAAGCACCCCGAGAAGGGCGGTGCAATAGGGCCTGAAATCAGCTGGCGATTGAGCGACGGGGCTTGAAAGGCCCCTCACAGAATGACCGTGGGGCGACCCACCAGTAAGACGTGAGGGGAGCCGAAGTCGCGTCGTGCGTTTTGAAAAACGAACCAGGGAGTGTACTTCTCCGGCGAGTCTAACACGAGCATCGTGGAAGGCGCAGGGAAACCGATATGGCCGCAGTCTTACGACGAGGGCCACCGTGTTCAAGCGCGGGGAGTCGAAGAGGTACGACCCGAAACCGAGTGATCTACTCCGAGGCAGGATGAAGCGTGCCGAAAGGCACGTGGAGGTCCGTTAGCGTTGGTGTCCTACAATACCCTCGCGTGATCTTGGAGTAGGGGTGAAAGGCCCATCGAACTCGGCAACAGCTGGTTCCGACCGAAACATGTCGAAGCATGACCTCTCCCGAGGTAGTTCGTGCGGTAGAGCCACCGATTGAGAGACCCGCCTCCGAGAGGAGTCGGCCTCTCTGTCGAACTCCGAACGTACGAACGCTGTCGACGGAGGGAGTCCGGTGTCCCGGGGTAAGCTTGGGCACCGTGAGGGGAACAACCCAGAGTTAGGTTAATGACCCAAAATGTGGATTAAGTGTAATCCTCTGAAGGTAGTCTTGAGCCCTAAACAGCCGGGAGGTGAGCTTAGAAGCAGCTACCCGCTAAGAAAAGCGTAACAGCTTACCGGCCGAGGTTCAAGGCGCCCAAAATGATCGGGACTCAAATCCACTTCTGATACCTAACCGTCCCTGTAAGAAGGGAACCGTGTAGGTCGGCGTACTGTCCGGATGGAAGCTCGGGCGAGAGCTCGCGTGGACCGCACAGTAACGACAATCCTGGTCACAGTAGCAGCGATATTCGGGTGCGAACCCCGAAGGTCTGAAGGGTAAGAGTTCCTCGGCACTGCCAATCAGCCGAGGGTTAGCCGATCCTAAGTCCGACCGTAATTCGAATCGGACAACCGGGTAACTGGTTAATATTCCAGTGCCACCACGCACTGAAAGTCGACGCTTTGGGAACTGGTGAGCCGGGCATTCGCCCGGTCGAATCAGGGAATCCCGTGGAAGCCGTAACGGCACGAAGCGAGAGAAGCCTGAGACAGCGCAAGTCACCACTACCTAGAGCCCGTGAAAAGACGAGCGTGGTGTTCGTATCGAGATCCGACACAGGTACCCTGGCAGAGCAAGCCAAGACCGACGGGAACAACCGACGTTAGGGAATTCGGCAAGTTAGTCCCGTACGTTCGCAATAAGGGATGCCTGCCTTTCGCGAGGCAGGTCGCAGTGACTCGGTGGCTCCGACTGTCTAGTAACAACACAGGTGACCGCAAATCCGCAAGGACTCGTACGGTCACTGAATCCTGCCCAGTGCAGGTATCTGAACACCTCGTACAAGAGGACGAAGGACCTGTCAACGGCGGGGGTAACTATGACCCTCTTAAGGTAGCGTAGTACCTTGTCGCTTCAGTAGCGACTCGCATGAATGGATCAACGAGAGCCACACTGTCCCAACGTTGGGCCCGGTGAACTGTACGTTCCAGTGCGGAGTCTGGAGACCCCCAAGGGGAAGCGAAGACCCTATAGAGCTTTACTGCAGGCTGTCGCTGAGACGTGGCCGCTGACGTGCAGGATAGGTAGGAGTCATTACACAGGTACCCGCGCCAGCGGGCCACCGAGACATCACTGAAATACTACCCGTCAGTGGCTGCGACTCTCACTCCGGGAGGAGAACACCGGTAGCCGGGCAGTTTGACTGGGGCGGTACGCGCTCGAAAAGATATCGAGCGCGCCCCAAGATTTCCTCACGCGGGACAGGAACCCGCGGAAGAGCGCAAGAGCACAAGGAAGTCTGACAGTGTCATTCCAAGCGAGTGACGCTGACGCGAAAGCGTGGTCTAGCGAACGGATCACGGGCCTCAATGGCCCGGATTTACGACAGAAAAGCTACCTTAGGGATAACAGAGTCGTCACGCGCAAGAGCACATATCGACCGCGTGGCTTGCTACCTCGATGTCGGTTCCCTCCATCCTGCCCGTGCAGAAGCGGGCAAGGGTGAGGTTGTTCGCCTATTAAAGGAGGTCGTGAGCTGGGTTTAGACCGTCGTGAGACAGGTCGGCTGCTATCTATTGGGGGTGTTACGGTACTTGACGGGAACGGTCGTATAGTACGAGAGGAACTACGACTGGTTGCCACTGGTGTATCGGTTGTCCGAAAGGGCAGCTGCCGAGAAGCTACGCAACACGGGGTAAGAGCTGAACGCATCTAAGCTCGAAACCCACCTGAAAAAGAAGTACCACCGAGACCACTCGTAGAAGACGAGTTCGATAGACTCGGGATGTACGCGCCGAGGCAACGAGGCGTTCAGTCCACGAGCACTAACAGGTCAAGCCACACTCATATGCACTGGGACCCGTTCGTGAACGGGTCCAGGCGTTACCTGGATTGCACGTACATATCGGTCGAAGACCGACGTTGGCACCTCATCGGATCGTTCCCGATGGTCGGCCTTCGGGCGGCCACAGCGGCGGGGCACCACCCGTACCCATCCCGAACACGGAAGTTAAGCCCGCCAGCGTTCCGGCAAGTCCTGGAGTGCGAGAGCCTCTGGAAACACCGGTTCGCCGCCCACCACTCATACGCAACACACAACGGCCCACCAGCACCATGCTGGTGGGCCGTTCTGCATTTATACACAGACGCACACCGTCAAGCTACTGCGTTCGCGATCGGCTCGAACGGGGAATCCGCTAGGCTTAAACGCCTTACACGCCTCCGTTCAGATGCGCCAAGGTGGCAGAGTCCGGCCATACGCATCTCCCTGCAGAGGAGAACCACGCCGGTTCAAATCCGGCCCTTGGCTTTCTCGTGCGCGCGGACGATCGCGGAGCCGCGGTACTGCGTTCCCCCGAAAGAAAACGGTTAAACTCCGGGCGACCCGTGGCTCACGTATGCAACGACGCGCCGCGGTCATTTACGTCGCGTTCTTCCTCGTCGTGGGGGCGGCCTCGTTCTCGCTCATCGCGACAGCGAGCGCGCCGCAGCTCTCCTTCGAGAATCCGGATCACGAGTTGAGCGAGGGCGATCCGCTCACGGTCGATGGGACGGAGTACGTCGTACAGGGTATCTCCGCCGAAATGGAGGGTGGTGGCGGCGGCCACGGTGGCGGCGGTCAGGCCGAGCTGGTTCGCTCCGGGACGCTGAACACGACCAACGAGTCGGCCCGCTACACCGTCGAGTGGGCGAACGACTCGACCGTCACGTACGACGAGCAGGACTGGACCGTCACCACCGACAACGAGTCCGAATCGGTCACGCTGACGGAGGTTATCGACCGCACGGCGATCCTCGAGAACGACTCCGACGTCGAGAACGAGACGACGACCGTCGACGGGGAGGAGTACGTGGTCGAGCGCGCCGACGGTAACGAGAGCCGGGAGCTGATCCCCGCAGACGAGTACTTCCCGGCGCCCGAGACGCGCGAGTACGCGGTCGGAGACGAACTCGAGGACATCGAGAACAACACCGCGACGGTCGCGTCGGTGAGTTCGGACGCCGCGACGCTGGAGTACTTCGCGCCGCGGACCACCGAGATATCGGTGGCCGACGAGGCGAACGTGACGGTCGGCTCGACGACGTACTTCGCGTACTTCCCGGACAACTCGACGATGGTGCTCACCCAGGAGTTCGACACGTACGCCCAATACGAGGAGGAGACGGCGATGCAGACCACGATGACGAACGGACTGTGGGGCGTCACGATCGTCAGCGGGCTGTCGGCGTTCCTCCTGATGGGAATGGCGTATCTCCCGAACCGGTACTGAGCCGCCCACGCGACATCCCTCGACTTCTCCGCTCGTCCGCTTCCCGAGCGACGGCTATCCGTCGAACCGGTACAGCGACGTGACGAACGGGAGGCGGTTGAACATCCAGTAGGCGACCGGCAGCCCGACGATCGTGATCGCGAGGAACGCGGCGACGTTCGCCCACAGGAGGCTGAGCCACCAGCCGACGAGCACGAAGTAGACGCCGCGGACGAGCAGCGACCGCTGGCCGCGGGCGTCATCGGGCGCCGACAGCGACCGCGGTTCCTTCAGCGTCAACACCGTCGGCACGAGGTTGATCAGTTTGATCCCCAGCGGGAGCCCGATCACGGTGGCGTTGAGGAACCACGCGAGGTTGACGACCGCGGGGGTGGCCCACCAGCCGACGGCGACGAACCACAGCGCGCGGGTGAACAGCGAGCGTTGTGCCATGCCGAAACGAACGCGCCCGGAGGGTGAATCCCTTGTGTCGCTCCGCTCACGGCTCACTATCGAGACCCCACTGCGTTCGGCCTCGCAACGGGCGCGGCGGGAGTATGAACTACGCCGAGACGTGCTTGCTCCGCTGCGCGCGTCTCGTCTGGTTCAAATCGCCGTGTGTCGCCCTCCGGGTCTCGCTACCGCTCGACCACTACGGGCGCGGCGGGAGTATGAACCACGGTCGGGCGTACTCGGCTCGCTTCGCTCGCCTGCGTGCGACCTCCCTGCTTTAAATCCCGTCTTCCGAGCGGTTCCGGTCGCTCGCTGTCGCTCGCGACACGGAACACGGGCGCGACGGGAGTCTGAACCACGGTCGTTCCGCTCACTCCGTTCGCTTCACTCCCTGCTTCAAATCGCCGTGTGTCGCCCTCCGGGTCTCGCTACCGCTCGACCACTACGGGCGCGACGGGATTTGAACCCGCGACCGTCGGATGGCTCCCCCCGCCGGAAACACCGACGCGGATAGAAGTCCGACGCTCTGAATCCGGACTGAGCTACGCGCCCTCAGGTGAGAACACACGCGGGGAAGTCAAAAACGGCGCGGTCGCGTCCGGCGGGGTCGTCCGTCTCGCAGGCTTTAATCCGGCCAGCGGCGAACGGACGGTGATGCGAGTCATCGGAACGGTCGGCCTGCCCGGCAGCGGGAAGGGCGAGGCCGCCGCGGTCGCCGAGGAGGAGGGCGTTCCCGTGGTCACCATGGGGGATGTCATCCGCGCGGAGTGTCGCGACCGCGGGCTCGACCCCGCAGAGCACCACGGCGCGATCGCCCGCGCCCTGCGCGAGGAGAACGGCCCCGCCGCGATCGCCGATCGCTCGATCCCGCTGATCGAGGAGGCCGCCGCCGCGGGCGACACGGACGCCGTGCTCGTCGACGGCCTGCGCGCGCCCGTCGAGTTGGAACGCTTTCGCGAACGGTTCGGCGACGACTTCACGCTCGTCGCCATCACCGCGCCGTTCGATCTGCGCGCCGAACGGCTCGGCGACCGCGGACGCGACGACTCCGACCTCGACGTCGAGGCGCTGCGCGACCGCGAGGAGCGCGAACTCGGCTTCGGCATGGGCGAGGTCATCGACGCCGCCGACGTAACCATCGACAACACCGACACGCTCGCGGCGTTCCGCGACCGCGTTCGGGCCGTGCTGCGCGGGGACGTCGACGCCCCCGATCCCGCCGTCGACGCGACGGAGGTGGAGAAGTGACGACCGTCTACAGCGTCGACGCCCGGATCGAGGCGCCGGTGCGCGACACCGAGGTGACCGACCGCGTCCGCGACGCCGTCGAGGCGCTGTTTCCCAACGCGGAGTTCGTCTCCGAGCCGGGCACCCTCGTCGCCGAGACGCACACGCTCGACGACTTCTCCGACAAGCTCCACGAACAGGAGATCCTCGACACCGCACGCCGCGAGTTCGAGCGCAACCGTACCGACGACGGCTTCACCTTCAACCTGAAGAAGCAGGCCGCCTTCCAGGGCGTCGTCAACTTCTCCGTCGGCGACCCCGACGAGCTGGGCGATATCTCCGTGGAGGTTGCCGTCCGCTCGCCGTCGGTCGAGGAGTACATCGACCACCTCGCGCCGCCGACCGAGGACGGCGCGCCCGTCGACCCCGACAGCCGCTGACCCGCGAAGGGCGACGAGTTCGGCGACCCGCGGACGGGCAATCGCCGAGCGACGGACTCAGCGGTGGCGGGATTCCCTGTTATCGCCCCGATAGATGGACGTGGATCACGCGGTCGCAGTCGACCTCGCCGCACACCGGGCACGCGTCGTCGCCCCCGCCCTCAGTCGTCCGCCCGTCCGCCAACATCGCGGCGCCCTCGGGATCGAGGTCGGCGGCCGCGAGGACGACTCGTTCGCCCGCGTGGCCGAGCACGTACCCGCCGTCGCGCTCGCGAACGAACCGGCCGCGAAGCTCCCCGAGGTGGTAGTTGAACCGGCCGGTGTCGCGCATCCCGATTCGTTCGCGCAGCGTCGAGAACGACAGCGGCCCGTCGGCCGCGGCCAACTCGCGGAGGATCGCGATCCGGTGCTCGGAGGCGAGCGCGGAGAGGGCGTCGGCGGCGTCGCGGGCGGCGTCGTCGCCCTGGGGGTCGGCGTCCCCGACGTGCGCGTCGTCGCGCGAGGCGGACGGCCCCGTCGGTGTGAACTCCATGTCGGGGCGGGCGGCCGCCTCCGTGACATACTTTTCGTGTGGGCGATCGAACAGATACGTCGTTCGCGGAACGCCTATCGCGTCGCCGGGATTCACGTGAACGCCACTACCGCCGCGAACAGCACGACGACGCCGAGCACGTCGCAGACGTTGGTGACCACGGGGATGACAACGTCGTCGGGGTCGAGCGAGAGCCGGTAGGCCGCGTACGTCGCCGCGAGCGTCACCGCGACCGCGAGGACGGCGAGGGCGACGCCGGCCGACAGCGCGACGACGAGCACCGTCCCCGGCCCGAGCGTCGTCTCGCCGACGAGCGCCGCGAGCGCCCACGCGCCGAGGCCGATCACCGGGAACAGGGTCACCGCGAGCGCGACCGTGGCGACGGCGTTGCCCGCGAGCTCGTCGTCCGCGGGGTCGAAGGAGAGCGTCCCGAGGTGGAACGCCGTCGAGAGCCGCGCCGCGAGGATCGATCCGAGGTTGCCCGCGGTGCCGATCGTGACCGGAACGAGCACGAGCAGCGACGGCGACCGGAGCAGCCGGTCCTCCAGCGCCCCGAGCACCAGCCCCGACCCCAGCTCGACGAGCGCGAGCGCGAGCAACACGGGCAACATCGCGCGGGTGATCGCGCGGACGGACCACTCGGTCGGCACCTACGCCCCACCCCCGACCGCGGCCGCCAGCGCGAGGACGGCCCGTGCCGCGATCAGCAGGAAGAACACGCCCGCCACGTCGCCGGTGGTCGTCACCACCGGGCCGACGAACGTGTCGGGGTTGTACCCCCGACGGTAGCCCGCGAACACGACCAGGAGGACGACGGCCGTCAGCGCGATCCCCGAGAGGACACTCGCGATCAGCGCGACGCCGAGCATGACAGACATCGGCGCGACCGGACTCGCGAGCAGCGTGAGCGCCGTCACGGTGAGCACGGCGGCGACGAGCGACACGAGCACGCCGTTGGCGAGCGCCGCCGCCGCCGCCGCGCGCAGCCGGTCGTCGCCGAGGTCGACCCGCGGTTCGACGATCCCCTGGTGGAGTCCGGTGGAGATGCGCGCGCCGAAGCTCCCGAACACGCTTCCCCGGGTCGCGAGCAGCGCGGGCACGAGCACGAGCAGCCCCTCGATCGCCCGGAGCTCGGCGCGCATGCCGCCGAGGACGACGCCCGCGAGCAACCCCCCGACCGCGCTCGTCGCGAGCGCCGGCAGCGCCTCGCGGTACGCCTCCCCGGCCGTCTCGCGGATCCCCATCGCGCGTACCGACGACCCCCGAGGACAAAAGTCGGGTGCCGCCGTCGCCGCGGAATTCCTCGTCACCGTCGCTGTCACCGTCGCGGTCATCCCACGGCCGGCGACGCCGGCCCGCGGTACCGACGGGCACTTCACGGCGAGCGACCAGACACCACCAATGACCGACTCGCAGGCGCGGGTGTTGCTGACGAACGACGACGGTATCGACGCCGCCGGCCTCGCGGCGCTGTACGAGGAGCTGCGCGCCGTCGCCGACGTGACCGTCGTCGCGCCCGCGGAGAACCAGTCGGGCGTGGGGCGGGCACGCTCGCGCGCCGTCGACGTGGACGACCACGAGTGGGGCCACGCGGTCCACGGCACGCCCGCCGACTGCGTCGCCTACGCGCTGCGGGCGCTGGACGAGGAGTTCGATCTGGTCGTCTCCGGCTGTAAC
This sequence comes from Halobaculum roseum, assembly GCF_019880245.1. NCBI lineage: Archaea > Methanobacteriati > Methanobacteriota > Halobacteria > Halobacteriales > Haloferacaceae > Halobaculum > Halobaculum roseum. Next base: position 1,746,394 of record NZ_CP082286.1, read on the forward strand.
CACGGCCCCAACTGCGGCGAGTACATCATGGGCCACTCGGGCACCGTCGGCGCGGCCGTCGAGGCGGCGTACCTCGGGGTTCCCGCCGTCGCCGTCTCGGCGTACCACCGCGAGGAGTTCTTCCCGCCGGCGGAGTTCACCTTCGAGACGCCCGCGCGGCTCGCCCGCCTGCTCGCCGAACACGTGGTCGATCGCGGGAGCAGGAGCACGGACGGCGGCGCCGACCTCGCGGACGCGGACCTGTTCTCGGTGAACGCCCCCGTCGACGCGGCCGACTGCGACCTCCGGCTCACCGAGCCGCTCGCCGACTACGGCGTCGACGTGCGCGAGGCCTCCCCGGAGGAGCGCGAGACCCACGACGGCGACTGGCGGCTCGAATCCGACTTCTGGGCCCGGCTCGATCAGCCGGGGCGACACCCGACGCTGGAGCAGGTGGGCGACTCCTACCCCGCGTGGTCCGACCGCGCGGCCGTCGTCGACGGCGACGCGAGCGTCTCCGCGCTGCGCGTGCCCCAGGTGCCGGTTCACTCCGAACGGCTGGACGACCTCGTCGCCGCGGTGAATCGCGACTGGCGGGACGAGCGCGAGGCCGCGCCGGCGGACGACGACTGATCGGCGGTCAGCTCCCGAGATCGCGCATCCGGCGCTACAGCGTCGCCGCGTCGCCGTCGGCCCACACCTCGTAGCCGTGTTCCCGTCCGCGTTCCTCGACCGCCTCGGTGTGCATCCGAAGCATGTGCTCGGAGACGTTCGTAGCGACGCGGCGGTCGGCGTCCAGGCGGTCGAGGCCGGCCCGGAGCTCGACGGCCTCGGCGTGGAGTTCCGCCCCGAGAACCGACCCCTCCACGAACAGGAGGTCGAGTCCGTCGGCGGGGACGGTCCCGGGATCGGGTGCGGCGTTCAGATCCGGCGCGTAGCCGACGACCGCCTCGCCCGGGTCGGCGTCCCCACGGGGTCCCTCCGACCGCGGGCCACGGACGACGTACCCGAGGGTCGGGAACAGCGGTTCTCCGTGTTCCACTCCGAACGCTGTGACGGAGAGGTCCCCGACCGACACCGGATCGCCGGGTGAGACGACCTCCATCCCGACGCGCTCGACGAGACGGGGCCGTTCGGTGGCGTACTTCTGGAGGACGCTGCGGGGAACGTACGTCTCGAAGGGGTCGGCGACCGGGTGGTCGTGGCCGAGGTCGTCGCCGTTCAGGAGGTGGTGCTCGTACCGGGCGTGGTTCAGCTCGGAGACGCCGGCGGCGTGGTCGTAGTGGCCGTGCGTGAGGAACACGGCGTCGAGGTCGGTGACGTTCGCCTCGTGAAGCGCGGGAGTCACGTCCGGCGGCGCGTCGATGAGAAGCGTCGTTCCCGCCGCCTCGACGAGGAGGCCGGGTCGCCGTCGCGGGTCGCTCGCCGCACAGAACGCACAGTCACACAGGGGCACGGGGACGCCGAGGGCGTCGCCGGTTCCGAGAAGGGTACAGCGCACGGTGACGGATCGAGTACGTGCCACTCGACTGTTCGGGTGGTGTGAGAACACCCGAACCCGCCCGGCCGTGATGCTGTCTACGACGCGTCAACGACCGCGACGACGCCCGTGAGCGCCAGCGCGGCGACCAGCGCGGCCGCGAGCACGCCGAAGGCGGCGCCGAAGCCGGTCGCGTCGGCGACGCCGCCGACGACGGCGGGCGCGAGCGCGCCGGCGCTCATCAACAGCGTCCGGACGACGCCGAGCCCGCCGCCGGCAGCCGATTCGGGGAGGACGGCCGCGAGGTACGCGCCCCGCACGGGGCGGAAGCCGTGGCTGCCCAGCCCGAACGCGACCACCGCCCCGGCGACGGCGACGACGCCCGAGACCGACAGCAGCGCGAGGAGCCCGCCGGTCGCGAGCGCGAGCGTCGCGGCGATCACCGGGAGCTGTCCGACGCGATCCGAGAGGTCGCCGGTTCCCAACTGGACGAGCGAGACGACGAACAGCCCCGAGTACAGCAGCGAGGCGGTCGTCTCGGACAGCCCCGCGGCGTCGGTCAGGTAGAGGGGAAGGAACGCGACCGCGCCGTTGTACGCGAACGAGAAGCAGACCGTCGCGAGGACGAAGACCGCGAAGGCGGGCTCGCGAAACAGCGCCGCGTAGCGACGGAGGGCGCCGCCCGTGTCGTCCACGCCGTCCGTCTCGGCGTCGTCGCTCGTATCGTCGCCGGCGGCCGTATCGTCGCCGGCGGCCGTGTCGGAGTCGTCGGACCCGTCGCCGGCGGCGTCGGTGGCGGCACCGCCGAGATCGGCCGCATCCGGATCCGGCGCGCTGCGGGCGAACAGGAGCGCGAGCCCGCCGGCGGCGACCGCGCCCGCGAGGAACAGCGCGTGCCAGTCGAGCCACGGGAGGGGGACGCCGGCGACCGTCGCTCCGGTGACCGCGACGACGGCCGCGGGGGCAGCGACGCCGCCGAAGGCGCCGAGCGTGTCGAGGACGCCGAGCGCGCGGCCGGTCCGCCCGGGGTACAGCCGCGAGAGCAGCCGGACGGCGACGGTCTTGTGGACGCCGGTGCCGAGGCCGACGAGCAGCATGCCGCCGCCGAGGACGCCGAACGCGAGGCCGTCGGGGACGGGCACCGCGAGCACGAGCGCGCCGAGGCCGGTGACGACCGCGCCGGCGACGATCACCCGCCGCGCGCCGACCCGGTCGGCGAGCGCGCCGCTGGGGAACTGCATCGCCGCGTAGACGGTCAACATCGCGGTGAACGCGACGCCGAGGACCGAGCTGGAGACGCCGAGCGTTTCCCGGAAGGCGGGGAACAGCGGCGGGAACGCGTACCGGAGGAACTTCGCGAGAAACCAGATCAGCGCCGTGAGCGCGAGCACGTCGTAGTCGGCGAGCGCTCGCAGTCGCGATCCGACGCCGGTTCCCATTCGGTTCGGAGGACGGCTGTCGGGGTCAAAAGGCGCGCGGAAGCGGCCGTTCGGGACGGTTCGCCGGAGCTGCGTCCGCGCCCCCGCTCGCGTTCGCGTTCGCTCTACGGTGCGCCGGCGAGCACCAGCGTGCTCTCGGCGTCGCCGTTGCGGATCTGCCGGGTGGCGTCCGGGGAGATCCGCACGGCGTCGCCGGGTTTCAGCTCGACCTCCTCGCCGTCGACGGCGACCGTCGCGGCGCCCTCGACGAGCAGGTACACCTCCTCGTGGTCGCGCTCGGCGTGGTCGTGTTCCTTCCCGGTCCAGCCCGGGTCGCAGTCGACGACCGTGACGCCGACGTGCTCACACTCCAGCGGCTCACGCAGGAAGTGCATCGCGCCCGCGGCCGGCTCGACGTCGCGGTAGTTGACGGTGGTGTAGCTCACGATCGGTCGAAACCGGCGAAACGCCCATCTAGCTGTCGGCGGTTCCAGCCGCGCACGAATCGCGGCGCCGGTGACGCCCGCGGGTTGCTTCAGTTCACCCGAACGGGCCCATCCCGCCCATGCCGCCGCCGCCACCGCCGCCGCCCTGCTGTTGCAGCTTCTTCATCATCCGCTGCATGTCGCCGTCGCCCATGTTGCCGAACTGGTCCATCGTCCGCTTCATCATGCTGTGCTGTTCGAGCAGCTCCTCGATGCGCTCCTTCGGAACGCCCGAGCCGCGGGCGATCCGCTCCAGCCGGTCGCTCTTGATGACGGCGGGGTTCTCCAGCTCCTCCTCGGTCATCGAGTCCATCGCGATCTCGAACGAGCGCATGCGCTCCTGGGTCACGTCCATCGCGTCGTCGGGGAGCTGGTCCATGATCCCGCCGCCCATCCCGGGGATCATGTCGAGCACCTGGTCGAGGGGGCCCATGCGGTCCATCGCCTTCATCTGGTTGCGCATGTCCTTGAGGGTGAACTCGCCCTCCATCATGTCCTCGGGGTCCCAGTCGTCCTCCTCCTGGGTCTCGCTCATCGCGCGCTCGACGCGCTCGGAGAGCTGCTTGAGGTCCCCCATCCCGAGCAGTCGCGAGATGAAGCCGTTTGGCTCGAAGCGCTCGATGTCCTGCACCGTCTCCCCGGCGCCGAGGAACGCGATCGACGAGCCGGTCTCGTTGACGGCCGTCAGCGCCCCGCCGCCCTTCGCGGTCCCGTCGAGCTTCGTTATCACGACGCCGTCGATGCCGATCGACTCCTCGAACTGGCGGGCCTGCTCTTTGGCGCCCTGGCCGATCGCGGCGTCGAGCACGAGCAGCGAGCGGTCCGGGTCGACCGCGTCGTCGATCTGCTCGATCTCCTCGATCAGGTCGTCCTCCAGCGCGTGGCGGCCGGCGGTGTCGACGATGCGAACGTCGGCGTCCGCGGTCGCTTCGAGACCCTTGCGGGCGATGTCGACGGGGTCGTCGTTGTCCGGGTCGCCGTAGAACTCCACCTCGGCGTTCTCGGACATCTGCTTGGCCTGGTCGTAGGCGCCGGGGCGGAACGTGTCGGTCTGGATGACCGCCGGGCGCAGCCCCTTCTTCGAGAACCACCACGCCATCTTGGCGGCCGTCGTCGTCTTCCCGGAGCCCTGGAGGCCCGCGAGCATGATCGTCTGCTCCTCCAGCGGGATCTCGGTCGACTCGCCGATGAGGTCGACCATCTCCTCGTAGACGATCTTGAGGACGTGGTCGCGGGCGGTCGTGCCGCCGGGGGGCTCCTCCTCCAGCGCGCGCGTTTTGATACTGTCCGACAGCTCCATCACGAGGTCGACGTCAACGTCGGCCGCAAGCAGCGAGCGCTGGATCTGCTTGACGACCTCCTGCACGTCGTCCTCGTCGATACGGGACTTCCCGCGGAGCGAGTCCATCGTGCCCCGGAGGGAGCTCCCCAGATCGTCGAGTACCATCTTGTTGGTCGTGGTAGTCGGTCCGTGCGGTAAAGGCTTCCCTACACGGTTCCGGTACTGTTTGCGTTCGCGGTTCGACCGAGTTCGAGGCGGCTATCGATGTACCGACGACCTCGAAAGCCCCCGTGGGTGTGCGGTCGCGCGACTCGCTGCGCTCCTCGCTCACTCCGTTCGCTCCGGTGCTAGCGTCGTCATCAGAACGCGCAGCGTTCTGATTGGCTCACGAGAGCAAAGCTCTCGTGAACGTCGGGCTTCCCGCACACCCACGACCCCTTTCAGTCCCACCCGCTACGACCGCACCGCACCTCATTTACGTCGGAGCAAGCTCCGACGAACTCACGTTCACTCCGTTCACGTGAGCCTCCCCAGCCGACTGCGATGCTCGCTCGGCCTCCGGCCTCGCTGTGCTTCTCGCCCCTCGCGCGCTCCCGGCGCGGACGGAGCCGCGCCGGCGCGCGCCATGGCTGTCGTCGGATCGGATCGCACCGAAACCACTTCACCCGACACCGCGAACCCGGTGACGTGTTCGGGCTCGACGCCGCCACCCTCGCCGCCTACGTCGCCGCCGCGGGCGCGCTGATCCTCGTCCCCGGGCAGGACACCCTCGTCGTCCTCACCCGCGGGTTCGCCTCGCGCGCGGCCGGCGTCGGCGCGGCCGTCGGGGTCGCCGTCGGCGTCCTGATCCACGCCACCGCGGCGGCGCTGGGACTGGCGGCCGTCTACCGCGCGGTCCCGACCGCGGCGACCCTCGTCACGCTCGCGGGCGCTGCGTACCTCCTGTGGCTCGCGATCGACACGGCGAAAGGGCACGGTTTCGGGTCGAGACCGCGAGACGGTCGAGTGTCTGACGCTCGACCCGACGGCGGCCCCGCGGAGCCCGGAACCGGAACCGTCAGCGACGGGTTCCGTCGCGGCCTCCTGACCAACGTCGCGAACCCGAAGGTCGCGCTCTTTTTCCTCGCGTTCCTCCCCGGCTTCGCCGGCGAGGGCGAGCCGGCGACGATGGTCGCGCTCGGGGCCGTGTACGCCCTGCTCACCGTCGCGTACCTCGGCGCCGTCGGCGCGCTCGCGGGACGGATCGGCGCGGTGGCGACCGGCCGGACCGCACGGGCGATCCGGCTCGGATCGGCCGCGGTGCTGGTCGCGCTGGCGGCGGCGCTGGTCGTTCGGGTCGTGTGAGTCGTCGCCTCCGGGGACGCGACCCCGACTACGCGTTCGGGGCGTCCGCTGCCTCCCCGCCCTCCCGGGCACGCTCGCGGAGGCGGTCGATCCGATCGCCCAGCGCGACGTTCGCCGAGAGCGGGTTCGGCACCCGCCGACGCGACGGCTCCATCGCGTGGACCTCGGCGTACCGCTCCAGCGCGTCGGCGACGGCGTCGGCGCCGACCGACTCGGCCGCGCGGTCGTCGGCCGCGAGGATCCCCCGGCGCGCGTACCACAGCCCCCCGACGAGCGCGACGCCGGCGACGGCGACGAGCGAGCCGTTCGGACCGCCCGAACCGGAGAACGCGGTAAGCAGCGGGACGGCCGCGCCGATCACCGCGCCCATTCGACGCGACAGCGCCCGCGAGCGGACGCGTCCGGCCTGCACCGCGAGCAGTGCCGCGGCGGTCTCGTCGTCGAGCGCGTCGAGGAACGTGCTCGTCACGAACAGTCGCCGGGTCGGGCCGATCCCGCGGACGAACGCGTTCGCGGTCTCCTCGTCGTCGGTGTCGAGCACGCGAACCTCGTCGACGAGCCCCGACCCGACCCCGGCGCGCTCGCGAAGGCGGTCGATCCGGGCGGCGTCGTCGCCGGCCGGCTCCCGCGTCGACCGGAGCGCGCCGACGAACCAGGGCGACGCCGCGAGCACCCCGACCACGAGCGCGACGAGCCCGACCGCGACGGCGACGGTCGACGTTCCCGCCCCGAGCTCGAGCCGAAACGGCGTGAACGCGAGCGCGAACACGCCGCTCGCGCCCAGCAGCCACCGGGCCATCAGTGCGACGGCCCGGCCCGTCGAGAGGTCGATGTCGCGGACGGCGCGGACGCCGCGCACCGTCGGCGCGTACGCGACGAGCGCGACGGTGCCGGCCGCAGACATCGTCAGGAACTCCGAGAGGAACACGTCGACGGCGACGGTGCCGGTCGATCCGCCGACGAGCGCCGCACGGACGGCCGCGCCCAGATCGAGGATCGACAGGAGGCCGTACGCTAGCACCCCGAGCGGGAGGACGGCGCCGACGTACAGCAGGCGGTACTTCCCGACGGGGTTCGAGAGCCGGCGCGCGAGGGCGCTGCCGACGGCGCCGACGACCGCCCCGAGCAGACAGAGGAGTACCCAGAAGACGACCGGCGGCCCGAGATCGGGCGTGGAGGACGCGACTGCGGACTGAAGCGGGACCATGCGCGGCGATCCAGTCGCGCGGATGAAAACCGTGCCGACCCGTCGGGGTTCCGGGAGCAGTCTCGGCGACGGTCGCGCAGCGCCCCCGACGGACTCAAGGACGGCGGCGCCGTCACCACGGCCATGCGCATCGCCGTGCCCAACAAGGGCCGCCTGCACGAGCCGACGATCGACCTGCTCGAACGCGCCGGCCTGCACATCGAGAACACGGCCGACCGGCAGCTGTACGCCGACACGGTCGACCCGGACGTGTCCGTGCTGTTCGCGCGCGCCGCCGACATCCCGGAGTACGTCGCCGACGGCGCCGCCGACGTGGGGATCACCGGACTCGATCAGGCCAGGGAGTCGGGTCACGACCTCGTCGACCTGCTCGATCTGGGCTACGGCCGCTGTCGGCTCGTGCTCGCGGCGCCCGAGGACGGCGACATCGCCGACCCCGAGGACGTCTCTGGCCTGACCGTCGCCACCGAGTTCCCGCGGATCACCCGGGCGTACTTCGACCGGAAGGGGATCGACTGCGAGGTCGTCGAGGTGACGGGCGCGACCGAGCTCACCCCGCACGTCGACATGGCCGACGCCATCGTCGACATCACCTCCACGGGCACCACCCTCCAGGTGAACCGCCTCGCGGTCGTCGACGAGGTGCTCGCTTCCTCGGTCCGGCTGTTCGCCCGTCCCGACGTGGCCGACGACGACAAGGTCGGGCAGGTACGGACGGCCTTCGAGTCGGTGACCGCCGCCGAGGACAAGCGCTACCTGATGATGAACGCGCCGCGCGAGGCGCTCGCGGACGTGAAGGAGGTGCTCCCCGGCATGGGCGGCCCGACGGTGATGGACGTGGCCGACGGCGAGACCGAACACGTCGCCGTCCACGCGGTCGTCGACGAGCGCGCGGTGTTCGAGGTCATCGACGAGCTGAAGCGCGTCGGCGCCAGCGACATCCTCGTCACCGAGATCGAACGGCTCGTGGAGTAGCGCTCCGCCCGAAAATCAGCCACCGACCGCCGAAGCAGTCACCGACCGCCGCAGCGACCGGACCGGCTACGCTACGCGCCGATCGCCTGTTGCCAGGCGGCGGTGTCGGTGTAGTCGACGAACCTGACCAGCCGCCCGTCCCGGAAGTCACACACGTGTGCGAACGGCGCTTCGAGCGACTCGCCCGACGAGCGGACCGTGCCGCGGTCGGTGCCGAGGACGACGATCGTGTCGCCGCCGTCGACGAACCGCTCCGGGACGGCCGCGAACGGGTCCATGTCCTCCATCACCGGCGCGAACACGTTCTCAGTGACCGCGTCGGGGCCGCGATAGGTGCCGGCGTACCGCGATCCTTCGGGTTCGGTCCACTCGATGTCCGGGTCCATGTGCCCGAGCACCGTCTCCACGTCGCCGTCGTTGAACGCGCTGTACATCTCCTGGACGATCTCCAGGTTGGTTCTGGCCGCTGTGCTCGCCATTTCTTTCACCAACGATCGTGTATGTCTCGTGAGGGTAAATAGAGGAGTTGCAAGATTCGCACACGATGCGGCCGGATCGTCGCCGTCGGCCGGAAACGGTGGTAAATCCCCGGTTTTACTCCGTTCGCCACCGCAGCGTCGGCGCCGAGATCCGCGGGTCGACGCCGACGCCGATCCCGTGCCCGTCGCCCTCGCGGTAGCGTACCCACGCGACCGTCGCGACCGTGCCGAGCGCGATCGCGCCCGCCCCGAGCAGCCCGGCCTCGGGACCGAACGACCCCCCGGTCACGATCGTCGGCCCGGTCGGTTCGAGGTCGACGACGGCGGCGTCGATGCCGAGGCCGCTGACGGGGAAGCCGTACAGCAACCCCTGCGCGGCGTTCCAGGAGATGTGGACGCCCACCGGGAACGACAGCCGCCCGGTGAGCACGAACCCGACGCCGAGGAACGCCCCCGCGAGGGTGATCCCGACCGTCGAGGCGAGTGAGGCGCCGGGGTTGGCCGCGTGCAGCAGGCCGAAGACGGCCGCCGAGACGGCCAACGCGCCCCCGACGGCGACGCGCTCGCCCGCGAAGCGGAGTCCCTCGGCGACGTTGACCAGCAGGAGTCCGCGCGAGACGAGTTCCTCGTAGAAGCCCACGACGAGGAACACCAGGAGGACGGAGCCGAAGCCGGCCGCGGTGCCGACGAGTGTGTCGGCGACGCGGAACCACCCGGCGGCGAGGCCGACGCCGGCGACGACCGTCTGGAGTGCGACCCCGAGCGCGAGTCCGGCGCCCAGGTCCGCGAGCCAGCCGGGCTCGCGGCGCAGTCCCAGATCGGCGAACGTGCGGATATCGACGTATCGAGCGGCCAGCAGCGTCGCTCCGGTCACCGCGAGCATCGGAAGGACGGTCGACAGCGGGACCGGAAGGCCGAGGACGGCGGCGGCGACCCCGCCGGCGACGAGCGCGACGACGATCACGACGAGGGCTGCCGCGAGACGAAGCGGCGCGCGCGGGCGGCGCTCGGGGGCGTTCCAGACGGCCGACCGAACGGCGTCGACGACCCCGGTCATCCGGGAGCAGTCTGGTAGATCGCGAGAATCTGTTGGATGCCGATGGCCGCCAGGACGGTCAACGCGTAGTGCATCGCGGTGATCATCGCGGTGCCGCGACGGTCCAGCCCGTACGCGAGGCGCACGACGACGAAGTCGACGACGAGCGCGATGGCGATGACGCCGGCCGTCGGCAACACGGCCGCCGACAGGCCGACGAGCGCCATCGCGACGCCCGGCGGGACCGCCTGTCTGAGCTCGGCCTCGTCGCCGAGGACGAAGTAGGCGGCGGTGTTCGCCAGCAGCGTCGACAGCACCGCGATGAGGAGGAACCCGGCGAGGACGCCGAGCGAGGACTGTTGCAGCAGCACGCTACCCGAGCAGCCCCAGATCCGAGAGCCGGTCGGAAATGACCTGAACGGCCGCCTCGGCGTCGGCGGGCTCCGTCCCGCCGGTGATGACGAGCTTGCCGGAGCCGAACAACAGCGCCACGACGTCGGGCTCGTCGATGCGGTAGACGAGGCCGGGGAACTGCTCGGGTTCGTATTCGATGTTCTCCAGGCCGAGCCCGATCGCGATCGCGTTCAGGTTCAGATCCTTCCCCAGATCGGCGGAGGTGACGATGTTCTGGACGGTGATCTCGGGGTCCTCCTCGATCGGGATATCCAGCGCGCGCAGTTCGTCGAACACCATGTGGAGCGCCTCGTGGACCGCGTCGGTGCTCTTGGCGCCGGTGCAGACGATCTTGCCCGAGCGGAAGATGAGCGCGGCGCTCTTCGGATCGGCAGTCCGATACACCAGCCCCGGAAACTGCTCGGGGTCGTAGTCCGCCCCCTCGAGGTCCATGGCGACCGTCTGGAGGTCCAACTCCTGCTCGATCCCCGTCGACGCGACGACGTTCTCGATGTTGATCGACTCCGTGGGATCAGGCATTCTCGTTGGAACCGACGGTTTAAATGAATAAAGTACTACCGCCGTGCCCCCATGCGGATTCGCTCCGCGGGAGTCGACGCCGCCCTCGGCGCCGGCGCGAACCCGTGCGTTCAAGCGCCGCGCCGCCGCACGTCCGTCCGTGTACGGGTTGGAGTTCGTCGGCGACGAGGACCGGTTCGCGGCGCTGGAGGCGGGGGTCGCCGCCGCGACCGGGATCGAACGCGTCGCCCCGGGACTGGCGGTCGCCGACGCGGTCGACCCCGAGCGCGTGCGCGGGCTGGCGTACACCAGGCGCGCCCTCGACCTGCTCGGGCGGACGGACGCCGACCCGCGAAGCGCCCGCGCGGCCGTCGAGGCCGCGAGCATCGGGCGGGAGGGCACGGTCGCCGTTCGCGCGCGCGCGCTCCGCGACAGCGCCGCCGTCTCGACGAGCGAGGTCGAACGCGAGTGCGGGAGCGCGCTCGTCGCGCGCGGCTTCGACGTTGACCTCGACGACCCCGACCACACCCTCCGCGTGCTGTTCGCCGACGACACCTGCCTCGTCGGCTGGGTCGTCGCCGAGTCCGTCCGCGACTTCTCCGCACGCCGGCCCACGGATCGGCCGTTCTTCCAGCCCGGGAGCATGGCGCCGATGGACGCCCGCGCGTACGCGAACCTCGCGGGGGCGGGGCCCGGAACCCGGCTCGTCGACCCGATGTGCGGGACCGGCGGCGTGCTCATCGAGGCGGGGCTCGTCGGCAGCGACGCCGTCGGCAACGACGCCCAGGCGAAGATGGTCCGCGGCGCCCGCGAGAACCTCGCGCACTACCTCGACGGGGCGGGGTCGCCCGCGGCGCCCGCGACGCTCGGCGGTTCGCCCGGCGGGTTCGACGTGATCCGGGGCGACGCCACCGCGCTCGCACTCCGCGACGACGCGGTCGACGGCGTCGTCTTCGACGCGCCCTACGGCCGCCAGTCGAAGATCGCCAGACACAGCCTCGACGACCTCGTGAGCGACGCGCTCACGGAGGCTGTCCGGGTCGCGCCCCGGGGGGTGCTGGTCGCGGACCGGTCGTGGCGCGATGCCGCAGTCGACGCCGGCTGGCGCGTCACCGACTCCTTCCGGCGGCGGGTCCACCGCAGTCTCGTCCGACACGTGCACGTGCTGGAGCGGGCGTAGCGGGCGGGCCTGCCGCGGGGGACGGCGTTCCCGTGACAGCGGTGATCGCTCTCTCGAACTGAACGAAGGCGACCGGAAAACGACGCGCTACTTCGCGGCGAGCGACTACTTCTCGCCGAGCAGTTCGTCGACCAGCTCCTCGGGGTCGAACCGCCGCAGGTCGTCGTACCCCTGGCCGACGCCGAGGAAGAGGATCGGCTTGCCCGTGACGTACGCGATGGAGATGGCGGCGCCGCCGGAGGAGTCGGCGTCGGCCTTCGTGAGGACCGAGCCGTCGACCGCCGCGGCGTCGTCGAACTCCTGGGCGCGCTTGACGGCGTCCTGGCCGGCGACCGCCTCGTCGACGAACAGCGTCATGTCGGGGTCGACGACGCGGTCGATCTTCTCCAGTTGCGCCATCAGGTCGTTGCTGGTGTGGAGGCGACCGGCGGTGTCGCCGAGCACCACGTCGATGTCGTTGGCCTCGGCGTACTCGACGCCGTCGTAAATGACGGCCGCCGGGTCGCCGCCCTGCTCGTGGGCGATGAGCTTCCGGTCGAGCGCTTCCGCGTGCTCGCGGATCTGCTCGTTCGCGCCCGCGCGGTAGGTGTCGCCGTTCGCCAGCACCGACGAGTAGCCGCGCTCGTCGAGCCACTCGGAGAGCTTCGCGATGGTCGTGGTCTTCCCGACGCCGTTGACGCCGGTGAACACGACCGTGACGGGCTTGTCCGCCTCGGCGATCCGCTCCTCGAAGTCGAACTGCCCGACGCTGATCACGTCCAGCAGCGCGTCGTGGAGCGCCTCGGTGACGAGCTGGTCGGTCGTCTGGACCTGCGCGCGCGTCTCGCCGAGCATCTTCTCGCGGACGGTCTCGAGGATGCGGTCGGCGACGCTCATCTCGACGTCGCTGGACAACAGCGCGAGTTCCAGGTCCTGAAGGGGCTCCTCGAGGTCCTCCTCCTCGATGATGACCTTCCCGGTCGCGAACGCCGCCGCGCGCTTGAGGCGCCCGGGGCCGGCGGACTCGTCGTCGGCCGGCTCGCCCTCGCCGGGGTCGGTCGAGGCTGCCTCGTCGGCCGCCGGCGCGCCCGACTGCTCGGGCTCGGTCGCGTCGGGGGCCGCCTCGGCGGTCGCGTCCGCCGCGGCGTCGACTTCGGCGGCCTCGGCGTCGGCCTCCTCGGCCTTCTCCTCGACCTCCTCGGCGGCGTCCTCGCGGAACGAGGAAAGCTTGTCCTTCAGGCCGTCGAACATTCCTTACTCGTCCCCGTCGTCCTCGTCGGCCATCTGCTGCATCTGCTGCATCTGCTGTTGCTGCATCTGCTGTTGCATCTGCTGGGCCTGCTGTTCGAGCTGCTGGCTCTCGGCCTCGAGGTCGGCCTTCTCGTCGCTGACGGTGTCGATCTGGTCGTCGAGGGCGTCCTTCCGCCCCTCAAGGGCCTCCACGGCGTCGCCCTCCTCCAGTTCGGCGGCGTAGTCGCCGCCGAGGCTCACGACGATCTCGTCGAGGTCCTGGACCTCGGCGCGGACGTACGCGCCGCCGCCCAGCGGCACCTGGACCGTCGAGCCGGTCTCGATCTGGCCGACGGCGTCGATGGCGTCGTCGATGTCGCGCTGCTCCTGTCGGAGGTCGTCGATCTCCTCCTCCAGCTCCTCGATCTCCGCCTCGATCGCCTGGATCTCCTGGGAGATCTGCTGCATCTGCTGCTGGCCGGGACCGCCGCCACCACCGAGGCTCATTCGGCGACCACCTCGCCGATCTCGATCTGGGTGCGGTTCAGGTTGTGCTCGGCGCCGAACTTCGAGAGGACGTGCTCGCGCGCCACGTTCTCGTTGACCGCGTCGAGCGAGCGGGTGAACGCCTGCATCCCGTCTCGGGTCTGGAACTCGCCGCTAACAGTGAACTGGCTCATGTGCCCGAAAAACCGCTCGGGAGCGGGAAGTACCTTCCGACTCGGACCCCTTAGCCAGGTCGACGGCCGCGGCGACGACGAACGTCGGATCGGCCGGTCGTCCGGGCCTCGGAGGCTAATCTATGAACCCGAGCGTGTCGTCGATCCGACCCAACTCGGGGCCGGTCGTGTCCTCGCCGACGGCGTACCCGTCGTCGTTGGCGAGCAGCCCCGAGCCGACCAGCGGGGCGCCGTAGTTCACGGTGCCCAGGTCGGCGTACACGTCGAGGTGCTCCTCCAGCGCCTCCAGCTCCGGTTCCTCGCTGTGCGGGTGACAGAGGACGCCGGTGTTGTTGGCGACCGCGGCGGTGCCGACGGTGTTGACGCCGCCGAGCGAGCCGCGCTTCGTCGGCACGTCGAGCACGTCGGCGACCACGTCGACCGCCTCGTCTGTGAGATCGGGGTGGACGTACGCGCCGTAGTCGTTCGCGAGCACGACGTTGCCTGCGGCGTTCAGCTTCCCGGGGAGGCGTTCGACTGGGTCGCCGGTCGCCTCGCGGATCGCGTCGATCTCGCGGTCGGTCGCCTGTCGGGACACGAGCGTTCCGTTCTCGTTGCCCGCGACCAGCGAGCCCACCGTGCCGGAACCGCCGACCGTCGTGGTCAGGACCTCGACGCCGAACTCGCTTTCGAGCCGGTCGGCGAGGTCGTCCTCGACGTCGGGCCGCACGACGAGGCAGTCGCTGGCGGCGTGCGCGTAGACTCCGACGTACGACGACCCGGCGAACGAAACCCGAAGCACGCCCTTAGGCCGGCTCCGCCTCGACGACGATGTCGCCGTCCTCGTCGAAGCGGGCCGCGCGCAGGCGTACCGAACTCGGCGGCTTCTGGCGCCCGCGCTCCCAGACGGTCTCGTTGACCGCGGGGTCGAGGCGGACGTCGCCCTCGTCGACCGAGAAGTGTTTCGCCAGGTGCTCGCGGACGAGCGACATCGCCCGGTCGCCGCGCTCCTGGGCCGGCGCCTGCTTCGCCTCGCGGAGCGGGACCGTGACGACGCGCTCCTCGAAGTCGTTGGCGCTCATTTACTCGTCGGTGTCCGAGCGCCGCCAGTGGCGTCGCTTCGGGTTGCGGGTCACTTCCATGTCGGTCTTCATCATCACCCACGCCGGAACGCGGCTGTTCTGCCGCTCCAGCTTGGCAAGGCGCTTCTTCTTGGCCTTGGATTTCTTGGTCATGGTATCCGGCAGTTTTGCTTCGGGAAGGGAAAACCCTGTCCATCCGGGTCGCTCCCGTCCCGGAGGCCGGCGAGTTTTTGTCCTCAACCAGACACGACGTGGGCGTGCACAGACGCGACGCGCTCCGCGCGGCCGGCGGCCTCGCCGCCACGGGACTGGGATCGCTCGCCGGCTGCGTCGTCGGCCGTCGTCCCCCGCCGCCGCTGGCAGACTCCTTCGAGGACGGGATCGACGCATGGACCACCGACGCCGCGATCGGGCCGGAGGTGCCCCTCGATGAGTTCGAGTGGTCGATCTCGCCGTCGACGGAGCGGGCGAACACCGGCGCCCGCAGCGTCGAGGTGTTCACCGAGGGCGACTACGACGACGGGATCGCCTGGCTGACCCGCCCGATCGACACCAGCGAGGTGGACGCCGACGTGCTCCGGGTGTCGGCGCACGCCTGGAGCGAGTCGGAGAGCTTCAACGTCCTCCGGAACCTCGCCGTCCGGATCGGCCCCGAGCCGCCCGAGACCGAGGAGGACTTCCCGCCGCCGGAGACGGTCACGACGCCCGAGTCGCCGACCGCGGTCGGGGGACTGAGACAGCCGCTCCACCGCGTCGAGGGGTGGGACGAGTACCGCTTCGAGTGGCAACCGAGCGAGGTTCCGGACGAGCTACACCTCTCGGTGGGCGTCGCGGTCGTCTGGGAGGCGGACGCCACCCACTACATCGACGACGTGCGCGTGGAGGAAGTTCGGTAGGCGGGGGAGCCGGCGGGAGAGCCGTCGGTAGCGGAGCGACCCGGCGGGGAAGCCGTCAGTCACAGCCCCGCGAGCGACCCCACCCCGGCGCCGACGGCGGCCGCGAGCGCGCCGCCGAGCGCGACGCGCACGGCCGTCTCCAGCACGTCGCCGCCGACCAGCCGAACGCGGAGGCCCCCGACGACCGCCAGCTCGGCGGCGACGATCCCGACCGCGAGCGGGAACCCCCATCCCATCTCCGCGAGCACCACCAGCGACGGGAGCGCGCCGGCGAGGAACGCCCCGCCGCCGGCCAGGCCCGCCCGCCGGACCGGGTCGCCGTCGGCGGAGAGTCCGCCGTCGTCGTCCCCCGCGGCCGCGAGGGCCGCATACAGCGCGACGCCGATCGTCGCCGCGAGCCCGACGAGCCCGGCGGTCCAGCCGTCGACGGCGACGGCGGCGGCGAACAGCGGCGCGGGAACGACGACGGCGCCGACGGTGAGTCCCGACAGCGCCGGCTCGCTCACCCGGTAGCGAACCGTCGTCCTCGTTCGCCCTCGACCGCGCATTCGCACCCGATTTTTCGGCCGACAAGATAAATCCGCCGCCCGGTTCGGGGCGGTGTTCAGATAAGGATGAAGAGTGAGGCGGAACGATTTTTGAGTGATCAATGCTCGAAATCGCCCGCCTCGACGGAGGTAGCGATTGCTTCGAGTTAGATTTTGTGGAGCGAGAGGCGACACCCGAGCCGGCGATGAAGCTCGGTATCCGACTCCATTTGGCTGGACTATCACTTTCGGATACCGTTTCAATTCTCGATAGGTTGGGTGTCGACCGCTGTCGAACGACCGTTCACAACTGGGTTCAGAAGGCCGATCTACAGCCCCTCGATGGCGCCAATCCGGATCACGTCGCGGTTGACGAGACCGTGATCCAGCTCAACGACCAACGGTTCTGGCTGTACGCTGCCGTCGATCCCGACACGAATCGTTTGTTGCACGTGAAGCTCTCTCCGACGAGAAATCAAGCGATTACCGAGATGTTTCTTGCGGAACTCCGCGACAAACATCTCGTCGATGACGCGCTCTTTCTCGTCGATTCCGCACCGTGGCTGCAAGCGGCACTTCACCGACACGGCCTCGATTACAGATACGAAAAACATGGTAATCGGAATGCCGTTGAACGTGTCTTCAGAGAACTAAAACGACGAACTAACCAGTTCTCAAACTGTTTTAGCCACGCCGAAGCAGACACCGTCGAAAATTGGCTTCAAGCGTTCGCCTTCGCATGGAACCAGCTTATCTGAACACTACCGGTTCGGTGCAACGCCTCGGCGCCGACGGGATGAGGCGGGCCGACCGGCGCGGCGAAACCGGCTTACCGGCCGCGCCCGGAGTGCGACCATGGGCTCCGTCGGCGTCGTGCTCCTCGCGGACTCCATCCCGTTCCTCGCGGATCTCCTCCCGCTCGTCGCCGACGCGCTGGCCCGCGTCGCGCGCATCGCGGTTCTCATCGCCGTCGGGGTGTTCCTCGCGAACGTCGCCGTGGAGTTCGGCCTCGTCGAGCGGATCGCCGGCTTCTCCCGATATCTCACTGGGCCGGCGAACCTCCCGGACGAGGCCGGCACCGCCATCGTCACGACCGCGGCGTCGACGACGGCGGGCTACGGCATGCTCGCGGACTTCCGTGAGTCCGGCCGGCTGTCGGACCGGGCGACGATGGTCGCCGTCGTCATCAACACGTTCTTCGGCTTCGTGCAGCACCTGTTCACGTTCTACGTCCCCGTCGTCATCCCGATCCTCGGCCGCGAGACGGGCGTGCTGTACGTCGGCACGCGCGGCGCCATCGCGCTCGGGATCACCCTGACGGGCGTGCTCGCCGGCGCGCTCCTCCTGCGCGGGGAGGCGGGGAGCCGCCCGGAATCGGACCCGGAGCCGGACCCCGAGACGCTCCGGGAGGCGACCGACGGCGGGGCGGCCGACGGCGAGGCGGCAGACGGCGGGGCGTCCGGCGAGGCGGCGGATGGTGGAGCGGACGACCCGGCGGACGCGACGCCCGGGGAGACGGACGACGGAGCGTCGTTGCGCGAGCGCGCCGAGTCGGCCGCCGACTCCACGTGGTCGACGCTCCGGCGGATCGTCCCGCGGCTCGCGTTCGTGTACGTGCTCGTCACGGTGCTGGTCGCCCGCGTCGACCTCCGGGCGCTCTCGGAGGTCGCGGGGCCGCTGGCGGAGGTGGCCGGGCTCCCCGCGGCGGTCGTCCCCGCGATCCTCGTGTTCGTCTTCGACACGACCGCGGGCGTGGCCGCGTTCGCGCCGCTGATCGGGTCGACGCTGACGCCCGAGCAGGCCGTCGCCGGGATGTTGATCGGCGGGATCGTCTCCTTTGCGTTCTCGACGTTCAAGCGGTCGATCCCGTTCCAGTACGGGATCTGGGGGCCGGAGTTCGGCTCGAAGGTGATCGCGGTGAACACCGGGCTGAAGGTCGTGTTCATCTCGGTCGCGCTGGTCGTGTTCCTCGCGTAAGGTCACGGTCTCGGTGTGAGCGCACCCGGGCCCCTCGCGCGCCGAACCCGACGGATTGAGTAGCCGCCGAGCGCCACCCACGGACATGACCGACACACTCGCCGTCACCGACGGGCGCGTCCTCACGCCCGAGTTCGACGTGATCCGAGCGGACGTGCTGATCGACGCCGACGCGGGCGAGATCCTCGACGTGGCCCCCGACCTCGCGGGCGACGCCGACGAGACGCTCGACGCGACCGACTCGCTCGTGATGCCGGGGCTCGTGAACGCCCACGGCCACGCGACGATGACGCTGCTGCGCGGGTACGCCGACGACAAGAACCTCGAAGACTGGCTCCAGGAGGACATCTGGCCCGCGGAGGCGGAGTTGACGCCCGCGGACGTCGGTGTGGGCACCCGGCTGGCTGCCGTCGAGCTGATCCGGAGCGGCACCACCGCGTTCGCGGACATGTACTTCCACGTCGGCGAGGTCGTCGAGGCGGTCCGCGAGGCCGGCCTCCGCGCCCGCGTCGGCCACGGCGTCGTCACCGTCGGCAAGGACGAGGCGGCCGCACGGGAGGACTTCGCCGAGTCGGTCGCCGTCGCCGAGGAGTACGACGGCGCCGCCGACGGCCGGATCCGAACGGCGGTGATGCCCCACGCGCCCCACACCGTCGGCACCGAGTACTTCGAGGAGTTCGTGCCGACGGTCCGCGAGGCGGGCGTCCCGCTGCACTTCCACCTGAACGAGACGGAGACCTACATCGAGGAGATCGACGCCGAGGCGGGCGTCCGGCCGACCGCGTACGCCGACGACCTCGGCCTGCTCGCCGAGGACACCTTCGTCGCCCACGGCGTCCACCTCGACGACACAGAGATCGCGACGCTCGCCGAGCGCGACACGAGCGTCGTCCACTGCCCGGCCTCGAACATGAAGCTCGCGTCCGGGATGGCGCCCGTCCAGGACATGCTCGATGCGGGCGTGACCGTCGCGCTCGGCACCGACGGCGCGGCCTCGAACAACGACCTCGACCTCTTCGACGAGCTGCGCGACGCCGCGATGGTCGGCAAGCTCGCCGCGGACGACGCCGCCGCGGTCGACGCCGAGACCGCCGTGCGGATGGCGACCGCGGGCGGCGCCGAGGCCCTCGGGTTCGACTCCGGGCGGATCGAGGCGGGCGCGAACGCCGACCTCGCGGTCGTCGACCTCGAATCGGCCCACCTCACCCCCGAACACGACCTCGTCTCGCACCTCGCGTACGCCGCCCGCGGCAGCGACGTTCGGCACACGGTGTGTGACGGCGAGGTGTTGATGCGCGACCGCGAGGTGCTCGTTCTCGACGAGGAGGACGTGCGTGAACGGGCACAGGAGCACGCGGAGGTGCTCGTCGCGCGCGCTGAGGAGTAACGCGTTACCTGCGGTGGCGCGTGCCGGCGGGCCTCCGTGCCCGCCGGACGCGCGCGAGGGATGAGCGAGGGAGCAATAGCGACCGAGCGAATCGGCTGGGGAGGAGGTGGCGACGGTGCGGTGCTGTGCGGTCGGGTGGGACTGAAAGGGGCCGCGGGTGTGCGGGAAGGCGGACGACGTAAGCACGCGAGCGAAGCGAGCGCGCGCAACGAGTCCCCCGAGCGCACAGCCGCGGGGGCTTTCGAGCACTCCTGCTCCGTGGCGTGCTCACCCTCGACTCTTCCATCGTTCACGACCGATCGAACCAACCCGCATCCGGCGGGATTAAACCGCACGCACGCCACCACCGATCATAATGAGTACACAGTCGTACGCACCCGTCACGGACCACCTCGACGACCCCGACTCCGCACGCGAGGAGGGCCGCCGCAAGATGGACTGGGCGCTCCAGCACATGCCCATCCTCTCGCACCTGCGCGAGGAGTTCACCGAGACGAACCCCTTCGCCGGCCAGACGATCGGCATGGCGATGCACGTCGAGGCGAAGACCGCGAACCTCGTCGAGCTGCTCGCCGACGGCGGCGCCGAGGTCGCAATCACCGGCTGCAACCCGCTCTCCACCCACGACGACGTGAGCGCGGCCCTCGACGCCCACGAGAACATCACCTCCTACGCCGTCCGCGGCGTCGGCGACGAGGACTACTACGCCGCCATCGAGTCCGTCATCTCGCACGAGCCGACGATCACCGTCGACGACGGGATGGACATGGTCGCGGCCATCCACGAGGACTACCCCGAGCTCATCGACTCCATCGTCGGCGGGGCCGAGGAGACCACCACCGGCGTCCACCGCCTGCGCGCGATGGACGCCGACGGCGAGCTTCACTACCCCGTCTTCGCCGTGAACGACACGCCGATGAAGCGCCTGTTCGACAACGTCCACGGCACCGGCGAGTCCTCGCTCGCGACCATCGCGATGACGACGAACCTCTCGTTCGCCGGCAAGGACGTCGTCGTCGCCGGCTTCGGCTACTGCGGCAAGGGCGTCGCCAAGAAGGCCGCCGGCCAGAACGCGAACGTCATCGTCTGCGAGGTCGACTCCCGGAAGGCGCTGGAGGCGCACATGGAGGGCTACGACGTGATGCCGATGGAGGAAGCCGCGAAGGAGGGTGACGTGTTCATCACGACGACGGGCAACCGCGACGTGATCACCGAGGAGCACTTCCGGGTCATGCAGGACGGCGTCCTCCTCGCGAACGCGGGCCACTTCGACGTGGAGATCAACCTCGACCAGCTGGACGACCTCGCGGTCGACCGCTACGAGGCCCGCGACGGCGTCGAGGCCTACGAGATGGCCGACGGCCGCCGGCTGAACGTGCTCGCGGAGGGGCGCCTCGTCAACCTCGCGGCGCCCATCGCCCTGGGCCACCCGGTCGAGGTCATGGACCAGTCGTTCGGCGTGCAGGCCGTCTGCGTGCGCGAACTCGTCGAGAACGGCGACGACTACGACGCCGGCGTCCACGAGGTTCCCGACGACCTCGACCGCGAGGTCGCCGAGGTGAAGCTCGCGGCCGAGGGCGTCGAGTTCGACGACCTCAGCGACGAGCAGCGCGAGTACATGGGCTCGTGGCAGCACGGGACCTGAGCCAGCGAATCGACCGACCGGCCGCACGCAGTCACGGCTCGCCCTCGACGGTCCCGAGGACGAAGCCGTACTTGAGCAGGGCGACGAAGACCGCGCCGCCGCCGACGTTGCCGGCGGTGGTCAGCGCCATAAACCGGACGTACTCGGCCACGCCGATGTCGGGATCGGCCAGCGTCGCCGCCAGGACCTCGACGTTGCCGGCGATCGAGTGCGGGAGGTGCGCGAAGCCGATGGCCCCGGTGACGAGCACGACGAAGACGACCCGGGCGATGGTGGAGTCGGCGGCGGCGACGAGCCACGCGAGCAGTCCCATCATCCATCCCGTGAGCACGGCCCCCGCGAACAGGACCGCCGTCGGCTGGTCGAGGAATGGCTCGGCGAGCTCGGCGAACGACGCCGTGCTCGCGAGGCCGTAGGCGGGCGCGAACCAGACGACGAAGACGGCGAAGGCGACCCCGCCGACGACGTTGCCGGCGTACACGAGCGACCAGAGCCGCCCGAGGTCGCCGAGGCCGGCGCGGTCGTCGAGCACGGGGACGACGGCGAGGGAGGTGTGTTCGGTGAACAGCTCCGAGCCGCCGAGGACGACGAACACGAACCCCACCGAGTACGCCGCGCCGACGTACAGGCGGTCGACCACGGGGTCGCCCCCCGCCACCGTCAGCGTCGTCACGACCGCGACCAACAGCGGCCCGAAGCCGATGTCGAGCCCGGCCGAGAGCGCGGACAGGAACAGTGCCGGCGCTCCGCGGTCCATCTCGTCGACGCCGGTCTCGGCCAGCCGATCGATGACCGTCTCGTTCGAGGCGGGGATCTCCCCCTCGCGTTCGGCCTCCCGTTCGTGTCCGACGCCGGCGTCCCCGCCGTCCCCGCCGTCCGCGCCGTCGTCCGCGACCATGCCCCACGGTTCGATGCGGCGGCCGATGAACCCCGGTGCCGTCGCCAGGGCCGCTGGAGCGGCTACAGCGACACCCGCGTCCGCGTCTCGTACACGGGTCCGCCCTCGGTCAGCGTCGATTCCGTGAGCCGGATCTCGTCCACCTCGAACCGCCCCACCGTGGGGTCCTCGTCGAGGTAGTCGAGTACCCTGTCCTTCCCGCGGGCGTCGTCCATCCGCGCGAGGGTGAAATGCGGCGTGAACTCGTGATCCGACTCCTCGAACCCTCGGTCGACCGTCTCGCGCTCGACGGCCTCAGCGAGCCGCGTCAGCTCGTCGGCGCCGTGACCCTCCCGGACGCCGGCCCAGATCACGCTGATGTACTCCCGCGAGGGGAAGACGCCGAGGTCGCCGACCTCGACCTCGAACGGGTCGACGGCGGCCGAGTCCACCGCCGACTCCAGCGCCTCGACCACGTCGCCGACGCGCGAGTCGTCGGTGTCGCCGAGGAACTTCACCGTACAGTGCGCCTGCTCGGGGTCGGTGAAGCGCAGGCTCTCGATGTCACGAAGCGGGTCCTGGACGGCGGCGAACTCGTCCGCGAGCCGGTCCGGCAGGTCGACGGAGACGAACAGTCGCGGCATACGGGAGTCTCGTCGGCGGAGATCAAAAAACCGCGGCGACTCTCGGAGTCGCGGCGACTCTCCGAGTCGCACGCGCAACATACATCCGTCCACGCGGTCGAGACACCGGTAATGAGCGACGACGAGCCCGAACGCCGACCGCACCAGTTCTCCGAGGGGCAGGGCCTCGACGAGGACTACGAGGAGTTCACGCTCGACCCCGAGGAGCTGAACGCCGACCCCTCGCAGGTCGACCCCGTCGACACGCGCGTCATCACCGACCTGCTCGACGAGCGCAACATCCCGAAGGACCGCGTCGACGTGGAGAGCCTCATGGACGTGGGGCTGTCGTACATGGGGATCAACCGCTTCGAGGAGGCGACCGAGACGTTCGAGCGCGCCGCCCAGTTCGCCGACGAGGACTCCCTCGCCGAGCAGGAGGCGTGGGTGAACAAGGGGGCCGCCCACGCCCAGCTGGAGGAGTGGGACGAGGCGATCGGCTCGTATCGGGAGGCGCTGCGCATCGACGACGACTCCGAGCACGCCGCCAGCGCCGAGACGAACCTCGCGTACGCGCTCCACGAGAACGGCCAGGGCGAGCAGGCGCTGGAACACGCCGAGAAGGCCGTCGAGATCGACCCGCGCTTCCCGCAGGCGTGGTACAACCGCGGCTTCTTCCTCGTCGAGCGCGGTCTGCTGGAGGACGCGGTGAACGCCTTCGACAACGCGATCCGACTGGGGATGCGCAACGCCGAGGTGCTCGAGGAGAAGGCCCGCGCGCTCGACGAGCTCGGCCGCGAGGACGAGGCCGAGGAGGCCGCCGAGCGCGCCGAGGAGATCCGCGAGGAGGCCGAACAGCGGATGGTCGAGGAGCACGCGGAGGGAGGCGCGGGAGCGGCCGGCGCCGGAGCGACCGGCGGGATGGACGGCGAGCGGGGCGGCAGAAGAGGCGGCGACGCCGGCGGAGCGGGCGGCGCCCCGGGCGGTCTCGGGGACCGCTCCGGCGACGGCGACGACGACCTCGACCTCGGGGGCCTGTAGATGCCCGAGGACGGCGCGGGCGAGGGGACGGACCTCGGCGCGACCGACGGCGCCGCGGCGGACGGGACGGGAGACGACGCGACCGACTCGAGCGACGCGACCCCCGCCGACGCCGACCCGTCCGACGCCGAATTCCTGCTCACGCGCCGCGAGACGCCCGAAGGAACGCTCGTCGCCGTCTGCGACGCGGACGTGCTCGGCGAGACCTTCGAGGACGACGACGTTTCGCTTGAGGTGACCGAGGAGTTCTACGGCGGCGACGAGGCCGAGCCGGCCGACGCCGACGCCGTCGTCGAGGGCCTGTACGACGCCGACACCGCGAACCTCGTGGGTGAGGGCTGCGTCGGCGTCGCCGTCGACGCCGGCGTCATCGACGCCGACCGCGTGCTGGCGGTCGGCGACACCCTGCACGCGCAGTTGCTCTGGCTGTAAGCCCCCGAACTCGGACCGCGACGGGACACGTGTCCGGCGAAATGTATCCGGTTTCGGTTACTGTTCTCCCGGCTGACCGAAGGGATGTTACCCCTCCGACCCCTCGTACCCGGTAATGGAAGCGCCTGAGCAGGAACCGTACCCGCTCGACGTCGAGGCCGTCCGGGCGGACTTCCCCGTCCTCGACCGGAAGGTCGGCGGCGACGTGACCGTCCCCGGCGAGAGCGAGGGGGACACGAAGCCGCTCGTGTACCTCGACAACGCGGCCACGAGCCACACGCCCGATCGGGTGGTCGACACGATCGCGGACTACTACCGCTCGTACAACTCCAACGTCCACCGCGGGATCCACCAGTTGAGTCAGGAGGCCAGCACCGCCTACGAGGACGCCCACGACCGCGTCGCCGAGTTCATCGGCGCCGACGGGCGCGAGGAGGTCGTCTTCACGAAGAACACGACCGAGGCAGAGAACCTCGTCGCGTACGCGTGGGGGCTGAACGAGCTCGGCCCCGGGGACAACGTCGTCCTCACCGAGATGGAACACCACGCGTCGCTGGTCACGTGGCAGCAGATCGGAAAGAAGACCGGCGCCGACGTGCGGTTCATCCGCGTCGACGAGGACGGCCGCCTCGACATGGACCACGCCCGCGAACTGATCGACGACGACACCGCGATGGCGAACGTCGTCCACGTCTCCAACACCCTCGGGACGGTGAACCCCGTCGCCGAACTCGCGGATCTGGTCCACGACCACGACGGGCTGATCTTCGTCGACGGCGCGCAGTCGGTGCCGCACATGCCCGTCGACGTGGGCGACATCGACGCGGACTTCTTCGCCTTCTCGGGCCACAAGATGTGCGGCCCCACCGGGATCGGCGTGCTGTACGGCAAGGAGCACCTCCTGGAGGAGATGCAGCCGTACCTCTACGGCGGGGAGATGATACGGAAGGTCACCTTCGAGGACAGCGAGTGGGAGGTCCTCCCGTGGAAGTTCGAGGCCGGCACGCCCGTCATCGAGCAGGGGATCGCCCTGCACGCGGCCATCGACTACCTGGAGGACCTGGGCATGGAGAACGTCCACGCCCACGAGGGGCTACTCGCGGAGTACGCGTACGACCGGCTGACGGAGTACGACGACGTGGACATCTACGGCCCGCCGGGCGACGATCGCGCGGGACTGGTCGCGTTCAACGTCGACGGCGTCCACGCCCACGACCTCTCCAGCATCCTCAACGACCACGGCGTCGCGGTCCGCGCCGGCGACCACTGCACCCAGCCGCTGCACGACAAGCTCGGGATCGCCGCCAGCGCCCGCGCGTCCTTCTACATCTACAACACGCGCGAGGAGATCGACACGCTGGTCGAGGCGGTCGACGACGCGCGACAGCTGTTCGCGTAACTGCGGCTGTTCGCGTAGGGCCCGTCCGCCGCACACCGTAGCGCCGCACGCCGTACCCCCGCACACCGGAGCGCCGATCCGGCGTACATACCCCCGATGACGGGTTCCGCGGCTTCTCGACGAATACCCCGAAAGAACTCGACCGACGGTGCGGCGGCGGCGTGCGGTTCGTGGTGAATGTCAGTTCGAGTCGGAACCGGAAGCCCGTCCGCCGGCGCACCTCGACACCTACATGTGAGGTATGAAAGTTAACTTTTCTGCATTCTTCCCTGAAAATGTAATCGTATTTCGTAACTTCTCCGCGAGGGCAACTGCCGTCGAACTCGGGAGGTCGGTCGCCGTCCCCTCCCGAACTCCCCCGCCGGTCGCCGCGCTCCCCAGAACCCTTAACCGACGCACTCGCCAATTCCCGCCAACAATGGGCATTGGCGGCGGCTCCGACATGTATCGCCAGCAGATCCTGGATCACTACAAGAACCCGCGCAACTACGGCGAACTCGACGACGCCACGTTCTCCCACACCGGCGAGAACCCCTCCTGCGGCGACACGATCACCGTCGACGTGCGCCTGGAGGACGACGGCGAGACGATCGAGTACGTCGCGTTCTCGGGCGACGGCTGCGCCATC
Source organism: Halobaculum roseum (assembly GCF_019880245.1). Classification (NCBI taxonomy): domain Archaea; kingdom Methanobacteriati; phylum Methanobacteriota; class Halobacteria; order Halobacteriales; family Haloferacaceae; genus Halobaculum; species Halobaculum roseum. The sequence continues at coordinate 1,772,553 of NZ_CP082286.1, forward strand.
TCGCAGGCGTCCGCCTCGATGCTCTCCGAGCGCCTGCGGGGGATGACCCTCGACGAGCTGGAGGCGATGGACACCGACGACATCACCGAGATGCTCGGCGTCGACATCTCCCCGATGCGGATCAAGTGCGCCGTGCTCGCTCGCCAGGTCGCACAGGACGGCGCGAAGCTCCACGAGGGCGAGATCGACGACCTCGACGTGACGAAGACCGAGGACTGAGCCGCCGGTCGGCCGCCTCGGATACCCCCCGGGCAACCGAGCACCTCCGGGCCGGCGCTACGGCACCCGCCCGAACAGGTCCCTGTTCTCCGCGACGTACCGCAACTCGCCGCGCGCCAGCTGCGCCTCGCGCGTCTCCCGCCAGTCGGCCAGCGTCCGGTCCGGCACCGCCCCCGATTCCTCGACGGACGCGACCACCGTGTCGAGGACGACCCGCAGGAACGTCGCCTCGTCGGCCGGGTAGCCGCCGGTTCCGTCCCCCTCCACCACCCAGTCGGCGCGGGCGTCGACCGCCGGCGGCGACCCCGCCTCCCGGAACCGCTCGGAAAGCAGCGTCGCCGCCCGGCCGCGGTTTCGCATCGTCCCGTGGAACGCCTCGATCACGGCGTCGTCGGCCGGGTGTGACGGCGAGAACCGCGTCTCGCCGTCGAAGGTGAGCGGGAGGTGGTACCAGCCGTCCGGCGCGGCCGCACGGAGCAGCGCGAGCACGTCGTCGGGCGCCAACAGGTCGGCGAACGACCGCGCGACGACGCCGTCGAAGTCGCCCCCGCGGTCGGCGGCGACCTCGCGGGCGTCGCCGACCGCGAGTCGGACGCGAAGCGTCGCGTCACCGTCGGGCCTGTCGAGGCGGAGCTCCGACCCCTCGGTTTCGACTCCGTATCCGGCTTCGCGTGCCTCCGCGCGCAGCCGGTCGCGACCCGCGGACAGCACCCGCCCGTCGGTGTCGACGGCGACCCACTCGCCCGTCGGGAGCGCGCCGTCGGACAACAGCCGGCGGAGCAGCCCGCAGGTGCCGGCGCCGGCTTCGAGGACGCGGACGCCCTCCTCATCGCCGTCGTCCTCACCGTCGTCACCGCCGTCACCGCCGTCACCGCCGTCCCCGCGACCTCTCCCTCGCAGCGCAGCCCTGAAGGCCGCGCTCGCGGCGTCGCTGTGGGCGCGGTCGTCGACGGTGCGCGCCGCCTCCAGGTACGCCACGTCGTCACCCTCCATCGGCCACCTCCCGCGTCTCCGCGAGGAAGTCGCGGACCCCGGCGACGGTGTCGCTCCACTCGGGGTGGCGCTCGAACCGCCGGAGCGCGCTTTGCCCCATTCGGGCCAGACGGTCGCGGTCGCCCGCGAGCGCCGCGAGCGCGCGCTCGACCCCCGTAACGTCGCCGGGATCGATGAGGAAACCGTTCTCGCCGTCGGCGACGACCGAGGACGCCCCGCCGGCCGCGGAGGCGACCGCCGGGAGGCCGAAGCCCATCCCCTCCAGGTACGCCATCCCGAAGCCCTCGTACGCCGAGGGGACCGCGAGGACGTGCGACTTCCGGAGGACGCCCGCGAGGTCGGCCGTCGCCAGTTCCCCGTGAAACGACACGCGGTCGGCGACCGAGAGGTCGTCTGCCAGCGTCCGCACCGCGCGGGCGTGTTCCGGCTCGGGCTCGGGGCCGACGACCGCGACCTCCCAGTCGGCGTCGACGCCGGCGACCGCCCGCAACAGTGTCGGGTGTCCCTTCCGGGGGACGAGCGACCCCAGCGAGACGACCCGCAGCGGCGACTCCCCCGCGCGCCGGTCCACGTCGGCCGGCGTCACCGCCGGGTCGAACTGGTCGGCGGGCGGCGGGGCGACGTGCGTGGCGATCCTCCCGACCAGGTCGAGCACGTCGCGTTCGGTCGTCTCGCTGACGCAGATCGCGGCCGAGCAGCTCCGAAGGAATCGTCGCTCCAGCAGTGTCGCGACCGGCGCGAGACGACCGCCCTCGGCGCGTCGGAGGTGGTGAACCAGCCCGACGACCGGCGTGCCGCCGCGGCGGAGCCGACTGGCGAGTCCCGCCGTGCCGGGATGGGCGAGCTCGTCGACGACGACCACGTCGGCCCCGCGCAGGCCCGCCGGGATCCCGGTCGCGAGTCCGGGGGTGTCGAACACGCCGAGCGGGTACCGCCGCCACGGCACCGAGAACACACGGACGGACGCGCCGGTCGCTCGCAGCCCGGCGACGAGCCTGCGGTCGTAGCGGAACCCGCCCGAGGTGGTTTCGGGGTCGCCCGCGACGACGAGCGCGACCGCGAGGTCGCGGTCGGCGGACGCGTCCTCACCCATCACCGCGGTTCGCTCCCGCCGCCTCGACCGGTCCCTCGTAGCCGGCGGCGGCCTCGTCGTCCTCCCACACGGTCACGCGGAGCGTCTCGGCCGGGTCGCCGGCGGCGGCCGGGGCGAGGCGCTCGTGGATGACGCGCGCGAACCGCTCGACGCTTGGGTTGTACCCCTCGAACTCGGGCAGGTCGTTCAGCGTCGCGTCGCGGTAGCGGTCCTCGACGTCGTCGAGCGCCGCGCGCACGTCGTCGATGTCGACGAGGTAGTCGTACTCGTTCAGCGACGGGCCGGCGAAGGTCGCCTCGACCGAGAACACGTGCGAGTGACGCTCCCCCTCGGGACCCGGGTCGGGAACGGTGAGAAAGTGCTGTGCGACGAACTGACGCGTGACGGTCGTTCGGTATGTCATCGGAGTCGTGTGGGCGTGCCGACCGCGGCTCGATCCGCTCGGACCCGCCCCCCTCGACGCGGCGGGATGAGTCGTCCGGGTCGAGGCGGCCGATCTGATGGCCGATCCCAACGGCTCCGGCACACTAAACGTGTCGTAGGCCCCCGACGGCGCGTACGGTCCCGACGGCGACGTGGGATGCTCATCCGACCAACTCCTCGACGACCGGGGGGAGCCGGCGACGGACGGCGGCGTACGCGACGCCGAGGCCGACGCAGGCGGCCGCGACCGCCGGGAGCGGCGCGGGGTAGAACGCGACGACCGGCGCCGCGAGCGCCGCCGTCGCGACGGCGTCCTCCGGGGCGCCGTCGTAGCGGATCCAGTAACGCGCCCGGATCCACCGGCCGTGGAGGTGGTCGTAGACGGCCTCCGAGGAGGTGCGTTCCCACGGGCGGATCTCGTCGCCGGCGCCGAGGGCGTCGGTGCCGGCGTGGACGGCGAACGAGACGCATCCCACCGCCGCCGCGACGGTGACCTCCGTCGGCGCCAGCGTCGCGAGCGCGGTCGCCGGGAGCGCCAGCGCCCACCCCAGCACCGGGAAGTGCAGCGTCCGCCGGTGGCGACCGACGAACAGGTCGACATCGGGGACGAGCCCGCCGACGATCCCCGCGAGGGCTGCCGGAACCGCCAACTCGGGCGCGAACGCGACCACGGGCGCCGCCAGCACCGCGCCGGCGAGGGCGTGGGTGAACGCCATCACGGCCTACGACTCGCGTCGGTAGAGGACCGCGAGGACGACGATGAGGACCACCTGCACCACCTTGTCCGCGATGCCGGTCGCGCCGAAGTTCGGGGCGTTCACGACGTACCAGATCGGTATCTGACCGGCCGTGAAGGGGATGCCGAGCACGTACAACAGGCGCCGTCGGTAATCGAGCAACACCGCCGCGACGCCCCCGAAGAAGCCGACCGCGGCGATCAGGAAGGCGACGGCCAGCGCGGTCTCGTCCGCGCGGAAGGCGTACGCGAGCCACAGGTGGATCACGCCGGTGATCGTCGCGAGCGCGACGCCGAGCCAGTGCAGTCCGGTCATCGACTCCGTGTGGAGGGCGAACCCTCCGGACGCCGTTTCGGTGCTCATACCCGTACGCAGGGCGCGAACTGTGTTAAAAACTCTCACGGATTCGCCAGGCACTCGTCGCCGACCCGGTAGCTGTCACGGGCCGGACGGCGGGTGGTCTACTCCGGCTTGAGACCGCCGTCCTGGACGCGCATCACGGCCTCGCCGTCCGCCAGGTTCGGCGCGTCGACGAGCCGCACGATCCGCTTGTCGCCCTTCGACTTGCGGAGGTAGATGCGGAACGTCGAGGTGTGACCCAGGATGTTGCCGCCGATCGGCTGGGTCGGGTCGCCGAAGTAGGAGTCGGGGTTGGAGGCGACCTGGTTCGTCACGAGCACGACGCAGTTGTAGAGGTCGCCGATGCGCATCAGGTCGTGGAGGTGCTTGTTGAGCTTCTGCTGGCGCTCGGCGAGCTCGCCGCGGCCGACGTACTCGGCGCGGAAGTGGGCAGTCAGCGAGTCGACGGTGAGCATCCGGACGGGCCAGTCGGTGTCCTCGTGCTCGCTCGCGAGCTCCTTCGCCTTCTCGGCCAGGAGGATCTGGTGGTTGGAGTTGAACGCCTTCGCGACGTGGATGTGGTCGAGGAAGTCCTCGACGAGCGTCCGCATGTCGTCGTCGTTGTCCGGCGATCCCTCGATCTCGCGGCGCTCGAACTCCCGTTCGAGGATCTCGTCGTCCAGCCCGCGGACCATGTCGTCGATCCGCTCGGGGCGGAACGTGTCCTCGGAGTCGACGAAGATCGCCGCGCCGTCGAGCCCGCCGTCGTCCTTGGAGAGCTGGACGTTGACGGACATCTGGTGGGTCACCTGCGACTTGCCGGCGCCGAACTCGCCGTACACCTCGGTGATCGACTGGGTCTCCAGGCCGCCGCCGAGCAGGTCGTCGGCCTCGTCGATCTGCCAGGAGAGCTTGCCGATCTGCTCGCGTCGCTCCAACACCTGCGCGCCCGACTCGAAGCCGCCCACGTCGGCCGCCTTGCGGGCGCCCTGGATGATGTCGTTCGCCGTCGAGTCGCCGATGTCGGCCGTGTTGCCCAGCTCGGCGGGGCTCGCGACCGCGATGCTCTGGTAGCTGTCGAAGCCGGCCTCGACGAGCTTGTCTGCGGTCGCGGGGCCGACGCCGGGGAGTTCCTGAAGGTCGTCTTCTGCCATCGTACCCCGTCCTTGCCCGGCTCCCCTCATAAACCCTCGTTAACAGTAGAGTGAAAGTGAAACTGCGGTACGCCGACGGGTCGATCACGAACGGTGTCCGAGGGTTCAGAAGCGATGGGGAGTCGAACGCGGTGCGGCCGTGGCGGTCCGGCTGTCGGGATGGACGGTCGAGGCGGCCGGGATTGCCGGAGTGTGCGGGGTGTAGGAGGTGAACGGGGCGTAGGGGTGGACGGGGAGGGCGGTGAGTCGACCGGGGCTACTCCCAGGGGTGGCCGTTCGGGACGCTCGGCCACAGCGGGTACCAGTACTCCTTGTCCGACTCGATGCCGAGTTCGCCGTCGAGCACCGATTCGAGCTTGAACTCCAGCTTGGAGTCGCGCTCGCTGGTCGACTCGGGGGCGAACGGGTAGTACGCGCCTCGGCGGAACGAATAGATCCAGTAGGCGTGCCGGTCGGCGTCACCGCCGTCCACGAAGCCGAAGAGGGCCGCCAGCAGCCGCGAGCCGTAGCCCCGCTCGACGAACTCGTCGGCAGCGAAGTGGACGGACGTGACGAGGTCCTCCGGGTCGTCGTCGGCGAGGACGACCCAGTGGTAGCCGTGGTCGTCCTCGTGGCGGCGGAACGTCGTCCCCGTCTCCTCGCTGCCCGCGTCGAGGATCGACTCCACGGCGTCGACCGTGTCGGCGAAGTCGGTCGAGTCGACCGACGAGAAACACAGCGCGGCCTCGCCGACGGGGTCGAACCCCAGGTCCGCCTCCATCGTGACGTAGGCGGTGCTCATGCCGAACAGGTCCTCGGGGTCGGCGTCGCTGACGGCGTCGGCTTCCGCGCGCGAGCCGAGCACGGATCTGAGTGTGTCGAGAATCCCCATTGGCGCTGTCGGTACTGCGAGGGGAGCCGTGTTCAAGCCGTCGCTCGCGCGCGTACGCTTCCGCGTCGGAACAGCGGGTCGTCGGCGCCGTCAGTTCCCCTGGATCGCGTCGATCACCATCGCGGCGGCGACGACCGCCTCCTTCGGCACACCAGTCGCGTCGTCGATGGTGATCTCGTAGGTATCCGCCAGCGAGAACTTCCCGGCGATCGTGCCGACGTGGGCGCCGTTCGCGTCGGTGATCTCGTACCGGTGGGGGATCAGCTCGCCGAACGGGAGGACGTTCCGTGCGATCGTCGTCACGGCGCCGCGGGAGTCGATCCGCGCGATCGCCGCCTCCGTCTCGGCGTCGCGGATCGTCCACGTGTCCTGCAGGATCGAGTAGTCGTTGTCGAGGATCACGAGCTCCTCGCCCGTTCGCGAGTCGGCGAGGACGTAGTTGCCGGCGACGTCGAGCATCCCCGCCGCCTTCACGGTGAACACCTCGTTCCCGTCGGCGTCGACGAACGGGAACTCCTCCTTCAGCTTGAACATCTTCTGTTTGCCCCGGAGGACGACGTCGCCGGCGGCGTCGACCGCGCGGTACTTGTTGCGCACGAGGCTCTGGACGACGGTGTAGGTGTCGTCGGTGAGCTCGATCCCGGAGATGTCGTACGTGCGGTCGCTCATACGCGTCCGTTCCGCGGGTTCGTATTTCAAGCTTCACACCGGCCGGGAGAATCCGTCCCGATCCGCGGAACGCGAACCTCGGGCCCGATCAGGCCGTCTCGAACTGCCGTTCGAGTTCCTGCAGCCGGTCGACGCGCTTCTCGGTGCTCGGGTGCGTCGAGAACAGCTTCCCGACGAACCCGGACCGGATCGGGATGACGAAGAAGGCGTTCATCTCGGCGGTGTCGCGCAGGTCCTCCTGGGGGACCCGTTCCATCCCGCTGTCGATGGTCATCAGCGCCGAGGCGAGCGCGCCCGGCTTGCCGGTGATGGCCGCGCCGCCGCGGTCGGCCGCGAACTCGCGGTACCGCGAGAGCGCGCGGATGAGCAGGAACGAGATCACCCACACGACCAACGAGACGAGGATGGCGACCAGCACCGGCGCCTGGTTGCCGCCGCGACCCTCGCCGCCGCCGAACAGCCAGCCCCAGCGTACGACGATGAACGCCAGCGTCGAGAGGAACGACGCGATGGTCATCACCATCACGTCGCGGTTCTTGACGTGTGCCAGCTCGTGGGCGAGCACGCCCTCGAGCTCCTCGTCGTCGAGGGTCCGCAGGAGGCCGGTCGTCACGCAGACGGTCGAGTTCTTCTGGGAGCGACCCGCGGCGAAGGCGTTCGGGACGCGCGTGTCCGCGACCGCGACCGTCGGCTTCGGGAGGTCGGCTTGCTGGGATAATCGGGTGATCTTCCGGTGAAGTTCGGGATACTCCTGCTCCGACACCTCCTTCGCGCCCATCGAGTACAACGCGAGCTTGTCGCTGAAGAAGAACTGCCCCAGCGAGAACAGCCCCATCACCAACACGATGCCGAGCAGTCCCACGTACTGGGACAACACCGCGATGAACACGATGTAGAGGGCGAACAGCAGGAACCCGGTCAGGACCATCCGGCCCCGCAGGCCCCAGTCTGTCTTCCATTCCATACCCCACAGTACCGGACCCACGGCTTAAACGCTGTCGCGGACCGGCGAAAATCGACCGGACTTATATGCCGACGGCGAGGAGTGCACGTGTGGTCGAGGCACTGTTGGTCGTCGGGGTGGTCGTCGCGGTGTTCGTCGGCTTCAACATCGGCGGGTCGTCGACCGGGGTCTCCTTCGGCCCCGCGGTCGGCAGCGGCACCCTCTCGAAGACGGCCGCGGCTGCGCTCATGTCCGCGTTCGCGCTCGCGGGCGGGTGGACGGTCGGCCGCAACGTCATCGAGACGATGGGCGGGGAGATCGTCCCGTCGTCGGCGTTCACGCTCGCGGCGAGCGTCGGCGTCCTCTTCTTCGTCGGGGTGGCGCTGTTGATCTCCAACACGTTCGGCGTCCCCGCCTCCACGTCGATGACGGCCGTCGGCGCGATCGCGGGCCTCGGCGCGGCGACGGGGACGCTCAACGCCGACGTGATGCTCCGGATCGTCGGCTGGTGGCTCGTCGCGCCGGTCGTCGCGTTCTGGATCTGTGCGGTCGTCGGCCGGTACTTCTACCCGTATCTCGACGCCGCCTTCGCGATCGACCGATCGGCCGGCGGCGTCGTCGAGTTCGACGGCGTGCGACCCGGGATCGCGCCCGGGGCGACCGGCCGCGAGGTCGTCGGCACGGCCGCCGTCCTCGTCATCGCCTGTTACATGGCGTTCTCGGCGGGCGCCTCCAACGTCGCCAACGCGGTCGCGCCGCTTGTGGGCAACGGCTCGGTGTCCGCGGGCCAGGGCGTGCTGCTGGCGGGCGCGGCGATCGCCGTCGGCGCGTTCACCATCGCCCGCCGGACGCTCGACACCGTCGGCAACGACCTCACCGACCTCCCGCTGCTGGCGGCGCTCATCGTCGAGGTGGTCTCGGCGAGCCTGATCACCTTCCTCTCGGCGATCGGGATCCCGGCCTCGCTGGCCGTCTCGGCGACGATGTCCATCGTCGGGCTCGGCTGGGGTCGCGCGACCCGGACGACGACGCTCGGCGACGCGGTCAGCGGCGCCGTCGGCGGCGCGCTCGGCGGCGACGGGGACCGGACCGACCGGCAGCGTCCCGAGGTGTCCGTCGACGCGCTCGCGGCCGAGCGCCCCGACGCCGCCGACGGCGTCCCCGGAATGGGCGAGGAGCGCGGGGAGGAGCTCCTCGCCGAGGACCTGTTCGACGCCGGAACGACCGGCCGTGTCGTCTCCTTCTGGATCTTCACCCCGACGGTCTCGTTCGTCTGCTCGTACGCGCTGTTCGCGCTCACGCCGGTGTGACCTCCGACGCCGCGGTTCGAACCCTGACGAACGTGCCGTTCGATCGCGATCGTCGGGACCCCCGGATCGTCGGTTTTGGCGTCCCTAAAGCCGTCTGGGCCTCGATATCTCCTACGAGATAGCAACAACTAATGGTGCGGCCGGCGAAACGCGGGACGAAATGCCCACGGTCGAATACCTTAACTACGAAGTGCTGGACGACAACGGCTGGGACCTCGACGACGACGACCTCTTCGACAACGCCGCCGACGCGGGGCTGGACGCCGAAGACTACGGCGAGCTCGACGTCAACGAGGGCGAGTACATCCTCGAGGCCGCCGAGGCCCAGGGGTACGACTGGCCGTTCTCGTGTCGCGCCGGCGCCTGCGCCAACTGCGCGGCCATCGTGAAGGAGGGCGAGATCGAGATGGACATGCAGCAGATCCTCTCCGACGAGGAGGTCGAGGACAAGAACGTCCGCCTGACGTGCATCGGTTCGCCGCAGGCCGACGAGATCAAGATCGTCTACAACGCGAAGCACCTCGACTACCTCCAGAACCGCGTCATCTGAGCGCGGCGACCGCCCCGACGTTCTCCGTTTATCCTCCCGTCAGCGACGCGTCCGCCGCCGACACACCGGCGACGGCGCGTTTTCACGCCCGAGACCTGGACGGCAACGCCTAACTCGTCGGGCGCGCGCGACGGGGTATGAACGTGCTCGGCGTCGCCACCGCGGCCGACCTCCTCCGGCTGCTCGTGATCCCGGGGTTCGCGTGGGCCGCCTACCGCGACATCCGCACCCGCCGCGTCGCGAGCTCCCTCTGGCTACCGCTGCTCGCGATCGGCGCGCTGGCGCTCGTCATCGACGCGACGGCGGCGTTCCCGTTCGACGGCTACGCCGGGCGGCTGTTCCTCGTCCGGGTCGGGTTCTCGATCCTCTTTCTGGTCCCCTTCTCGGTGCTCGCCTACCGGATGGCCGCCTTCGGCGGCGCCGACATGAAGGCGCTCGTCGTGCTCGCGGTCGCGTTCCCGACGACGCCGGCGTACGTCGTTCCGCTGTGGATCCTCCCGGACGTGACGTGGCTGCACACCGTCGGCTTCCCGGCGTCTCCCTCGGCGCTCGGCGTCACGGCGATGTCGGCGCTGACGAACGCGGTGCTGTTCGGCGCCGGCTACGTCGCCCTGCTGTTCGCGTCGAACCTCGCCGCCGGGCGGTTCTCGCCGGCGATGGTCGTCGGCCGGTGGACCGGCGTCGAGGACCTCCCGGAGGTGCACGGGCAGCTCATCCGCGTCGACGGGCTGCGCCCCGAGCGCGGCCTCGACCTCGACGCCCTCCGGATGTACCTCCGCTGGCGGGGCAGCACCCTCGCGGCCGTCCGGGACGACCCGGACCGCCACCGCGACCCGGCCTCGGTCGGCGAGACGCGGCCGCCGACCGACGGCGCGGTCCACGACGGCCCGCGGACGGACGGGGGCGTCGACGACGGCGGGTTCGAGTTCCCCGAGTCGGACGCGGAGTCGCCCGCTACTGACGCCGCCGCCGACGATCGGACCGCCGACGCGGGAGCCGAGACGGACGCCGCCGCCGGCGACACCGACGACCCGTGGGCCGCCGAGCGGTTCCTCGACGAGATCGATGGAAGCGCCTACGGCACGACGCCCGAGACGCTGCGCGAGGGGCTCGACCGCGTCACGACCGAGGACGCGCTGTGGGTGTCGCCGGGGCTCCCGTTCCTCGTCCCGCTGTTCGGCGGGCTCGTGCTCGCGCTCACCTACGGCGACGTGCTCACGGTCGCGCTCGGGGCGCTGGGGCTGGTGTGAGTCGCGACGGACCGACCCGACACACGCGGTCCGCGGCGGACCACGCACAAGACCTATCCGCGACTGCACCGACCTCACGGGCGATGAGTGATTCCCAGACCGCCGCCGGGAGCGACGACGGCGTGGCGGTCGACTTCGGCGACGACGGGCTCGTCCCCGCGGTCGCACAGGACGCCGACTCCGGCGAGGTGTTGATGCTCGCGTACGTGAACGAGGAGGCGCTCGACCGGACGCGCGAGACGGGCCGCGCGCACTACTACTCGCGCTCGCGCGAGGAGCTGTGGGAGAAGGGCGCCACCAGCGGGCACACCCAGGCGGTCCGCGAGGTCCGCGTCGACTGCGACGCCGACGCCCTGCTGTACCTCGTCGAGCAGACCGGCGGCGCCTGCCACACCGGGCACCGGTCGTGCTTCCATCGAACGGTCGACGGCGAGCACGTCGGCGAGCGCGTGTTCGACCCCGACGCGGTGTACGAGTGAGGGATGGCACGCGACACAGCCGGCGACGCCGGTAACTCCGGAACGTCGGGACGCTCCGGCGCGGCCGGCGACACCGCGGACCGCCCCGACCCGCTGCCCGAGGCCGAGCGCGACGCCGCCGACCTCGCCGCCGAACTCCGGGAGGCCCGCGAGCGCCGCGACGACGCGGTCGCCGCCGTCGAGGAGCACGGCGAGTCGACGCTCGCGACCGTCCGCGACGCCCTCCGGCGCGCCGACCGCCTGCTGGACCGCTACGTCGACTCGGCGACCGGCACCGGCGATTTCCAGGCGTACGTCGAGTTCCAGGGCGAGTTCGCGGCCGTCGTCGAGGACCTCGACGAGGACGTCCCCGGCCACGACGCCTTCGAGCAGGCCAACGAGGCCGTCGACGGCCGGCGGCTCTCGGAGTCCGACTTCGAGCGCGCCCGCGAGGCGCTCTCGCCCGCCCGCGAGCTCGCCCACCGGCTGGCCGAGCGCGAGGACGCCGAGGAGGCGGTCCACGAGGCGACGCGGGAGGCGAACCGGCGACTCGGCGCGCTCGACGACCGCATCGACGAGCTGGAGCGGCTGGTCGAGCTGGGCGAGGCGGACCCGACCGCGCCGACCGAGGAACTCCGCGAGCCGATCGCCGCCTACAACGACGCCGTCCGCGACGCGTTCGCCGAGTTCCGTCGGGAAGCGCCGGCCCGCGAGCTGCTGGCGTTCGTCGCCGACGCCGCCGAGTCGCCGTTCGTCGACTACGCCGCGCCGCCGTCGGAGCTGCTCGCCTTCCTCGACTCGTCGCCGGCGGACGGGGCGTCGCTGCCGGACCTGCTCGACTACGCCGACTACTCCGCCTCGAAGCTGGACCACTACGTCGAGGACCCGGGGACGTTCACCGCGCGGGTGCGACCCCACCGCACGTACCTCGAACGGCTGTCCGCGGAGCCGCTGACGGTCGACTGGCCCCCGCCGTCGGCCGAAACACTGCGGTTCCGGCGCGAGGAGCTCGTCTCGGTCGTCGCCAAGTTCGCGCCCGAGGGGACCGTCGCCCGCGCCCGCGAGCTGCGCGAGGTCGCCGACCACTCCGACTACGCGCGGCTCCGCCGCGCCGCCGAGTCCGAGACCGAGCTGTCCGACGCGGAGGTCGAGCGCGTCGCCTCGGGCGAGGCGGCCGCCGAGCTGGTCGAGGCGCGCGAGCGACGTGAGTTGCTGGCGGACACGCTCGACGAGCCGGACGCGTGAGGACGGTCGGGGGCGCCCCCCCGGCAGTCGGCTCGGTTCAGTTCACAGCGGCCGCGCGTACACCGCCGTCGGGTACGACTCCCCGCCCACCTCGAACGCCGACGCGCCGATCCGCTCGAACCCGCGCGCCTCGTAGAACTCGCGTGCGGCGCGGTTCTCCGTGAACGTCTCCAGCACCAGCCGCGAGCACGCGTCCGGGACGCGGTCGACCGCGGCCTCCAGCAGCGCCGAGCCGACGCCCGCGCCCTGCGCGTCGGGGTCGACGTAGATCGCCCGCAGCTCCGCGTCGTCGCGCTCGCAGAACGCCTTGCGCCCGTCGCCGACCACCGCGTCTGCGAACCCGACGACCGCCCCCGGCTTTCGGTCGACGGCGACGAGGAATCTCCGGCCGTCGCCGGTCGCGCGGTCGTACCGGTCCTGTAGATCGACGCCCTCGGGGACCGTCATCGCCTCCAGCCGCTCGGCGGGGAGGATGTCGGCGTAGGCGTCGCGCCAGGCGGCGCGGTTGACGACCAGCGCCGCCCGGAACTCCGTCGGCGAGGCGACCGGCCGAACCTCGATGTCCATACGCGAGACTCGGGGTCGGCGGGAGGAAAGGGTTCGGGGGGTGTGCCGGGGGTCCTCGCCGGGGACGCCCGGGGCACGGCGTCGCCGGCGACGCGGTCGTCGGTCGGCTATTCCGGGGTCGTCGGCCGGCTACGCCGCGGCGTCGGCCTTCGCCGCTTCGAGGGCCTCCCGGACATCCCGCGCCAGCGACGCGGCGCGCTCGGGGTCGGCGGACTCGGCGTACACGCGCACCTTCGGCTCCGTTCCGGAGGGTCGCACGAGCACCCACGCGTCGCCGTAGTCGAGCCGGTAGCCGTCCTTCGTGTCGGGCTCGGCGTCGGCGTCGGCCGCGTACGCCTCGGCGGCCTCCAACATCGCGTCCAGTTGGTCGTCGGAGTCGTACGAGAGGTTCTCGCGGACGTTCGTGTAGTCCTCGTACGGGGCGACGATCTCGCCCACCGTGGCGTCGCGCTCGGCCAGCAGCTCGAGGAACTTCGCGGCGATGAACGCGCCGTCGCGCACGAGCCGGTAGTCGGGGAAGAACACCCCGCCGTTGCCCTCGCCGGCGATGGGGACGGACTCGCCCTCGCGCCACAGCTCCTTGATCCGGGTGATGATGTTCGTCGAGCCGATGGGCGTGAGTTCGAGGTTCGCGCCGGCGGCCTCGCACACGTCGACGAGCCGCTGGGAGACGTTGACGGCGGCGACGGTGGTGTCGCCCTCGCCCAGATCGCGGGCGGCGAGCGCCGCCAGCGAGGCGTCGCCCTCGACGTACTCGCCGGCCTCGTCGAAGAAGATGGCGCGGTCGGCGTCGCCGTCGTGGGCGATCCCCACGTCGGCGTCCGCGGCGCGCACGAGCCGCCCGAGGTCGTCGAGGTTCGCCTCGACGGGCTCGGGGTCGCGGCCGGGGAAGTGGCCGTCCGGCTGGGCGTTGACCGTCACCACGTCACAGCCGAGTTCGCGGAAGAACTCCGGCGAGGTGAGCGCGCCGGCGCCGTGGCCGGGGTCGAGCGCGACCGTGAGATCGGCGTCGGCGACGGCGTCGCGGTCGATCGCCTCGAGCATCTCCGCGACGTACTCGTCGTTGGCGTCGGGCACGCGGCGGGAGTCGCCCATCCGGTCCCACGACACCGTCGTCGGCTCCTCGGCCAGGAGGCGCTCCTCGACGACCTCGAGTCGGTTCACCGGGAGTTCGATCCCGTCGTCGCCGACGAGCTTGACGCCGTTGAACTCCGGGGGGTTGTGCGACGCGGTGATCATCACGCCGGGCACCGCCTCGACCTCGCAGTAGCGGACGAGGCTCGGCGTGGGGACGACGCCGAGCCGCTCCACGTCGACGCCGGCGGCGGTGACGCCGGCGGCGGCGGCGTCGGCGAACGTCCGCCCGGAGGTGCGGGTGTCGCGGCCGAGGGCGACGCGCTCGGCGTCCCACGTCGCGGCGGCGGCCGCGGCGACCCGGGAGACGAACTCCGGGGTGAACTCCTCGCCGACGACCCCGCGGGTGCCGCTCGATCCGAAGACCTTCATTCGGTTCGTGGGTCCGACGGCCGGCGGGATAGTGGTTCCGAACCGAAGCGTGGCGGGCTGGCCCGCGAATACCACCGATGACGGCGACACACGGCGGTCTGTGACACGCCAACCGACAGCGGGATTTACCACCTCCGCGGGACAACCCGTGGGCATGATCCACGCGACCGGTCCGCTGCTGTCGGTCGACCTCGACGCCCGCGAGACGACCACGGAGGAGATCGACGACGCCCTCGGCGACTTCGTCGGCGGCCGCGGCCTCGCCACGAAGCTGGCGTTCGACCGCGTTCCGTTCGACGTCGACCCGCTCGGCCCGGAGAACCGCCTCTACCTCTCGACGGGCCCGCTGCAGCACTCGCGGATGAGCTTCACCGGCCGGATGAACATGACGAGCGTCTCGCCGCTGACCGACGGGCTCGCCTCCTCGAACGCCGGCGGCTTCCTCTCGCGCAACTTCACCGCGACCGGCTACGCCGCCGTCGAACTCCGCGGCGCCGCCGACACGCCGCTTGCGGTCCACATCCGCGACGACGGGGTCGAGTTCGAGGAGGTACCCGATCTCGCGGGCGCGGAGGTGCCCGCGGTGTCCGAGTGGGCGGCCGAGGCGCACGATCTGGACCCCGAGCATCTCGCGTGCATCGGCCCCGCCGGCGAGAACCTCGTTCGCTACGCGTGCGTGATGACCAGCGAGTCGCGCGCGTTCGGCCGCACCGGACTCGGCGCTGTCCTCGGCAGCAAGAACGTGAAGGTGCTCACGTTCGACGGCGACAGCGAAGCCGACGTGGAGATCGATCCGATCCAGACGGACGTACACCGCGAGGCGGCCACCTCGGACCACGTGATGAAGCGGCAGGGCACCACCAGCGTCACCGAGTACGCCAACGCCGTGGAGGCGCTGCCGACGGAGTACTTCGCCCGCACCTCCTTCGAGGGGGCGGAGGGAATCTCGGGGGACGCCGTGGAGTCGAAGAAGTACCGGAAGGGCACCTGTTCGCAGTGTGCGTTCGCCTGCAAGCTCCCCACCCGCGACGAGGAGGCCGGCGTCGAGACGGAGGGGCCGGAGTTCGAGACGGTGATGGCGTGGGGGTCGAACCAGCTCGTCGACGACGTGGTCGAGGTGATGAAGGCCAACGACCTGTGTGACCGCCTCGGCGTCGACACCATCTCAGCGGGCGACACGATGGCCGCCTACCTGAAGAGCGAGGACGACCTCGCGAACCCCGAGCGCGCCCGCGAACTGCTCCGGAAGGCCGCCTACCGCGAGGGCGAGGTCGGCGACCTGCTCGCGGAGGGCGTCCACCGCGCCGCCCCAGAGCTGGGCGTCCAGGACTGGTCGGTGAAGAGACTGGAGTTCGCGGCCCACGACGGTCGGACACTCAACGGGCAGGGCCTCTCGTTCGCGACCTCGAACCGCGGCGCCGACCACATGTACGCCAGCTTCTACTCGAAGGAGTACCCCCTCGTCGACAAGGAACAGGCGGTCGACAAGCGCGGGCTCGACGGCAAGGCGCCGATGGTCGCCGACGCGGAGAACCACAACGCGGTCCTCGACTCGGCGGTCGCCTGCAAGTTCAGCCGCGACTTCATGACCGAGGAGCGGCTCGGGAGCCTGCTCGACGCCGACTACGACGACCTGCTGGCGGTGGGCGCGCGCGTGGTCGAACTGGAGCGAGCGTTCAACAACCGCCGCGGCTTCGACCGCGCGGACGACGCGCTCCCGTACGACATCGAGGGGTTCGAGGAGGCGCTCGACGAGTACTACGACGCGCGCGGCTGGCGCGAGGACGGCGTCGTCCCCGGGCTGGGCGAGGCCGACGCGGGGGTCGACGCCGCGAGCGCCGACGACTGAGGCGCGATGTCCGACGCTCCCGCGTCCGACTCGTCCGTGGCCGACCGATCCGCCGGCGACCGGGACCCCGTCGCCGACCGTGCGGACCGGACGGAGCGCACCGATGTCGCCGTCGTCGGCTGCGGTCCCGGCGGCGCCGTCCTCTCGTATCTGCTGGCGCGCAGCGGCGTCGACGTGACGCTCGTGGAGCGGGCGGGCACCTTCGAGCGCGAGTACCGCGGGTTCGGCTGGAATCCCGGTGTCGTCCGCCTGTTCGACGGAATGGACGTGCTCGACGACGTTCTCGACCTGGCCCACGAGACGGTCACCGAGGGGACGTTCTCGCTGTACGGCGAGCGGGTTCCCGTCCTGAACCTCGAGCTGCTCGACGCCGACTACCCGTACGTCCTGATGATGGAGCAGCCGGCGCTGCTGGAGCACCTCGTCGACCGCGCCGGCGTCCACGACGGCTTCTCGTTTCGCCCGGCCACGACCGTCACCGGCCTCCTGACCGACGACGCCGGCGCCGTCCGCGGCGTGACCGCCCGCGACCGGACGGCAGACGAGACGGTCGCGATCGAGGCGCGCTGCGTCGTCGGCGCGGACGGCCGCTACTCGACGGTCCGCGAGGAGGCCGGGATCGACCCCGGATTGTTCGACTCGCCGCTCGATCTGGTCTGGTTCAAGCTCCCGGCCGGCGCGGTCGAGACGGACGCGCAGGGGCAGATCGCCCGCGAGGGAATCCTCGTCCAGTTCGGCCTCGGGGGCGGCGAGCTTCAGGTCGGCTACCTCCTCCGGGACGGCGAGTGGCCGACGGTCCGGGAGGCCGGCTTCGACGCCTTCCGCGAGCGCGTCGCCGCCGTCGACCCCGAGGTCGCCGCGGCCGTCGGCGAGCACCTCGACGGCTTCGCCGACACGACGCTGCTGGACGTCTCGCCCGGGATCGCCGACACCTGGACCCGCGACGGCCTCCTGATCCTCGGCGACGCCGCACACGTCGCGAGCCCCATCGGCGCGCAGGGCAACCCCCTCGCCGTCGAGGACGCGGTCGTCGCTCACGACCGGCTCGTCCGGGCGCTCGCGTACTCGGAGGGGATCGTTCCGCGGTCCCGGCTCCGCGCGTTCGAGCTACGCCGGCGTCCGACGGTCGAGCGCGTGATCGCGCTCCAGCGGCGCGCCGCCGCGAACTTCGCGTTCTGGCTCGATCACGGCGGGCGCGTTCCCCCCTCGCTCGTCCGCGCGGCGGCGGTGGTCGGCCGCGGCGTGGCGCGCTCCCGGCTCGCCCGCCGGGCGGTCGAGCCGTTCGCCCTCGGCGACCGCTCCGTCACGGTCGTGCGCTCGCACTTCACGGAGTGACGTGGTCGCACTTCGTGGAGTGACCCGCGGGTCCGCCCGCCCGCGACCTCGTTCGTTCGTTCGTCCGCGACCCCCGCCCCCGTCAGCTCCCCCCGACTTTTTCAGCCCTGATAGGCGGGAGCGAACGGTTATGCGTCGCCTGAGCCGGATTCCCGACATGAACATGAAGCGGATGTCGACGCTCTCGGTCGGCATGCTGTGCGTGCTGGCGCTGGGGGCCGCGGCGTTGGTCGCCGTTCAGGTGATCTGAGGGCGTCCCGGCGCGACGCCGCCGCGGCGAACCGACGGACCCAACCCCGCCGAGCCCCTGATATCTCCCGATGGAGATACGGTTCCTCGGCGGCGCCCGCGAGGTGGGCCGCTCGTCGGTCCTCGTCGACGACGCGCTCCTGCTCGACTACGGGACGCTGACCGGGGAGCCGCCGCAGTACCCCGTCGGCCGGCCCGAGCCGGACGCCGTCGTCGTCAGCCACGGCCACCTCGACCACGTCGGGCAGGTTCCGGCGCTCCTCCGGGGCGACCGCCGGCCGCCGATCCACTGGACGCCGCCGACCGGCGAGCTGGCGCGGGTGCTCGCACGTGACACGCTCAAGCTTCGAGGATACGACTGCACCTTCACCGAGAGCCACGTGCAGCGACTCGGCGAGGTCGAGGAACGCCACGGGTACGACGAGCCCTTCACGGTCCGCGCCGGCGGCACTGAGTACGAGGTCACCTTCTACGACGCGGGCCACATCCCGGGGAGCGCGCACGTCCTCGTCGACGACGGCGACACCCGGCTGCTGTACACCGCGGACTTCCACACCGACGACACCCGCCTGCTGTCCGGGTCGACGGCGCGCCCCGACGCCGACGCGGTGATCTGTGAGAGCACCTACTCGGACGTGACCCACGAGGACCGCACCCGCGTCGAGGAGCGGTTCGTCGAGACGGTGCGAACCACCCGATACGAGGGCGGGACCGCGCTGATCCCGGCGTTCGCCATCGGGCGGACCCAGGAGGTGCTGACGGTGCTGGAGGACACCGAGATCCGCCCGTACCTCGACGGGATGGGCCAACGCGTCACCGACATCGTCCGGCGGTACCCTGAGTACGTCCGCGACCCCGAGGCGCTCCGGCGGGCGAAATCCGGCGCCAGATACGTCACGGGGAAGGACGGCCAGCGCGAGCGCATCGCCGCCGACAACGAGGCGATCGTCACCACCTCCGGGATGCTCTCGGGCGGTCCCGTGATGCGCTACCTCCCGATGTTGCGCTCGGACCCCACCAACCGCGTCTGTCTCACCGGCTACCAGGTCGAGGGGACGAACGGCCGCCGACTGCTCGAACACGGCCGCTGCGACCTCGACGGCGGCGTCGTCCCGGTCGCGGCCCGCGTCGAACTGTTCGATTTCTCGGCGCACGCCGACCGCGACGGGCTCCGCTCGTTCCTCGACGACTACCGCGGCGCGACGGTGCTCGTCAACCACGGCGACCGCTGCCCGGCGTTCGCCGAGGAACTCCGGGCCGACGGCTACGACGCGAGCGCGCCGGAACTGGGCGGGACGGTCGTGGTCTGATCCCGGGACGGTCGAGGTCCGATCCGTGGTCCGGGATCGCCAGTCCCTCGCGGGCGGGCGATGCGTTCCACTCGCGTGCGAACCGACGACGGCTATTCCCCGTTGGGATGCCCGATCGTCTCCCATGAACGACAGCGACCGGAACGACTCCGCCGACGGCCGCGCGGCCGACGGCAGCACGGCCGACCGCCGCGCGTTCCTCGGCCGGGTCGGCGCCGCCGGCGCGTTCGCGACGACGCTCGCGGGCTGTGTGGGCGCGCCCGGCGGCGGGCAGGCGACCGGTGCGACCGACACGTCCGGCACGACCGCCGGAACCGACACCGGGGACCCGACCGACACGACCGAGGAGACGGCCACCGACGAGGAGCCCGCCGGTCCCGACTCGCTGGCGACCGAGCCCGTCGCCGAGGGGTTCGACTCGCCGCTTGGACTGGAGGCGCCCGCCGGCGTCGACGGCCGCCTGTACGTCGTCGACCAGGGCGGAACGATCGCCGTCGTCGCCGGCGAGGAGCGGTCGACGTTCCTCGACGTGACCGACCGCCTGTCCCGGGCGGGCGGCGAGATGGGACTGCTCGGACTCGCGTTCCATCCCGAGTTCCCCGAGGAGGATCGCGTGTACGTCCGCTACAGCGGTTCGCTTCGCGACGACATGCCGAGCGACTACAGCCACGCGTTCGTGCTTTCGGAGTTCCGTGCGACGCCGGACGCCGCCGAGTCCGACAGCGAGCGCGTCCTCCTCGAGATCGCGGAGCCGCAGCCCAACCACAACGCCGGATCGGTCGCGTTCGGCCCGGACGGACTGCTGTACGTCGGCGTCGGCGACGGCGGCGGGTCCGGCGATCAGGGGACCGGCCACGTCGAGGACTGGTACGACGCCGTCGACGGCGGCAACGGGCAGGACGTGACCGAGAACCTCCTCGGGAGCGTCCTCCGGATCGACCCGCTCGGCGGCGACGACGTGGGCGTCGGCGGCGACGGAGATCCCTACGGGATCCCCGACGACAACCCGCTCGTCGACGGCGAGGGGCTCCCGGAGCAGTACGCGTGGGGTTTCCGAAACCCGTGGCGGTTCAGCTTCGACCGCGAGACGGGCGACTTCCTGGTCGCCGACGTGGGCCAAAGCGACTGGGAGGAGGTGAACCGCGTCGAGGCCGGCGGCAACTACGGCTGGAACGTCCGCGAGGGCTTCCATCCGTTCGACGCCGAGGAGGCGCCGACGGAGACGCCCGAGGGCGAGCCCCTGCTCGACCCGGTGTTGGAGTACCCCCACGGCGACGCAGAGGTGTCTGGCATCTCGGTCATCGGCGGCTACGTGTACCGCGGCGACGCCGTCGCCGACCTCGCGGGGACGTACGTGTTCGGCGACTACCGCCCCGGCGGCGACCTGTTCCTGGCCGAGCCGCGGGAGTCGGGTCGGTGGCCCACTCGGGCGGTCGCCACCGACGGGCTCGGCGAGGGGCTGCTCTCGTTCGGCGAGGGCCCCGACGGGGAGCTGTACGTCTGCACCGTCGGCGAGGAGGGTGGGTCGGTGCGACGGATCGTGAGCGCGTGACGCGCCCCCTGGCGCCCAAGCGATCGCTCACAGCCAGCCCTCGCGCCGGAAGTACGCGACGAGCACGAGCGCGATGCCCCCCATCCCGAGCATCGTCGCGTAGTAGGCGTACGGCCACCCGAGCTCCGGCATCGACTCGAAGTTCATCCCGAACACGCCGGCGACGAACGTGAGGGGAAGGACGATCGTCGCGACGACGGTGAGCCGGCGCATCACCTCGTTGGTGGACTGCGAGAGCGTGTTGAGGTAGATGTCGCGCGCGCCCGCGGTGAGGTCGCGGTACGTCTCGGTCAACTCGACCACCTGCACGAGGTGGTCGTACACGTCGCGGTAGTACTTCTCGGTCGCCTCGCCGACCTGGTCGGCGTCGCCCCGCGAGAGCGCGTTCACCGCGTCGCGCGTGGGCCACACGACCCGCCTGACCGACAGCAGCTCCCGCCGGAGCTCGTTGATCGCCGCGAGGGTGTCGGGGTCGGGCGCCTCGATGACGCGCTCCTCGACGGTCTCGATGTCGTTCTCCAGCTCGTCCAGCAGGTGGAAGTACCCGTCGACGACGCGGTCGACGACGAGGTAGCCCGCGAAGTCGGGCCCCCGCGCGAGCGCCCGCCTGTCGGCCCCGGCGAGCCGGTCCCACACCGCCTCGACGGCGTCGTCGCCGTCGGTCGTCACCGTCACGAGCCAGTCGTCGCCGACGAACACGCCCACCGGGCGCGTGCGGATCTCCTCCAGGAACGTCGTCTCGCCGACGCGAAAGCGCGCGGCCTTCACGAGCAGGAACGCGTACTCCTCCAGCAGCTCGGACTTGGGACGGGCGTCGCCGAGCACGTCCTCGACGTGCAGCGGGTGGATGTCGAACCGCTCGGTCACCGTCGCGAGCTCGCCCGTCGGCCGTGGGACCCGCCCCGCGGCGGCGTCCCCGTCGCGTTCGAGCATCGCCTCCCCGTCGGTCGCCTCGACCCAGATCCACGTCGTTCCGGGCGCCTCCGCGGCGGCGGTCACCTCCTCGAAGGTGGCGGCCTCGCCGGTCGTGTACGACATCGCGCGGATCATCGCGACTCGCCTCCGTCGCGCGGCACGTGCTCGGTCGCGGCCGACCCCGCCTCGCCCTCGGCGGATCCTGCCCCGTTCCGACGGTACGTAACGGCCGCGAGCGTCACGCCGACGAGCAGCCCCGCGATGGCCGCCTCCCGACCGGGGTACGGCTCGACGGTTCCGACGGCGTAGCCGGCCAGCGATAACAGCGTCAGCGTCGCCGCCGCGAGGAACGGCCCGTTCATGCGACGGCCCTCGGCGTCGGGCACCCTAACCGTTCGGGCGCGCAAAGCCCTTGAGGCGTGGTACCGTAGCTCAATGCATGTCCGTCGACGAGCCGACCCCGTCCGTCCCCGACCTGACGGCCGACGAGCGAGCCGCGCTGCACTCGATCCAGCTCGGGATCGAGCACGCACACCGGGCGTACGCCGACCTGCTCGGGTGTCACCACCGTACCGGCCACGCGATGGATCGCTTCGCGGAGGCGGAGGAACTCCTCCGGGCCGCCGGCCACGACGCGTACGCCGACGAGCTCCGCGACCGGCTGCTCCCCGCCGGGGTCGTCGAGGACCGCTGGACGTACGAGCTGGTGACGGCCTACCGGAGCAACCTCCTGAACGAGCTGGACGCCTTCGAGACGGCCGTCCGCGAGGACGTCGCCGACGGCGTCGACCACGTCGCCGAGCGCGCACAGCAGCGCGCCTGGCGGGAACGCGCGGAGTCGGAGAAGTGGACGGAGTAGGCGTCGAGCCCGACGCTCAGTCGTCGTCGACGATGACCTCGACGGGCTCGGACGCCTCGTCGTCGTCGGCGTCGCCGTCGCGGCCCGAACGCTCCTGGTACAGCAGCGCGCCCGCGACGACGAGCACCATCCACGAGCGCCAGTTCGCGAGGTTGAGCGTGTAGCCGATGCCGAACGGCTTCTCCACCAGCATGCCCTTGCCGGGCTTCCAGTACGAGGACAGGAGGCGACCGACGCTCGGCCGCTCGAAGTTGTACGGGATCCCGAAGAGCTCCCCGGTCTGGGGTTTGTCTGCCATGTCCCCGACAACGACGCCCCGCGATAAATCGTTTTGGCTCGCGTCCGACAGTTCGGCGGCGAACGTTCATCAGCGATGACGACCCAGCCACCCCGATGCGTTGAGCACCGACGCGCGCCGGGCAGCGGGTGCGAGGCCGACCGAACGGAGGCCTCGATGCGAACGGCGTCAGCCGTGAACGCGTGCGGCCCGACGGCGCGTGAGCGGCGGCCGATCGACGACGCTCGGTCGGCCGCCCCGTCCCGAACACGGCCGCCTGTTCGCCCCACCGTCACCGCCTGGTCACCCCGCCGGCGACGACGCTACTGGTAGCGACCGCGCCCCTCGACGCCGCGGAGCCGCTCCAGCACCGCCGGGTCGCCGACCGCGCGGTAGCCGTCCTCGACGGCCGCCACGAGCGTGTCGGGGTCGCTCGCGGTGCCCTCGATCGACTGCTCGAACACGTGCAGGTCCATCGCGTAGTCCTCGACGTGGTCGGAACTGAAGCCGAGGCCGAAGTCGATGCAAAACAGCCGGCCGTCCTCGGGCGCGTCCCCGCGCCCGACCCGGACGTTGCGCGTCGTCGGGTCGCCGTGGACGATCCCGGCGTCGTGGAGACGCGCGAGGTGCTCGCCGACCGTCCGGGCGCGGTCGGCCGTCAGCGCCGCCGCCAGGTCGCACTCGCCGACGAACTGCATCGCGAGCGTCGCCGCCGGCACGTCCACGTCGCGTACGAGCGGCGTCGGCACGCCGGCCTCGCGAGCGCCCGCGAGCAGCCGCGCCTCCGCGACGGTGCGGTCGCGCCGTAGCGTCGCGTCCAACTCGGGATGGCGGTACCCCTTCGGGAGCCGCCGCTTCACGACCCCGTCGCCGCGGACCTCGACGGTCGCCTCCGCGCCGCGGAGGTCGGCGTCGTCGCGGTCGTTCTCTCCGTCGTCCCCCGGACCGGCCGCGCCCGAACCGGTCGCGGTCGGCACGCGCGCGACCGACTCGCCCGAGCGCCACGTCACGGGCACCTCGTCGGGCCGGAAGTCGGGGTCGATCGCCGAGTCGGCCACGGCGACGGTGTCGCCGGCGGCGGCCATCTTCGCGCCGAGCACCGCGATCATGCCGGCGTTGTCCCGGAGGAACCGCGGCTCGGGCGCGTGGAAGTCGGCGCCGCGCTCGGCGCACATCTCCGCGAGCATCTCCCGGAGGCGCGCGTTCTGGCCGACGCCGCCGCCCAGCACCAGCTCGTCGGTGCCCGTCAGCGACAGCGCCCGCTCGCTCACCTCGGTGAGCATGGCGAAGACGTGCTCCTGCAGCGAGAAACACACGTCCTCGACGGGGACGCCGTCGTCGTAGGCGGCCTTCGCGGCGGACATGATTCCAGAGAACGAGAAGTCCATCCCCTTGACGACGTAGGGGAGCTCGACGAACTCCCCGTCTCTCGCGTGGTCCTCGATCTTCGGGCCGCCGGGGTGGCTCCAGCCGACGTGGCGGGTGAACTTGTCGAGGGCGTTGCCGACGCCGGTGTCCATCGTCTCGCCGAGCACCCGGTAGCGGCCGTCGTGAAAGCCCAGCAGGTGGGCGTTCGCCCCCGAGGCGTTCAGGCAGACGGGGGAGTCGAAGCCGGCGCGGTGGCGGCCGATCTCCAGGTGCGCGACCATGTGGTTGACGCCGACCAGCGGCACGTCGAGCGTTCGCGCCAGCGATCTGGCCGCGGTGGCGACGATGCGCAGGCACGGGCCCAGCCCGGGGCCGCGGGAGAAGGCGACGGCGTCGACGGGCGGGTCGTCGGCCGCGCGGTCGTCGTACTCCTCGCGGGCGTGTTCGAGGGCGATCTCGATCACGCGCGGGATCGCATCGCCCATGTGCTCTGCGGCCTCGCGCGGATGAATGCCGCCGCTGTCGGGTTCGTACGGGTCGGATTCGATACACACGGAGTCGGTCTCGGCGTCGAACACCGCGGCGCTGGCGCACCAGGCCGTGCCCTCGACGCCGAGGACGCGCATCCGGCGTTAGGCTTCCTCTGCCTCGGCGTCCTCGTCGCCGGCGATGGCGTTCCGCTCGAGGACGTAGTCCTGCTCCACGTCGGCGGCGTGATCGGCCGACTCGTACACCTTCGCGTAGCCGACGGTCTTGCGCATGCCGAACTTGGTGTCGAGCTCCTGGATGACGACCTCGTCGGAGCCCTTGTCGATCTTGGCGGCCAGCGAGTCGCGGACCTGCAGTCGCGCGGGCGTTGCCTCGTCGTGTCGCACCTCGAACCGGACGTCCGTCCGGTGGAGCATGGGGTTCTCCTCCTCGGAGATGATGTCGATGTCCATGGTTCAGTTGTCAGTGAGTGCGCCCGAGAGGCGGAAAAGGATTTCGAAGGGGCTGTACCCCGATTCAGCGGCCGCGAGCGGACCGTCGGTGCGTGGATCGGCTACCCGTCGAGACCCAGCGCCGCGAGCGCCGCCGCGGCGTCGCCGTCGAGTTTCCCCAACAGTTCGCGCGCCTCGCGCTTCGAATCCGGGGTCACGTTCACGAGCACCATCCCCTCGTCGGGCTGGCCGTAGACGACGCTCGCGCCCTCGGGGGCCGCGACGATCGCGGGCACCGCCGCGAGGTCCTCCTCGCCGGCGACGTGGACCACGACCGGATCGTCGCTCGCGAGCGCCTCGACCAGCGCCGAGAGCAGGTCGCGCGAGAGCGTCGCCGGCGCGTTCTCCGCCTCGATCCGGCGGTTCTCGCCGTCCAGGACGGCGGCGATCTCCTCGCCGACGGCCTCGCGCTTCGTCTTCCCGTCGATCACGGCCACGTCGGGGTCGCGGCCGGCGACGCGGAGGTGGTAGGTGACGACGTCGCCGACGGCGACGATCGGGTCGCCGGCAGCCGAGAGCAGCCGCTCGGTGTCGGTGTAGACGGGGCCCATGGGCTCTTTGAACGCGCCGCGGAGGTCGTCGGGGAGCGTGAGAAGGGTCATCCGGGTCGGCGGCCGACTCGCGCGGTCACCGGACCTTCAGCGCGTAGCTGCCCGGCTCGCTCACGTTCATCTCCGGGGCGATCTCGGAGTCCTCGGGGTGGGTGATGATGACGTAGCCGGCCCAGTCCTCCGTCAGCGACGAGGAGCCGCAGTTCTCGCACGTCTGGGCGTCGGGGTCGTTGACGAAGTGGCACTCGCGACAGGCGAGGCGGTCCTCCGCCATCAGTTACCCTCCGCGGGCGCCCCCTCGGCGCGGCGCCGAACGTCGGCCTCCAGCCACTCGTGTTTGCCGAGACCGGGCTGTTTGGCGGTGAGGCCGATCTTCGAGTCGCGCGGGTTGCGCTCGTCGATCGACTTCGTGACGACGCGCACCCGGACGGGGTCGTCGACGCCGAGCGTCCGGTCGGACTCCGTCGAGGCGAGCTGCTGGTTCTCGCCGTCGTACGCGAGGTACTCGTCGGAGATCTGCGAGACGTGCAGCAGGCCGTCCACGGGGCCGATGCCGACGAAGGCGCCGAACTCGACGACCTCGACGACGTTCCCGTCGACGACCTCCTGCATGTCCGGATCGAAGGTAACGGCGTCGAACTCCGCCTTGTAGTAAACGCCCGGTCTGTTCGGGAGGACGGCGCCGTCGCCGATCTCTTGGACCTCGATGACGCTGACAACGCTGCCGACGTCCTCGTCCATGCGTCCCTCCAACTTGTCCTGCAAGAGCTTGCGGACGCGGTCGCGGCTCACGTCCGCCAGATGCTCCGGCGGGACCTCGACCGTGTCCTTGAGTCGTACCCGTTTGTACATGCTATGGTTGTGTTATCGCGAGTGTGTTCGCGCCCCTTAAACCGATTACGCGTACGCCCCGAGCGAGGAGGCGCTCGCGCAGGGGGCGGTCGTTCGTGACGACGTAGCCGTCGAAGCCCGTGTCGGCGTCGGCGCCGGAACCGGCGCCGCCCGCCGCGAGTTCGACGACCGCGTCGTCGGCGTACTGCTGTGCCGTCTCGACCACTCGACACCGCTCGGCGAGGTCGCGGCCGACCGACGCGGCGGTGGCCTCCTCGCCGGCGCCCGCCGCGAGCGTCTCCAGCTCGGCGACGACCGCCTCCGGGGTGACGAGCTCGGGGTCGTCCACGAGACGGTCGAGCTCCTCGAACACGCGAACGCCGCACTCGACCGGCATCATGAGCGCGTTCGTGTCGAGGACGACCATCGTCACCGGCCCCGTTACTCCGTGAGGGTCCCGACGCCGATGAGGCGCCAGCGGGCGCCCATCCGTCGGTTGATCGCGATCTTCGCGCCCTCCTCGGCGCAGACGGGTCGCTTGAGGTTGACCTCGCACTCGCCCGTCCGGGCGCTGGTCACCGCGCCGACCGTGGTGGCGGTGCCGACGGTGAGCATCAGCGGCTCGCCGGTGGAGATCTCCTCGACGGCGCCCTCGCCGACGACGCGGTCGAGCAGCTCGACCTCCATCTCGAAGGCGTTTCGCGTCGGCGGGAGCGTCCCGGGCTCGCCGGCGACCTGGCCCGCGAGCGCGTCGCCCTTCGTCAGGCTGGGGTCCAGTCCGGTGCCGACGCCGAGCAGGCCGCCCGGGCCGACCGTCTCCTGGGACTGCCCGCCCGCCTGCAGCGACCGCACCGACGTCTCGATCGAGTGGTACTCCGAGGAGCCGCCCTCCTCGACCTCGCGCCCGGGACGGAGCTCGATCTCGTCGTCGACCTCCAGGGTCCCCTGCGCGAGCGACCCGCCGATGACGCCGCCCAGCAGGTCCTTCGCCTTCGTGCCGGGGCGGTTGATGTCGAACGAGCGGGCGGTGTACATCCGCGCCGAGAGCGACTCGTCGCGCTCGGGCGTCGGAATGTGCTCCTCCAGCGCCGAGATGACCAGGTCCACGTTGACGCCCTGCTGGGCGCTGACGGGGACGATGGGCGCGTCCTCGGCGACGGTGCCCTCGACGAACGCTTTGATCTGCTCGTAGTTCTCGCGGGCGCGCTCGTCGTCGACGAGGTCGACCTTGTTCTGGGCGATGACGATGTTCTCGATGCCGATGATGTCCAGCGCCATCAGGTGCTCCTCGGTTTGCGCCTGCGGCACGTCCTCGGTGGCGCTCACCACCAGCACCGCGCCGTCCATGATCGACGCTCCGGAGAGCATCGTCGCCATCAGCGTCTCGTGGCCCGGGGCGTCGACGAACGAGACCGTCCGCAGGATCTCGGTGTCGACGTCGTGCTCCGGGCACGTCTCCTCGACGGTGTAACACTCGGGCTCGGCACAGTCCGGGCATCGACGCAGCGTCGCGTCGGCGTAGCCCAGACGGATGGAGATCCCGCGCTTCATCTCCTCGCTGTGCTGGTCGGTCCAGTCGCCCGACAACGCTTGCACTAGCGTCGTCTTTCCGTGGTCGACGTGACCGACGAGTCCGATGTTCACCTCCGGTTGTGTTTGCTCCGTCACCATGGGCCTCCGAGAGTAATCTCGTTGGAACTTCGCCGCGTGCGACTGATAAAGGTGCTGTTACGGCGATGGCGACTCCGCGTGCGTGTCTCTCTGTTTCAGGGCCGCCCCGCGGGTGTCGTTTCCGGTGGAACCGACGCCCCGGTCGCAGCGTCGTCGCCGCCGAGCACGCATGCGCCCTCGACGCCTTCAGCCGCTTCCGCGACACCGCGAAACCCACACGAGAACTCCCGAGAACCGAACGAACGGGCTTATACGCCGTCGTCGTCAACTCCCGGCAACTGACTATGACATTCGAAGACCTCCCCACCACACCCCGCGCGGAGGAACTCCTCGACAAGGCGTTCTCCCGCGCGTCCCGGACCGGCCGCGCGAAGGACGGGTGGGACGCCCAGGAGTCGATGCTGATCACCGCCGCGAACATCCTCTCGGACAACCTCGCCAACGTCTCCACCTCCTGGCCCGACTTCGAGTTCGAGGTCGAGCCGTTCTACTACGAACTCGCGGACGCCGTCGTCGACGTGGACGAACTCCGGCAGGCGCTCTCGGAGGTGAACTGGGCCTCCCGACGGATCGACGAACTCCGCTCGGAGTACCAGGCGAAGATGCGCAAGTCCGGCGTCGAGACCGCCCGCAAGCACCGCAAGCAGGCGTTCGCCCGGATGGCCGACATCATGGACGAGATCGAGGACGACCTCCTCACGGTCGGGGAGGCCCGCGACGCGCTGAAGACGCTGCCGGACATCCGCCCCGACGAGCCCGCGATCGTCGTCGCCGGCTACCCCAACGTCGGCAAGTCGTCGTTCGTCAACCGCGTCACCCGCGCCTCCAACGAGATCGCGTCGTACCCGTTCACCACCAAGGCCGTCCAGATCGGCCACTTCGAGCGCGATCGCATCCGCTATCAGATCATCGACACCCCCGGCCTGCTCGACCGCCCCGAGGAGGACCGCAACGGCATCGAGCGCCAGGCCGTCTCCGCGCTCACCCACCTCGCCGACGCCGTCGTCTTCGTCCTCGACGCCTCCGGCGACTGCGGCTACCCCCTGGAGTCGCAGCTGGAACTGCTCGCGGAGGTCGAGGAGCGGTTCGACGCCCCGGTGCTCGTCGTCTGCAACAAGAGCGACCGATCGACCGACGTGGAGGCCGACGCGTACATGAGCGTCACCGAGGACGAGAACGTCGACGCCGTCCTCGACATGGCCGTCGAGGCCGTCGACTTCGAGCCGGACCTGCCCTCGCGCGGCGAGAACTGAGTCCGTCGCGGCGAGAGCTGAGCCCGCTATTCGGTCTCCCGTTCCCGCTCCCGCACCCGCTCGCGAGCGTCGTCCCCGTGTTCGCCCGCCTCGATCCGGCTGTCCGCGTCGAGCAGCCGGTCGATCCGCCGTTCGAACTCCTCGTCGGAGACCTCGCCGTCGGCGTAGCGGCGCTTCAGGCGCTCGATCGGGTCGTCCTCGGGGTCCGGGTTCGGCCCGGCGCTCATGGTGGCGCCGGTCCCGCGCGTCCTGCGCAGCCGATCCCACCGGACGGCGATCCACAGCAGGAACACCGACAGGATCGCGGCCGAGACCCCGGCTGCCGTCGCGGCGGGGACCGCGCCGACGTACCACAGCGCGGCGACGATCAGGATCGTGTCCGCGCCGAACGCGAGGAACATGCCCAGCATCGTCCCGGTGACGACGCGGTCGGAGTCGCTCACGGCGTGGTGTCGGCCGGTGACTCACTTGGTCGTTCCGGGCGTGACGCCGGCGCGGGGTCGGTTCCGGCCTACTCCATCTCGTACGTCACCGTCACCGACGCCGACACCGTCACCGGGCCGGGGTCGAACGAGGTGGACGCGCCGGCGTCGCCCGCGGTCTCGTAGACGACCCGGGAGTCGTACGGCGAGACGCCAGCGGAGCCGACACGCATCGACAGCTCGGTTCCGACCGAGCGGTCGGCGGCGCCGGCGGCCGTCTCGGCGGTCGCGCGCGCGTCGGTCACGGCGGCCGCGAGCGCCTCCTCGCGCAGTTCCGCGCGGCGCTCGTCGCTCAGCGTGAAGCGGACGTCCTGCACGGCGGTGGCGCCGTTGTCGACGGCGAGGTCGACGGCGCTCCCGGCGTCGTCGGGGGTCGTCTCGAACGCGAGCGCGTGGTACGCGCGGTAGCCGACCAGCTCGCGCTCGTCGCTTCGGTGGTCGTACTCCGGCGACAGCCGGAAGTCGACCGTGCGCACCTCGTAGCCGGCCTCGGTCAGC
Source organism: Halobaculum roseum (assembly GCF_019880245.1). Lineage (NCBI taxonomy): Archaea > Methanobacteriati > Methanobacteriota > Halobacteria > Halobacteriales > Haloferacaceae > Halobaculum > Halobaculum roseum. The sequence goes on from NZ_CP082286.1 coordinate 1,802,860, forward strand.
GCCCCGCGGAGCCGCTCGATGTCGCCGGCGACCTGCGAGCGGGCCGCGCTGGCGTTGTCGGCGGTCGCCTCGACGGCGACGGTGATCTCGGCGAGGTCGGGCGAGGCGCTCACGGTCGCGGAGCCGTCGGCGGTGATGCTGTTCACGTCCGTCGCGTTCGCGCCCGTCGCGGCCGCGGCCGCGTCGGTGGCGCTCGATCCGGTCGTCCCGGCACAGCCCGCGAGCACGAGCATGGCCGCGACGAGCAACGTCGGGAGGGTTCTGGTTCGGTTCACGCCCGTGTGAACGCTCGCGCCGACCGTTAAGCTACCTTACACACAAATGCCCGTTTGTCTCACGCTTCGTGTCACGCCCGCGCTCGTGTCCGTCTCACGCCGGGTCCGCGCCCGTACGTGACTCCTCGACGGGAACGTACCGCACCGACACGTCGACGGTCGCGCGCTCGCCGACCCCCAGCGGCGCCTCGACGTCGTCCGTCAGCCGCGTCGCGAGCGCGTTGCCGATCCGCGGCGGCGTCGTCCCCGGCTGATGACCGACCGTCACCGTCACCGCGGTCGGCTGTCGGAAGGGGAACCCGCCGTACGTCACCGCCACGTCGAGCACGCGCGCGTCGCCGTCGAGCAGGGCGTCGGCCTCCTCGTGGGCGGCCGTCTCGAACTGCGCGCTCTGGTAGGAGGCGACCGTCACCCCGGCGAGCACGGCCGTCGACAGCAGGATGGCGACGCCGAGCACGCCGACCCGGCGAAGCGTCGTCGTCCGCGTCTCGTCGAGGCGCCAGAACGACTCCGGGCGATACCCCTTGTACCACAGCGTCGCGATCGCGGCGAAGTTGATCGCGGCGAAGTTGACGACGACGAGCAGCGCCGCCCCGGCGACGGTGCCGGGTCGTCCCCACGCGATCCCGATGCCGACGACGGCCGTCGGCGGGACCAGCGCCGCCGCGATCATGACGCCCACGAGCGCCGAGGACACGCCCGAGGCGAGCGACAGCGCGCCGGCGACGCCCGACCCGAGCGCGATCGGCAGCGAGAGCACGTCCGGCGCGAGCCGTTCGCGCACCTCCGCGATGGAGAACACCTCCTCGACGCCGAACGGGACGACCCGTCCGTATCTGAGCAGCGCCGCGAACGCGGCCGCGCTCGTCACCGCGAGGACGCCGCCGAACACCTGCAGCTTCACGCCCCGGACGAACAGCTCGTCGTCGTCGAGCACGGTGCCGACGCTGGCGGCCATCGCCGGCCCGATCAGCGGCGCGATAACCATCGAGCCGACGACGACCGCCGCCGAGTCGAGCAGCAGCCCCGCGGTGGCGACGACGGTGCTGATCACCGTCATCGTCACGAACGCGCCCAGTCGGGGCGACATCTCCGTCGCCCGCGCGTCAAGCTCCTCGCGGGCGATCCGGTCGCCGTTTCCCTCCTCGTCCTCCGCGTACCGCTCCTCCAGCTCCTCGAAGCGCTTCGAGACGACCGTCTCGGCGTTGAGGACGACCGTGTAGGCGTCGCGTTCGAGCCCGGCCTCGCGAAGCTCCGCGAGCACCGGCTCGACGGCCTCCGTCGGCAGCGGGAACGAGACGACCGCCGTGTACTCCCGGCCGCTGGTCTCGTCGGAGAGGACGTAGTCGATGCCCTCGTCGTCGAGCACCGAGAGGACGGTCTCCCGCTTGCCCGCCGGCACCATCACCTGAACGAGTCGCACGCCGGTGCTACAGGAGGCGGTGAGTTAAGCGAAGGGGGATGGAAAGCCGATATGGTCCGGATCGGCGGGGGAATCGTCCGCGAACTATACCTCGGGTGTGGGTAGTTCCGGCTCGGTCCGGTACGCCGCGACGTGCCAACGGTCCCTGAGCGATCCGTACACCGATTCGGTCAGGGATTGAGCGTCTCCGACTAACGACCGAACGTTCTCCGCCGGGAGGTCGCCCCGGTCCCCGGAGACGGAGACGATGTGGAGCCTGTTAATGTAGTCGTAGAGCCCGTATAGATCCGACAGCTCTCGCTGTTCATCGTCGGTGAGATCGAACCGCAATTTCGGCGTTCGCGTCTCCAGTCTGTCCCGTGCCGTCGTTCGAAGTCCGTTGTGAATGACTCCGTCCCACGAGTCGCCACGGGTTCGGTCCGAGATCTTCTGTAGACTTCGGTAGTTCCGTCGTAGTTCGGTTAGGACCGAGTACTTGCTGCGCTGTCGTTCGATGGTGTTCGCGACGAGGTGATAGACGGCAGCGCCGGCCAGTGCGGACCCCGTGGATGATAGGAGTATCTGTGTGATACTGAACGTCGCCATTCGTTCACCCGATCTCCGATTCGATGTCGTCGAGGGTATCCCCGATCTCGTCGATATTGTCCCGTATCTCTCGGAGTACTTGCGTGATGGGTGACAGCGATCCACTTCCCCCGGAACCACCGGATCCAGATCCTCCCATACCCGTCGATCCATCGTCGTCATTTCCGGGGAACGGTACGACCTGATCTTGGTCAATTACGACGACGGGGTCCGCGTGGGCGAACAAACTGAGGATCTCCTCCTGCCGCTCTTCGATGCGATCGACTCTCTTCTCTAGTGGCTCGTCTGTCCCCATACACACAAATATAATAATTATTACACATAAATTTTTGCTCCGATCGTTCCGTGATCGGTGTTCCTGGTCGAATACTTAGTCCATCGGCGCGAGTCGACGCAACACCGGGATCGACTCCAGCTTCCCGGCCGGCAGCGCGTCCCAGTCGACGCCGTCGGGTCGCGCGGGCGGGTCGCCGTCGCGGGCGTCCGCCGTCCGGATCGTCCGCTCGGGGGTGCAGATCAGGTCCAGCGGTACGTCGTGGGGCCCGAGGTCGACCTCCTCGTCGACGACCTGCATCCCGTGGACCGTCGTCGCCACCGCGGTCGCGTCGTCGACGGCGCCCAGCTCCGACAGCACGGCGAACTCCAGGTCGGCGAACCCCTCGCCCTTCCCGACCCGGCCGCCGGCCTCCGTGACGGCGACGCTCCCGGAGACGATCAGGTCGACGTGCGGGACCTCGTCGGGGCCGACGGGGACGCCGTGGGTCGAGGAGCCCGAGACGGTCGTCGCCTCGTCGATGTCCGGCACCTCGTCGGGAGCGAGCCGGAGGAACGGCTCCTCCTCCCGGAGCCGCGGCACCGCCATGTAGACCGTCTTGCCCGCGCGCAGGGCCGCACGGCGGACCGGGAGCTGCGGCGCGTCCGGGTTCGCCTTGACCGCGTCGGCGTCGGCCCACTCCCCGGTCGCCGTGAGGCGATCGCGGGCGTCGTCGGCCCCCGCGAAGTTCGGGATCCGGCCGTGGGGCGGGAACGGGAACCGGGCCTCGCCCGACGCCTCCAAGTCGTCCCAGATCCGCTCGCGGAGGGGCTGTTTCTCCATGGTCGTGTGGGATGGCCCTCGCCTGATAAAACGTCGCGCTCGACGCTGTGTGGCAAGGCTTGACCCGAGCCGAGCCGTCCCCCTGTCGCTGTCGCTCTCGCTCCGTCCGTCCCGCATGGGAAGGTACCGACTGCCCTCCCCGCGTAACCGGCAATTGATCCAACCTGTAGTAATGTTTTTGTGTAGGTTGCATGATCGTTCACCAGAGATGAGAAATCCCGACGGTGACACCACGGACGACGTATCGCGTTCCGAGCCCTCCCGCCGTTCGGTCGACCGCCGCACCCTCCTCTCGTCGGGCGCGGCAGTCCTCGGCGGGACGGTCCTCGCCGGCTGTACGGGCGGCGGCGGGAACGGCGACGACGGAAACGGCGACGACGGAAACGGCGACGGCGGCGGGAGCGGTGACGGCGGCGGGAACGGCGACGACGGCGGCAACGGCGGCGACGATGGGGGCGACGGCGGCGACAATGGAGGCGAGACGACGAACGTCGCCATCGTCTCCAGCCCGGCGGGGTTCGACGACAACGCGTTCAACGACCTCGCGCTGGAGGGGCTCCAGTCCGCCGCCGAGGAGTACGACATCGAGATCAACGAGGTCGAGGAGACCGAGCAGGCCCAGTACCAGTCGACGCAGTCGGAACTGGCCGCCAGCGGCGACTACGACCTCATCGTGCTGGTGTCGTACAACCACACGGAGGCGCTCACCCAGAACGCCGTCGACTACCCCGACCAGAACTGGATGCTGATCAACGACCACGTCGACGAGCCGAACGTGGCCGGCTACACGTGGGCCAACCACGAGATGTCGTACCTCGCGGGCGTGCTCGGCGGGACGATGACGACCGAGGAGCTCTCACACGAGGGGAGCGAGACGAGCCCCGATTCCGCCCAGATCGGCTTCGTCGGCGGGGTCGACGGGTCGCTCATCAACGCCTTCGAGCGCTCGTACGTCGCCGGCGCCGAGTGGGTCAACTCCGACGTCGAGGTCAACGTCGGCTACATCGGCGACTACACCGACACCGACACCGCGGCCGACATCGCCAGCTCGCAGTACGACGACGGCGCCGACATCGTCTACCACGCCGCCGCCGCCGCGGGCCGGGGGGTCTTCGAGGCCGCCCAGAGCAACGGCCGCTTCGCCATCGGCGTCGACGCCGACCAGTCCGTGACGCTCCCGGACTTCCAGGACGTCATCATCGGCTCGGCGGTCAAGTACATCAACGAGGGGACCCGCGAGGTCGCCGTCGCCGTCGCGGAGGGGAACTTCGAGTCGGTCACCGGTCCGAACACACTCGGGCTGGAGGAGGAGGGCGTCGACTGCGTCATCGGCCAGGCGTTCGAGGGCGAGCTTCCCGACGCCGTCTCGCAGAACCTCGACGAGGCCAAGCAGGGAATCGTCGACGGCGACATCGACGTTCCCTGTACCGCCTCCGGCTGCAACTGACCCGAACGCGTCGGGTTCTCCCACGATCGAGACTTCTCTATGACTCCCCTACTCCACCATGACCGATAACGCGGGACCGCCCGCCGTCCGGCTCGACGGCATCACGAAACGCTTCGGCGACGTCGTCGCCAACGACGGGGTCGACTTCACGCTCGAACGGGGCTCTGTTCACGCGCTCCTCGGCGAGAACGGCTCGGGCAAGACGACGCTGATGAGCGTCCTCTACGGGCTGTACGACCAGGACGAGGGGACCATTGTCGTCGACGGCGAGGAACGGACGTTCGACTCCCCGCGGGACGCGATGGACGCCGGTGTCGGCATGATCCACCAGCACTTCCAGCTCGTGGGGCCGATGACCGTCCTCCAGAACGTGATCCTCGGCCACGAGCCGACCGAGAACGGCTTCGTCGACGAGTCGGACGCGCGCGAGGACATCGAGGCGATCTGCGACCGGTACGGCTTCGACGTCGACGAACACCTCGACGAGCGCGTCGTCGACCTCGACCTCGGCGTGCGCCAGCGCGTCGAGATCGTCAAGAGCCTCTACCGGGGCGCGGAGATCCTCGTCCTCGACGAGCCGACGGCGGTGCTCACGCCCCAGGAGGTCGAGGGCCTCGTCGACGTGATGACCGACCTCGCCGCCGACGGCCGGTCGCTCGTGTTCATCACGCACAAGCTCGACGAGGCGCTGTCGGTCGCCGACGAGGTCACGGTCCTGCGCGACGGCGAGGCCGTCGGCACCGTCGACGCGGCCACCACGACCGAGCAGGAACTCGCCCGGATGATGGTCGGGCGCGAGGTGCTGTTCGACCGTCGCCCCCGCGAGACGGCGCCCGGCGACCCGATCCTCCGGACCGAGGGGCTCCGGGTCACGGGCGACCGCGGGCTCGAACAGGTGACCGACGTCGACCTCACGGTCCGCGAGGGCGAAGTCCTCGGGATCGCCGGGGTTCAGGGCAATGGCCAGACGGAACTGGTCGAGGCGATCACCGGGCTCCGGTCGGTCGACTCGGGAACCGTCAGCTTCGACGGCGAGGACGTCACCGGGCTGAGCCGCCGCGAGCGCATCCGCTCGGGGATCGTCTACATCCCGGAGGACCGCCAGACGGAGGGGCTGGTCCAGGACTACGACCTCGTTCGGAACGCGCTGCTGGGCAACCAGACCGTCGAGCCGTACGTCGAGCGAGGATTCATCGACTGGCCGGCGGTCCGCGAGCACGCGGCCGACATCGTCGACGAGTACGACGTCCAGCCGCCGACCGTCGAGTCGGAGGCCGCGTCGCTGTCGGGCGGCAACCAGCAGAAGTTCATCGTCGGTCGCGAGATCGAACACGACCCCGATGTCATCGTCGCCTCCCATCCGACCCGCGGCGTCGACATCGGCTCGATCGAGTTCATCCACGACCGACTGCTCGACCGCCGCGAGGAGGGGCTCGCGGTGCTGCTCGTCTCCTCGAAGCTGGAGGAGATACGGAAGTTATCGGACCGCATCGCGGTGATGTACGAGGGCGAGTTCATCGACACCGTCGACCCCGAGACCGTGACCGAGGAGGAACTCGGCCTGCTGATGGCCGGGCGTCGCCTCGACGGTGCCGACGCCGCCGACGGCGTGGGCGACGAGGGCGGCGCGGGCGACGCCGACGACACGAGCGACGCCGGTAGCCCGGACGCGACGGCCGAGGCCGGGGAGTCCGACGACGGGTCCGCGACCGCTTCGGACTCCGAGGTGGAACGGTGAGCGATGACGGCCCGGGTCGGGCCCGCGCCCTGCTCGACGACGCCGCCGTCCGGATGCTGGAGGCGACCGCGCTCCAGCGGCTCGGCATCGCGATGGCCTCGACCGCGCTCGCGCTGGCGATCGGGCTGGTCGTCGTCGCCGCCGCGGGATACGACCCCGTGACGTTCCTCGCGGACGTGTTCGAGGGCGCCTTCGGCGACGAGAACTCGATCGGGCGGACGCTGAAGTTCACGACGATGTTCGTTCTCGTCGGCGTCGCCGTCGCGGTCGCGTTCCGCGCGGGCGTGTTCAACATCGGCGTTCAGGGGCAGTTCATCGTCGGCGGCTTCGCCACCGTCGTCTCCATCCTCTGGCTCGCGCCGCTGCTCCCCGCCGGCACCGTCGGCGGCATCGCGCTGCTCGTGCTCGGAACGCTCGCGGGCGTCGTCGCCGGCGGCCTCTACGCCGCGATCCCGGGCGCACTGAAGGCGTACGGCGACGCCAACGAGATCATCACGACGATCATGCTGAACTTCATCGCGGTCGGCGTCGTCGGCTACCTCGTCGAGGGGCCGCTCCGCGGCGAGGGGAACCGTGCGCCCAACACCGCCCGCATCCCGGAGTACGTGTCGCTCCCGTCGGTCGTCTTCGACAGCCCCGACTTCTCGCTCGTGGGCCTCGCGGTCGCGCTCGTGGTCGTCGGGGTCGTCTCGGTCGTCATGATCCGCACGCGGGTCGGGTACGACATGGTGACGAGCGGCCACCAGGAGGCGGCCGCGACGTTCTCCGGCGTCGACGCCGGGCGGACCGTCGTCACGACGATGGCGTTCTCGGGGATGGTCGCCGGCGTCGCCGGCGCGGTCTTCGCGATCATGATCCAGGGCTACTACAGCGACCCGGGCGGCGTCGCGACGTACGGCTTCGACGCCATCGCGGTCAGCCTGCTCGCGGCGAACAACCCGCTGGGCGTCGTCCCCGCCGCCCTGCTGTTCGGCGGGCTCGACTCGGCGGGGACCCACATCGGCATCAACAGCGACGTACCCCCGCAGCTGATCGACGGGATCGTCGGGCTCGTCGTCCTGTTCGTGGCCGCCCCGGAGCTGTTTCGGATGGCCGCCCGGCGGACGGGCCTCGGGGGTGAGCGCCGATGAGCGTCGCCGGCTACGTCGAGCGCAACCGGCTCGGGATCGGCGGCGCCGTCGCGACGATCCTGGCGGCGCTGGCACTGGCGGTCGCGTTCGACCTGCCGGTCGAGAGCATCGTGACGGTCGGGTTCGTCGAGCGGTCGCTCCAGGCGGCCACGCCCATCGCGCTGGCGGCCATCGGCGGGCTGTACGCCGAGAAGAGCGGCGTGTTCAACATCGGCCTCGAGGGGTTCATGATCCTCGGGGCGGCGAACGCGGCGGCGTTCGTCTGGCTCATCGGCGGCGAGTCGCCGACGCAGGGCGACCTCTGGCTCGCCATCGTCGCCGCGGTCCTGGTGAGCCTGGTGTACACGCTGCTGTTCGCCGTGCTGCTCGTCCGGTACCGGGCCGACCAGATCGTCGCCGGGCTCGCCGTCTGGTTCATCGGGCTCGGGTTCGGGCCGTTCTCGGCGGTGCTGATCTGGGGCAACCGGAACAGCCCCGGGCTGGTGAGCGTGAACGACCTGACGGTGCCGGTGCTCGCGGACGTGCCGGTTCTCGGGCCGATCCTCTTCGATACCTCGCCGCTGGTGCTCGCCACGGCCGTCGTCGCCGTCGTCGCCTGGGTGTTCCTGTACCGGACCCGGTACGGCTACTGGATCCAGGCCGCCGGCGAGAACCCCGAGGCGCTGGACACCGCCGGGGTGAACGTCAGGCGCGTGCGTTACGCGTCGGTGCTGTTCTCCGGGGCGATGGCCGGCCTCGCCGGCGCGGTGCTGTTCGCCCACGCGGGGTCGTTTACCGGCACCGGCGACACGATGGTCAACGGCCGCGGCTGGATCGGCATCGTCGCGTACCTGTTCGGCAACTACAACCCCGTCGGCGCGGCCGCGGCCGCGCTGCTGTTCGGCGGGCTGGACATGCTGCAGATCCAGTTCCAGACGGCCGGGATCGAGCTGCCGAACCGGCTCGTGAACCTGTTCCCGTACGTGGCGGTCGTGATCGTGTTGACCGTCTGGGGCTCCACGCGGATGCCCTCGGCGGTCGGCGAGTCCTACGAGACGGAGGAGTGACGCCCCTCCGTCGGGGCGTCACCCGCGGCGCTTAACCGGCGCGGCGGTCCACCAACGGACATGACCTTCGAGGGGCGGCCGAACCGGGACGCCGAGGTGGTGCTCGTCGGGCGCTCGAACGTCGGCAAGTCGACGCTGATGCGCGAGCTGACCGGCCACGACGTGTCCACGGGCAAGAAGCCGGGCGTCACGCGCCGGCCGAACCACTTCGACTGGACCGGCCAGTCGTTCATGTTCACCGACCTGCCCGGCTTCGGGTTCATGTCCGGCGTCGAGGAGGAGCAACGGGAGGCGATCAAGACGGACGTGGTCCGCTACGTCGAGGACAACGCCGACTCGATCATCGCGGGCGTGCTCGTCGTCGACGGGAAGTCGGTGATCGACATCATCGACCGCCACAGCGACACGGGCGAGATCCCCCACGACGTGGAGCTGTTCGGGTTCCTGCAGGACGTGGACGTGGCGCCGGTCGTCGCGGTGAACAAGATGGACAAGGTGGACGACCGCGACGAGCGCCTGAACGAGCTGTGCGACCGGCTGGGGCTGTACCCGCCGTGGCAGCAGTGGTCGGGCGAGGGCGGCACGATCGCGCCGATCACCGCCAAGAACGGGAGCATCGAGCCGCTGAAGGAGGCGCTGCGCGGGCACTTCCGGGAGGCGAAGCGCGACGACCTGCTGCAGTTCGTGAAGTAGTATAGTCGGTCGGATTCGAGGACTCGACAGTCGGACTTGTCGATGGTGGCTCTGTGCCGTAGCACTCGAAAGCCCCCGGGGCGCTGGACTCCCGCGACTCGCTGTCGTTCGAAAGACCGGCTCCGCCGGTCTTTCGTGATGACGAGACGGCGAAGCCGTCTCGAACCACGCTCCTCGGTCGCTCACTCCGTTCGTTCCCTGCGGTGCTTGCGTCGTCGGGGTTCGTGCAGCGCCCCGGCCCCTTTCAGTCCCACCCGCCGGCCGCTCCGCGCCATGCCCTCCCCAGCCGACTGCGGTGCTCGGCTCGCCTCGCGAGCCTGCGCTCCTCGCCCCTCGCGCGCTCCCGGCCGCGACGGAGCGCGGCCGGCACGCGCCGACGACTCTTCCCCTTCGACCCCGACAGAGTACGAGCGTTTATCCCGCAGAACGCCTCACCTCCCCACAGCAATGGCGAGCGCCGACGGAGACGCGGAGGCGTCCGAGCAGGACAGCGACGAGTTCCCCGTCCCCGAACTCCGCGAACGCGCCGAGGCGTGCGCCGCCCGACTGCGCGAGGCCGGCGAGTTCCTCCTGTGCTCGCACATCGACGCCGACGGGCTCACCAGCGCCGCGGTCGCGACGGCGGCGTTCGAGCGCGCCGGCTTCGACTTCGAGACGGCGTTCTTCAAGCAGCTCGACGCCGACGCGGTCGCCTCCATCGCCGCCACCGACTACGACGTGGTCTGTTTCACCGACTTCGGCAGCGGGCAACTCGACGTGATCGCGCCCCACGAGGAGGCGGGCGAGTTCGTCCCCGTCATCGCGGATCACCACCAGCCCGCGGACGCGGAGACCGAGTTCCACCTCAACCCCCTCCTCGAAGGGCTCGACGGCGCGAGCGAACTGTCTGGCGCCGGGGCGTCGTACCTCCTCGCGCGCGCGCTCGGCGACGCGGCCGACACCGACAACCGCGACCTCGCCGCCCTCGCGGTCGTGGGCGCCGTCGGCGACATGCAGGACGGCGACGGCGGACTCTCGGGCGCCAACGAGGGGCTCGTCGCCGACGCGGTCGCCGCCGGCGCGCTGGAGGAGGTGACCGACCTGGCGCTGTACGGCCGCCAGACCCGCCCCCTTCCGAAACTCCTGGAGTACGCCAGCGACGCCCGGATCCCGGGCATCTCGAACGACCAGGCCGGCGCCGTCGAGTTCCTCTCGGAGCTCGACGTGCCGATGAAGGACGCCGACGGCGAGTGGCGCCGGTGGGTCGACCTGGACGCCGACGAGCGCCGGACGGTCGCCAGCGCGCTCATCCGCCGCGCCGTCTCCTCGGGCGTCCCCAGCGAGCGCGTCGACTCGCTCGTCGCCACCACCTACGTCCTCGCCGACGAGGAGCCCGGAACAGAGTTGCGAGACGTGAGCGAGTTCTCCACGTTGCTCAACGCGACTGCCCGGTACGAGCGCGCCGACGTGGGACTCGCCGTCTGTCTCGGCGACCGCGACGAGGCCCTCGACCGGGCGCGAACCCTGCTTCGGAACCACCGCCGGAACCTCTCGGAGGGGCTCCAGTGGGTGACCAACGAGGGGGTCGAGCGCGAGGAGCACGTCCAGTGGTTCGACGCCGGCACCCGGATCCGAGAGACGATCGTCGGCATCGTCGCCGGGATGGCCGTCGGCGCCGACGGCGTCTCCGCGCGCAAGCCGATCGTCGCGTTCGCCGACAAGGGCGACGGCGAGACGAAGGTCTCCGCCAGGGGGAGCGGCTTCCTCGTTCGTGAAGGACTGGATCTCTCGGCGGTGATGCGCGAGGCCAGCCGCGCGGTCGGCGGCGACGGCGGCGGGCACGACGTGGCCGCGGGCGCGACGATCCCCGCCGACGAACGCGAGGCGTTCATCGCGGCGGTCGACGAGCTCGTCGGCGAGCAGATCTCCGGCGAGTGAACGCGCGGGCGCCCCGAGGGGGCGAGGACGGCTCCGGCGTCAGGCCGACTCGGACGTGGACGACGTGCCGAGGTCGCGAAACAGCATTCGGTAGTCTTCCGGCGAGAACGCGGACGCGAGGTCCTCCATCTCCGACTGTAGCGACTCGATCCGGTCGAGCAGGTTCTCGTACTCCGGCGAGGAGCGGAGTTCGGCCGGGGTCCGCTCGGCCTCGAGCACCGCCCGTTTCGTGACCAGCGAGGCGGTCTGCTGGAGGGTGTCGTCGTACTGCGCGCGCGTTCCCAGGCGTTCGACGGCCGACTGAATGTCGTCCCTGGTGGCGGGTTTCACGAGATACAGGTCGAACCCCATCTCGACGATGTCCACGTCCGGCTCGACGGCGGTCACCATCGCGACCCGACAGTCGAGGCCGCGCTCGCGGATCGACGCGAGCACGTCGGCGCCGGAGGTGTCCGGGAGCCGTCGATCGAGGAGCACCGCGTCGGTCGTGTCGTCGACGATGTCGAGTGCCTCAGCGCCCGTGTTCGCGACCGTGACGTCGTAGGTTCCCGAGAGGTATCCGCGATACAGATCGGCCACCTCGGGTTCGTCTTCGACGATGAGCACGCTCCGTGTCACCGCGACCGCCCCCCGACGTGCTCGACCCCGCCGTCAGTCATGTTCGTCAACCGGATGTGTTTGTGCTTAAAGCTATCGCACACCGATCCGGCCGTAGAAAGCTGTTGGAGAGTCTATATGAACGATCGACGCCCGACTTTCCGGGCTCCGATCGCGGTCGTGGTCCCGACACACGGCGGAACCGTTTTCATTTGTGAGGACGGCGGATACCTATATGGTAGCCACTGTTCCGACCGGAATCGACGGGCTCGACTCCGTCCTCAACGGCGGTCTCGTCGAGAACGCGACGGTGCTCGTGAGCGGAAACCCCGGGACGGGAAAGTCCCTCTTCGGGATCCAGTACCTCTACAACGGCGTCATCGACCACGACGAACACGGGATCTACATCTCCTTCGAGGAGAACGCCGAGGACATCCGGCAGGCGGCCGAGTCGATCGGCTTCGACCGCTGGGGCGACCTCGTCGACGACGGGTCGATCAAGGTGTACGACAAACAGCACATGCTGCGGGAGGGCGACTTCTCGTCGGCGCTCGACACGCTGCTCGAGGACTTCGCGAACGCCTCCTACGACCGGCTGGTGCTCGACTCGCTGACGATGTTCTCGCTGTTCTTCGAGGACGAGAAGGAGAAGCGCACGTACCTCCTGAAGTTCTCGGACATCCTCAAGCAGAACGGCCTCACCTCGCTGCTCATCAACGAGCAGGGGGCGGTGTTCCCCGAGACGGAGATCGGCCTGGAGAACTTCCTCACCGACGGGAACATCTACTTCATCCAGACGCCGACCGACTCCGGCGTCAACCGCTACGTCTGGGTGGCGAAGATGCGCAAGCAGGACATCGACACCGACATCTTCCCGATGGAGATCGACGACGGAGGGATCAAGGTGTACGAGCGCGCGGGCGGGTTCTCGATGATGGGTCGCGACGGCCCGGACGCCGGGTTCTGAGCGCGGGATCCGTATTCGACCGTGGCGATCGCAACTCGCGATCGCGGTTCGGGTCCGATCAGCCGTCGGTCATCGTCCGCCACACGTCGTCGAGCTTGTTCTTCACCTCGGATCGCTCCTCCAATTCGACGGTCAGCCCGTCCCGGAACGTCACGTTCACGCCGTCGACGCACCGACGGTACACCTTGATCCGGCGGTGTTCGTCCGAGAGCGGTCGGTCGTGCAGCTCCAACAGTTCGGTGTCCTCCAACTCGTTGATGCGGCGGTAACAGGTGGCGATCGGCACGTCGAGCTGATCCGAGAGCTCCTGTGCCGACTTCGGCTCGCCCGCCGCGTCGAGGATCTCGGGGTTGTACTTGTTCCCCAGCACCTCGATGATCTCCTCGTCGTCCGCAGACATGGCTCTCAATACTGATTGTGTGTGTGATAAGCGTACCGCCTTCATTCCGGCTCCCTCGCGTGAATTCGGGCCCCCCTCCCCGATACTATCGCCGTCGATATCCTCGGCTCAGATATCTTTTCTGATATACAGCGCCGTAGGTTTAATAGTCGATTCCGAGTCGTCGGCGCCACTGCCCGGCCCACGGTGGGTCAGGGACCGAGAGAACCACACAATGTTCGAATTCATCACCGAGGAGGAAGAGCGCGGCCAGGTCGGTATCGGGACGCTCATCGTGTTCATCGCGATGGTGCTGGTGGCGGCGATCGCCGCCGGCGTCCTGATCAACACCGCCGGCTTCCTCCAGAGCAAGTCACAGGAAACGGGTCAACAGAGCAGTAAACAGGTCAGTGACCGCCTCCAGGAGGTCGTGACCGTCGGGCAGGTGTCCGGCAACGAGGTCACCGCGGTGAACGTGACGGTGACGCAGGCGCCCGGCGCCGGCGAGATCGACCTGGAGAACGCGACGATCAACTGGATCGGGCCGTCCGGCACGGAGACGTTGACCCACCAGCGGGCCTCCGGCACCGACTGGCAGTTCAACACCACGGCGGTGAAGAACACCGACGACTCGACAACGGTGCTCAACGACCCGGACGACCGGTTCAACATCGACTTCGACCTCGACGCCACTGACGGGCCCGGCAATCTGCAGGAGGGGCAGTCGGTGACGATCAAGATCAACACGATGTCCGGCGCGACCACGAGCATCCGCTTCACGGTGCCCGAGTCGCTCGGACAGAAGAGCGCGGTCGAGCTGTAACCATGTTCGAGTTCATCACCGAGGAGGAAGAGCGCGGGCAGGTCGGGATCGGGACGCTCATCGTGTTCATCGCGATGGTGCTGGTGGCGGCGATCGCCGCCGGCGTCCTGATCAACACCGCCGGCTTCCTCCAGAGCAAGTCACAGGAAACCGGACAGCAGTCCAGCAAGCAGGTCAGCAATCGCCTCCAGGAGGTCGTCACGACCGGCACGGTCGACCAGACGAACAACACGATCACCGCGGTGAACGTGACGGTGACGCAGGCGCCCGGCGCCGGCGAGATCGACCTGGAGAACGCGACGATCACCTGGATCGGTCCGGACGGCACGTTCATCCTCAACCACGAGAACGCGAGCACGCAGGTCGACGACTCGTTCACCACGTCGGTCGTGAAGAACGCGGAGGGCTCGCCCACCGTGCTCAACGATCCGGACGACCGGTTCGACATCAACTTCGACCTGTCCGAGGGGAGCGACGACCCGAGCCTCCTCTCGGAGGGTGACGAGGTGACGATCAAGATCAACACGATGGCCGGCGCGACGACGACGATCCGCTTCACCGTGCCCGAATCGCTCGGGCAGAAGGAAGGCGTCGAGCTGTAAGCCGGCCGCATCGAACGCGACTACACTTTTTACCGCCCGCGACAGAACACCGAACCATGAGCGACGACGCGCCGCGCGGAAACCCCGGCGTCGACCCGGACGACCTCGACATCTCGAAAAGCGAGTACGTCCGCGAGCTGGGCGACGACCGGTACGTCGTCTCGCCCGGGCGTCGTCAGCCGCAGCAGCCGCCGGAGGAGGGTCGAACCGAGGAGTCGTCGAACGACGCGGGCGGCGACGCCGATGCCGGTACGGACGCGGCGGAGGACCCCGATGTCGCGTCGACGGCCGAATCGGTCCGCCGAGGGCTCTCGCGGACGGACGGCCCCGGCGCCGTCGACGCGCCGGCGGACGCGGCGCAGTCGTCCCCGTCGTCTCCGTCCGGGTCGCCGCCCGCGAACTCTTCCCAGGGTGTCGGGGACGCGACGCGGCGATCCGACGACCCGGCCCGCGGCGACGACGGGCTTCCGGGCGATCCGACGACGGACGACCGGCCGACGGCGAATGACCGACCGTCGGCCGACGACCGCGCCGAATCCGGTGGTGGGTCGGGTGGCGAGTCGGGTGCCGAATCCGGCCCCCGGGATCGCCCGGCATCACACGTCCGTCGGGGCGCCCCGCGGGGGGAAGCGCCCGCTTCGTCGGCCGACCTCGACGCCGGGGCGGTCGGGGAGTGGCTCGCCGCCTCGCTCGCTGACACCGAGTTCGCGTACGGCTTCGACGCGACGCTCTCGCTCGACGGCCGCACGGCGCGCCACCGGATGGCCTCCGACGACGTGGGCGAGACCTTCGAGACGCTCGTGACCTGGTTCGCGGACGCCGCCGGCGGCGACACGCCGACGGAGGACGCGCTCGGGATCCTCCTGGCCGGGATGGACACCGGCCCGCGACTCTCGCCCAACGCCGTCCGCTCGGCGCTGGCCGGACTGGGCGTCTCCCGCGGCGACTCCGTCGAGGACGTGCTCGCGGCGATCGAGGAGGCGGGCGGCCTCCGACTGGAGTGAGCGCTGCGGCGCGTCGCGCGAGCCGATCGCGGTCGGCCCGCGACGCCGCGTCGCCGCCGAACTCCCGTTTTCACGCCTGATACCCGCGGGGGAGCGTTTATCATCGCCGTCGGGTGGATGTTCACCATATGCCGACCAGCGTTCTGATCGCGGACGACTCGGAGTTCATGCGGAACCTCCTGCGGGAGATCCTCGAGGGGGAGTTCGAGATCGTCGGCGAGGCCGAGAACGGCGTGGAGGCGGTCGACCTCTACGGCGAGCACGCGCCCGACATCGTGATGATGGACATCGTCATGCCGATCCGCAACGGGATCGAGGCGACCACCGAGATCACCGAGGAGCACCCCGACGCGAGCGTCATCATGTGCACCAGCGTCGGACAGGAGGAGAAGATGAAGGCCGCCATCAAGGCGGGCGCCGAGGGGTACATCACGAAACCGTTCCAGAAGCCGAACGTGCTCGAAGCCATCAACGACGTCGTCCCCGCGTAGGGATGTACGTCGACATCCAGTCGCTGGGGGAGTTCTCCGATCTCGCGAGCCAGGGCGCCGACCGGGCCGCCGACGCGCTCGGGCAGCTCGCCGGCGCGAACGTGTACGTCGACGTGACCGACGTGACGCTGATGGCCGCCGGCGACCTGCGGGAGTCGTTCGCCGGCCGGGAGTTCGTGGGCGTCGAGATCGGGCTGCAGGGGGGAATCAGCGGGCAGACCGTGATGGCGTTCGAGCTGGAGGCCGCAGAGAGCCTCGTCGAGCGGCTGATGCCCGGCGGCGGCGACGGCGAGTTCGTCAGGAGCGGCGTCACCGAGGCGGGCAACATCATGACCTCGGGGTTCATCGACGGCTGGGCCGACCACCTCGGCGTCGGCATCGACATGACGCCGCCCGCGTACGTCCGCGCGTCGGGGACCGACATCCTCCCGGACGGCGCGTTCGACGACGACAGACAGGGCGTGTTCATGTTCGAGTCGCAGGTCTCCTCGATGGACGAGGACCTCGAGTTCGCGATCTACATGCTGCCCGAGTACGCCGGCTTCACCGACATGCTCGGCCACGACGGCCCCGTCGGCGAGGCGGGCGACGCGGTTCCGGTGAACAAGCTGCCGACGTTCAACGAGATGACCCGGCAGGGCGCGTCGTCGGCCGCCGACAACATCACGATGCTGACGGGCACCGAGACGGACGTGGACGTGTCGCGTCTCCGGTTCGTCCCCGTGCAGGACGTGCCCTCCGAGTTGGGGAAAGAACCCGTCGCCGGGACGGTGTTCGAGCTCCACGGCGACCCGAGCGGCTACCTCGCCATCCTCTTCGACGAGGCCTCCGCCGAGGAGGTCGCCGGCGGGATGATCCCCACCGAGACCGATCCCGGGATCGGCGACATGGAGCGGGGCGCGCTGCGGGAGCTCGGCAACATCATGACCTCCGGGTTCATCGACGGCTGGGCGAACGTGCTCGGGACGAGCATCGAGCACACCCCGCCGCAGTTCGTCCACGACATGGGCTCGGCGGTGATGAGCCCGCTCGTGAGCCGGCTCGGGAAGACGCAGGACCACGCGTTCATCATCGACTCGACGGTCCGCACCCCCGACGGCAACGTTCGATGCGACATCTACGCCCTCCCCGACCAGCGCGAGCTGGCGGCGGCGCTGGACCGCATCGAACCGGCCGCGACCGACGGCGGCCTTCCCCGGTGAGCTCGCCGTGAGCCCGACCGGCTCGCCGAACGCGGGGGCGCCGTCCGCGTCGCGACCACCCGAGCGGTCCGCTCCGCGGCGAAAGGTCGGGCTCTCGGACGCGACGGTGGCGACCGACGGCGCGGTGTTGGTCACCAGCGGGCTCGGCTCCTGCCTCGGCGTCGCGCTCCACGATCCGGGCGCGGGCGTCGGCGGACTCCTCCACGCGATGCTTCCCGCCGCGAACGGCCGCCCGGGCGCCCCCGAGAAGTTCGTCGTCGACGGCATCGACGCGACGATCGCCGCGATGGCCGACGCCGGCGCCGACCCCGACGAACTCCGCGTGAAGATCGCCGGCGCCGCCGAGATGATCGAGTTCGACGCCGGCGGCGAGGGCGGCTCCGTCGGCGACCGCAACGTCGCCGCCGCGGAGGCGGCGCTGCGCGAGCGCGCAATCCCCGTCGACGGGGCCGACACCGGCGGCGACCGCGGTCGGTCGCTCCGGTTCGACACCGCCACGGGTGCGCTCCACGTCTCCTACGCCGGCGGGGAGACGATCGTGCTGTAGGGCGGATTCGCGACCGAGCGACGCCCGGATCGCCGGCGGATGCTCCGGACGAGGAATCGCGACGTCGGACGGGAGATCCGTCGCACGGCCGTTATCGGGCACGATAATCCGCGGGGTGGCTTTAAGTTTCGTTCGGGGATGTTCAGGGGTAATGGGTCTCCTCACCGCACTACCGGGAGCAGGGGTCGGCGGGTTCCCGGGGGCCGACGCGACGCTCCTCGTCTCGTTCGGACTCCTGGGCGCCAGCCTGCTCGATCGCTTCCGCGACGGCGACGACGGGCCCGGGGACGTCGACGACGGCGGCGACGATCTGCTCGGCGGCGACGACGGCGCCTTCGGCGGCGACGGCGGCGGCGACGACGACGACCTCGGCGACCTCGGCGGCATGGACGACTGGGACGACGACGACCCCTTCGGGGGCGAGGACGGCGGCGGCGACGACGGCGTCGCCGAACTGGAGAAACGCGTCGACGACCTCGAAAACGAGGTCGCGAGCCTCTCCTCGACCGTCAACACGGTTCGCTCGGAGAACGAGGAGATCTCCGGGAAGGTCGAGGACATGGGGGAGGACGTCCGCAGCCTGCTCGACATCTACGAGATGGTGACGCGCGGGATCAACCCCTTCGTCGACGACGTGCAGGGTGGGGGGGACCTCGGCGGCGAGGGGGACTTCGGCCTGTTCGACGACGCGGGCGGCGACGGCGGCGACGACGACGAGGAGGACCTCGACGAGGACCTCGCCAGCGCCGACGCGGAGGGGTTCTTCGACGAGGACCTCGCCGGCGACGGGATGGACGACCTCGACGAGATGGACGAGGGCGACGATCTCGACGGGACGGACGACGGGGACGACCTCGGCGACATGGAGGGGATGGACGAGGCGGACGGCTTCGACGACGACCTCGACGGCTTCGGGGACGACGACGCGGATGACACCGATTCAGACACCATGGCGACCGACAACGGCGGCGGAAAGAGTTTCAGTGAACTGAAAGACGAGTACGAGTCGGGCGACGCCGACTGGGACGAGGGCGAGGCCCCGGACGACGGGGAGGGCGACGCGCTCGACGCGCTCGACGCCGAGCCGGAGTCCAACGGCCACGACGAGGCCGGCGACCTCGGAATGGGCGGCGAGGAGGAGCCGGAACCCGATCCGGATCCGGCCCCCGAGTCGACGGCCGGCCCGACGGACCCGAGCCGACGCGGCGAGGGCGTCGACGAGAACGGCGGCTTCGAGTTCGTCGAGGAGGACGATCTCTCCGACGAGCCGGACAAGCCGTACCTCACGAGCCTGCCGGGCGACTACGTGGGCGACCTGATGGTGATGGAGTGGCTGGAGTTCCTCGTCGAGGAGTCGACCACGACCGACGCGGTGCGCGCGGTCAACTACTACGAGCGCGTCGAGTGGATCGACGAGGAGGTCGCCGACCAGCTCAAGGGGTTCCTCTCGGGTTTCGGCGACATCGACCGCAACCTCATGGACCGTCCCGGGACCGACCACCTCGATCTGGACCACCACACGCGCTCGCTCAAGTACATCATGCAGTTAACCGACGCCACGGCCGAGTCCGTCGTCATCGACCGGTGGCCGCAGCTTTCTGGGGGCATGCATGGGCCTCAGCGTTAGTGCCTCCGCGGGTGTCGTCTTCCTCGGCGTGTTCCTCGCGATCGGCATCGTCTACCCCGCCGCGGCCAACGGCTTCGAGCAGGTGAGCGACGCGCGCCACGACGCCGCCGACCGCGCGCTCGAACGCGCGAACACCGGCGTCGACGTCACGAACGCGACGTACTACTCGGGCAACGACACCGTGGTCGTGCTCGCCGACAACGACGGGACGACGACGGTCGGCGTGAACGACGCGACGCTGCTCGTCGACAACGCGGTCCCGCCGGAGGCGAACGTCACCCGGTCGGTCGAGGGCGACGCCGCGACGGCCCTGTGGCTCCCCGGGGAGACGGCCCGGTTCGAGATCGAGGTCGGCGCGACCGCGCCGAACCGCACGCAGGTCGTCGTCGAGCACGGCGTCCGCGACGCGATCGGGGTGAACTGAGATGGCGGGTGGGAGCGCCGCCGAGCTCATCCTGTTCATCGCGGCCATCGTCATCGCGGCGTCGGTCGCCGGCACCCTGACGAGCGAGGTCGACCGCGTCAGCGACGCCATCTCGGCGAAGTCGCTCGACGTGGCCGGCGAGATCCGCGCCGACGCGGAGATCGTCTCCGACGCCGGCGCCCAGGTGTACAACCGTTCCGGCGACGAGAACGTCACCGTCCACGTCCGTAACACGGGTGCATCGGATCTCCCGGCGGAGCCGGGGACGTTCGACGTCCTCCTCGACGGCGAGTACCAGACGGGGGTGAACGTCTCCGTCGTCGGAGGGGGGACCACCTGGCACCGCGGCGACGTGGTCCGCCTCGAGTTCTCGGCGTCGGACCTGCCCGACGGCGACCACCGGCTGAAGCTGGTCGTCAGCGGCGACGAGGAAGTGTTCCGCTTCAGATCCTGAGCTGCACCACACACCCACCTCTCACAACCACCTCTCACAATGTCACGAGCACAACAGAACACGCTGCTGTCGATCGGCCTGCCCGAGCGCGACCAACTGAACAAGGAACTCGGCGGGGGGATCCCCCGCGGGTCCATCGTCCTCATGGAGGGCGACTACGGCGCCGGGAAGTCGGCGCTGTCCCAGCGGTTCGCGTACGGCCTCGTCGACGAGGGCGCGTCCGTCACCCTGCTGTCGACGGAGCTGACCGTCTCGGGGTTCATCGACCAGATGTACTCGCTGCGCTACGACGTGACGAAGCCGCTGCTCAACGAGGAGCTGCTGTTCCTCGCGGCGGACTTCGACTCGGGCGGGAACTTCTCCGACACCGACGCCGACCGCAAGGAGTTGCTCAAGCTCCTGATGGAGGCGGAGACGATGTGGAACTCCGACGTGATCATCCTCGACACCTTCGACTCCATCCTCCGCAACGACCCCACCTTCGAGGCGCTCGTGCGAAACAACGACGAGCGACAGGCCGCCCTGGAGATCATCTCGTTCTTCCGGGACATGATCTCCTCGGGCAAGGTGATCGTGCTCACCGTCGACCCCTCCGCCGTCGGCGACGACGCCATCGGCCCGTTCCGCTCCATCGCCGACGTGTTCTTCGAGCTGCAGATGGTCGAGGTCGGCTCCGACGTGCGCCGGAACATCTCCGTCAAGCGCTTCGCCGGGATGGGGAGCCAGGTCGGCGACTCGATCGGCTTCTCGGTGCGCTCGGGCACCGGGATCGTCATCGAGTCGCGCAGCGTCGCCTGAGACCTCCCCGTCCGAGCGGCCCTCGCGGGGGCGACGGCGGCGACCACGAGTGCGAGCGCCGCGAGGAGCGCGCGACCGCCCCAGTCCCCGTCCCCGACCGAGGGGGTCACCGCCGCCGCTCGCAGCTCACCGCCGCGTCCTGCGGAGCCGTGGTTTGTTATCGCCGCTGATAGCTCGCGGGGAGGGTTTAAGCCTCGTTCGCGGGTGTGTCGTCGTAATGAGCATCACCCTCGCCGGGAGCCGGGGGCGCGGTGCCGTCACGGCCGATGACGGGTGCCGGTCGTCGTCGGCGCGGAGGTGCATTCGATGACAGATCAAGGACAGGCGAACCCCTCGAGCGAGCTGAAGCAGCTGGCGATGAAGCGGCCGCATCTGCGCGAGCACCTGCAGAAGTTCAAGCAGATCACCGGGGAGTTCCCGATGTTCGTCGACGAGATCGAGGGCGAACACGAGGCCCGCCGCCCGAACGTGCTGTACCCGGTCGGCGGCCCGATCTTCTGTCACGTGTACGGCGACTTCGGGCAGGACACGAAGTACTACACCGTCGAGCCGACGCTGTCGGGCGCCGAGGAGCAGGTGCTCGACACGGTGAAATCGAAGCTGCTGCGCCAGAGCGGCCACAAGCCCGCTCCGGAGGGCGAGTCCGGGTACGACGACCTCATCGAGGAGCTGCTGGAGGACGTCACCGCCGTCACCGAGGAACAGGGCCAGCGCAACGTCCTCTCGACGATCAAGAACTTCGGCCGCGTCGAGGTGTCGAAACAGACGTACGACAACATCCGCTACCGGCTCAACCGCGACATCGTCGGGTTCGGGCCGCTGGAGCCGGTCATGCGCGACCCGGAGAACGAGGACATCCACGTCATCGGCCCGAAGGAGTGTCACGTCGACCACGGCGTCTTCGGCATGCTGGAGACGACCGTCGACTTCGGGACGCCCACGGAGTTCGACAACTGGCTGCGCAACATGGGCGAGCGGATGGGCGACCCCGTCTCCGACTCCAACCCCATCATCGACTCGACGCTGCCGGACGGGTCGCGTATCAACATCATCTACTCCGACGACGTGTCGATCAAGGGCTCCTCGCTCACCATCCGCCAGGGCGAGGAGACGCCCCTCTCGATCAACCAGATCACGAAGTGGGGGACGCTCAGCCCCGAACTGGCGGCGTACCTCTGGCTGTGTCTGGAGAACGAGCAGACCGTCTTCGTCGTCGGGGAGACGGCGTCCGGGAAGACGACGACGCTCAACGCCGTCCTCTCGTACATCCCCCGGGACTCGAAGATCTACACAGCGGAGGACACCGCGGAGGTCGTCCCGCCCCACAGCACGTGGCAGCAGCTCCTGACGCGGGAGGGCGACGGCGGCGACTCCAACGACGTGGACATGTTCGACCTCGTCGCCGCCGCGCTGCGCTCGCGCCCCGACTACATCATCGTGGGTGAGGTCCGCGGCGCCGAGGGTCGCATGGCGTTCCAGGCGGCCCAGACGGGTCACCCGGTCATGCTGACGTTCCACGCCTCCGACATCGTCTCGATGATCCAGCGGTTCACCTCCGAGCCGATCAACGTCCCCGAGACGTTCATGGACGTGGCCGACGTGGCGCTGTTCCAGAACCGCGTCAAGCAGGGAGACAAGGTGCTGCGTCGGGTCACCTCAGTCCAGGAGATCGAGGGCTACTCCAAGGAGATGGACGGCGTCGTCACCCGGCAGGTGTTCGACTGGGACCCCGTGGAGGACGAGATCGTCTTCCGCGGGCGCAACAACTCCTACGTGCTCGAAGAGCAGATCGCGACGCTGCTGGGCTACGCCGACACCCGCGACATCTACGACGACCTGAGCTTCCGCGCGGAGCTCATCGAGCGGATGATCCAGGAGGGCATCCTCGGCTACCACGAGGTGAACGAGGCGATCACCTCCTTCCAGCGCGACGGCGTCGACGGGCTCCCCTTCGACATGCACCGCACGACCTGAGCGCCGCGCATGAGCACGAACAGCGCGTCCGCGTCCGACTTCTTCCCCGACTCCGCAGCGGAGCTCGCCGCCGATCTGGTGGCGTCGTACGACGCGCTGGACATGTCCAAACGGAAGTACGTCGGCTACATCCTGGCCCCTTCGGCGGCGTTCTTCCTGCTCACGATCGTCGGCGCGTTCCTGCTCCCGCTGCCGGTGACGGTCCGCCTGCCGATCCCCGCGCTCGGGATCTTGATACTCGTCGCGGCGGTGTTCTACCCGAAGCTGTACCTCAACGGCCGCCAGGTCGCCATCGAGAACCAGCTCCACCTGGTGATGACCCACATGACCGTGCTGTCGACGACGAACATCGACCGCATGGAGGTGTTCCGGACGCTCGCGACCGAGGAGGAGTACGGCGCCGCCGCCGACGAGCTCGCGCGCGTCGTCCACCTCGTCGACACGTGGAACCAGTCGCTCGACGACGCGCTGCGCAGGCGGGCGAAGGAGGTCCCCTCGGACGTGTTCTCGGACTTCTTCGACCGCCTCGGCTACACCATCGGCGCCGGGCAGACCCTCGACGACTTCCTGCTGTCCGAGCAGGACGCGGTCATCCAGAACTACATCACGGTGTACGAGGGGGCGCTGGCGAACCTGGAGGTCATGAAGGACCTCTACATGTCGATGATCCTCTCGATGACGTTCGCGCTGGTGTTCGCCATCGTCCTCCCGATCCTCACCGGCGACAACCCGACGCTCACCGTCTCGGCGGTCATCGTCCTGTTCATGCTGGTGCAGCTGGGCTTCTACGTCGTCATCCGGGCGATGGCCCCCCACGACCCCGTCTGGTTCCACTCCGAGGAGGGGGCGCCCTCGGACTTCCGGCTGTGGTCCAGCTTCGCGGTCGGCGTCTTCGGGACCGCCGCGCTCGTCGTCTTCGTCGGCGCCGGCCTGTTCAACGTCGGGCCGGGGCTGCGCGGGCTGCTCTTCTTCCTCGAGGACATCCCGCTCGCGCTGTACATCTGCGTCCCGATCACGCCGATGGCGATCACCGGGGTGATGCTCCGGTTCGAGGAGCGCAACATCGAGGAACGGGACGAGGAGTTCCCGTCGTTCATCCGCGCGCTCGGCGCCGCCGAGTCGGCCAAACAGTCGACGACCGGCGACGTGCTCGCGACGCTCCACAAGAAGGACTTCGGCGCGCTCACGCCCGCGATCGTCCGCCTGTACCGCCGGCTCAACATCCGGATCAGCTCCGAACAGGCGTGGTACACGTTCGCGACGGACACGCGCTCGTACCTCATCCAGAAGTTCTCGGACATGTACCTCGAGGGGCGCTCGATGGGCGGCCGGCCGAAGCTGCTGGGGGAGCTCATCTCCCAGAACATGAACACCGTCATGCAGCTGCGCGAGCAGCGCCGGCAGGCGACGGTGACGATGATCGGGCTGCTGTACGGGATCACCTCCGCGTCGGCGTTCGCGTTCTTCATCGGCCTGCAGGTCGTGAACATCCTCGCGGACCTGTCCCAGCAGTTCAACATCACCAACGCCGGCGGCGTCGGCAAGATCATCTACGCCGGCGTGTACGACATCGCGCTCATCGAGTTCCTGCTCCTGCTCGTCATCCTCTTCAACGCCGTCCTCTCGTCTGTGATGATCCGCACCATCGACGGCGGCAACAAGGCGAACGCCTACCTCCACTTCGTGCTCATGACGTGGCTCGGCTCCGGCGTCGCCATCTTCACGAAGCACCTCGTCAGCGCGATCCTCACGATCTGAGTTCGAGCGCGCGGTGACGGCACCGTTCGCGCGGGTGCCGGTCGTGCGGGTGCCGAACGCGCGGATACGGAAGCGACCGGGGGCCGTCCCCGATCCTCGTCGCTCTCACCGCTGATACGTCACGCCGAACCCTTATGCTCGCCCGACGCGGAGTCTTCGGTAGCGGCGGTCGCAGGGATGCGGGAGCCGACCGCCGTCGGGTCGCGGCGAAGCCATGGGTAGGGACCTGGCGTTCGCGCGAACCCCGAGTCGGCCGCCCCGGTCGGGGCGGCCGGTGCTGTTCTCGTGGTGGCTGTCCGTTCCGTTCACAGCGAACGCGCCGTCGGCGTCGCCGGCGTCAACGCCCGCGGTCGACGCCGGGAGGTCGTGAGTGACGTGCCGCCGGCGTATCGTACCCGACGTGGCTACGACGCGGCGGCGCCGCTCGCGATCGAGCGCGCCGAAAAAACGGAACCGAACGCAGCGGCGGTTGTTCGCTCAGTCGTCGGCCTGACCGACATCGGAACGAGTTCCGACGAGCTCAGGAATCCTGCGATTCCTGACCGCCGTCGGTGGCGACCGCGCCGCCCGTGCCCCTGCGGGCCTCCTGGATGTTGTCGTACCCCATCTTGACCAGCGACAGCGCCAGGTAGATCAGGGTGAACGCGATGGCGATCTGGACGACCGCCGACAGCATCGCGAAGGCTCCCGCCTCGGCCATCCACGCGTCGTTGAGGAACTTCGCGTAGATGTTGTCGTGGAGCGCGAGCCACAGCAGACCCAGCACGGTGATCGTCACCATGACCACCATCGGGCCGCCCGTGGAGATGAGCTGCTTGGAGTCGCTCCAGTTGGCGAGCCATACCGTCGCGGTGAGCAGCGCCAGCGCCGCGAGCAGCTGGTTCGCGCCGCCGAACAGCTGCCACAGCGTCAGCCACGAGCCGCTCGTGATCATGACGTACGCGGGCACCGCCTGCACGACCGCGTTTCCGTAGCGGTCGGCCGCGAACGACTCGACCGGCGATTCGGGCGTGCCGACGATCTCCTCCATCATGTACCGACCCAGGCGGACGGCGGTGTCGGTCGACGTGAGCAGGAAGCTCACGAGCACCAGCGCCATGAACGGGCCGCCGAAGGAGGTCGGGATGCCGAAGCTCGTCAGGATGATCCCGCCGCCGGTCGCGAACGTCGGCAGCGCGAGCCCGATGCCGCCGCCGACCTCGGGCGCGACGAGCGCGACCGTGATCAGCGCGACGGTGGCGAGCAGTCCCTCGCCGAGCATCCCGCCGTAGCCGATCGCGCGCGCGTCGGTCTCCTTGTTCAGCTGCTTCGAGGTCGTCCCCGACGACACCAGCGAGTGGAACCCGGAGATGGTCCCGCACGCGATGGTGATGAACAGCAGCGGGAACAGCGGCGCGCCGGAGCGGCCGATGAACCCGTAGAACGGTTCGAGTTGCGTGGTGAGCGGCTGGCTCGGCGTGATCGCGCCGATGCCCATCGCGCCGCCCAGCGTGCCGACGATGATCGCCAGCAGCGCCCCGCCGACCCCCGAGTACAGGAGGAACGACGAGAGGTAGTCACGCGGCTGCAGCAGCACCCATACCGGAAGCGCGCTCGCGAGCGCCCCGTACACGAGGATGATCGGGATCCACGCGGCGGTGTTGGCGCCGAGCGCGCCCGCGCCGGGGATCCACGACCCGCCGCTGCCCAGCAGGACGATCGTCTGGGCGGGCGCACGTGCGGCCGGCTCGAACAGCGCGACCGGGACCAGCGTCCCGACGTACACGCCCGCGAACATCGCGGCGACGAACGCGATCGTTCCCGGGATGAACGAGAGGTTCAGCTGGTACAGGTACACGCCGAACAGCACCGCCAACCCGATGTAGATCAGGCTCGCGGTCGCCGCCTCGGGGTACGCGTTGAACACGATCGCGACCACGAGCGCGAACACCGCGACGACGAGCACGATCGTGAGGAACGCGAACCACAGCAGCATGTTCTTGCCGCGCTCGCCCACGTACTCGCCGATGATGTACCCGATCGACTTCCCCTCGTGTCGGAGGCTCGCCGACAGCGAGACGAAGTCGTGGACCGACCCCATCAGCGGGTTGCCGATGGCGATCCACAGGATCGCGGGCACCCAGCCCCACACGACACCCGCGGTGATGGGGCCCACGATGGGCGCGCCGCCAGCGATACTCGAATAGTGATGCCCCAAGAGCACCGGCTTCTTCGCCGGAACGTACTCCTGTCCGTCCTCGTATTTGTGTGCCGGCGTCTCCCGGTCCTCGTCCAGTTCGACGAACTGGGCGAGATACCGCGAGTACCCGAGATACCCCGCACTGAACAGTGCGAGTACCCCGATCACCAGCCACATTGCTGCCACCATGCTTGTTACCTCGTCACAGTCGTGTGCAGAATGAATATAAAAACATTAACCTTCGACGGTGGATCGACGGCGCTCATACGGCGGTTTCGCCGGCCTGAACGATCGTTCTCCCTTCGTTGCGAACCATTCGGTAGTGGATTTTGCGGAAAATCTGTCGTTGAATACTTTGTGGTTTGCCGCGCGCGCCTCGCGCGCACCCCACACGCCCCACGCCGAACCGGACCGGGCCATCCCCGGCCGGGTGGCTCACGCCGAGCCGTCCGGGGGTGTCGCGGGCGGGGCCGCCTCGATGTCGAGCTCGTCGGCGACCTCCGTGAGGAAGTCGCCCTTCACCTCCTCGACGCGGGTCTCGATCTCGGCGACGACGGGTTGCTCGAACTCCTCGCGAAGCGTCCGGAGGTGCGCGCGCTCGGTCGCGACGCGGTCGCGGAGGTAGCGCGCGCCGCGGCCGTTCTCGTCGTCGTCCGGCGAGGGGGTGAGCCGGTTCACCGCGAGCCCACGAACGGCGAGCCCGCGGTCGGCGAGCCCCTCGGCCGCGCGCCGGGTCTCACGGACCGACAGCTCGTCGGGGTTGACGACGAGGAAGAAGGCGGCGTGCTCGCGCAGCGTCTCGCCGGCGTACTCGAAGAACTCCTTGCGCTCCTGTAAGCGCGCGAGGATCGGGTCGCCGTCCATCACTCTCCGGGGTTCGTTGTTGCCGATCGCGGCCTTCTCGTACAGGTCGATCGACTTCTCGCGCTTGCGCCGCAGCCGGTCGATCCACCCCTCCAGGAAGTCCGGCAGTCCGAGCAGCCGGAGCGTGCCGCCGGTGGGGGAGGTGTCGAAGACGACACGGTCGAAGTCGTCGCTGGAGCGCATCACGTCGACGAACCGGTCGAACAGCGCGGCCTCGTAGGCACCGGGGGTCTGGTGGGCCATCTCGATCTGGCGGTCGATCTCGTTGACGAGCGCGGCGCTGACCTGGTCGCCGAGCGCGCGCTTCGTCTCCATCAGGTGGTGTTCGACCTCCTCGTCGGGGTCGATCTCCATCGCCCACAGCCCGTCGCGGCCCTCGACGGCCTGCGGCTCGTCGCCCAGTTCCTGGTCGAACACGTCCGACGTCGAGTGGGCCGGGTCCGTCGAGACGACGAGCGTGTCAAGCCCCGCGTCCGCACACTTGACCGAGTACGCCGCCGACATCGTCGTCTTGCCGACGCCGCCCTTCCCGCCGAAGAACACGAACTTCTCCATGTGTGTGTCCTCGGACATCAGAAGTGGTACTGCTGTCCCTTGCGTTCGAGCATCGAGCCGCGGTCCCACATCCGGCGCTCCCACGCCTCGAACTCGTCCTCGAGATACGGGAGCAGCTCGGCGGTGTAGTAGGAGACCGGCGAGGGGATGCCGAAGGCGTCCGGGAAGCACGCCAGCATGAACGTGTCCTCCAGGTCCTCGGCCTCCTTCTCGATCTTCTCGTACGCCGGGTGGGTCACCAGCCCGTGATACAGGCCGGCCGCCCACTCGCGCAGCGCGTCGAGGTACCGGTCGATCCGGTCCGCGAGGGCGCCCCCGCCGTCGTCCGTGGCGTCGCTCATCGGTCGTGTGTGTGGCGCTCCCGTGGTTAAGCATGTCGCGATAGTGCGCGGATCGCCCTCGGCCCGCCGCGACCAACGGGCACAAGTACCACACGCGCGGATCGTTCGTCGATGACGCCCGGACGCGGACTCGGCGGCGGTCCCGGACCGAGCGGCGACGACGCCGTCCCGGTGACGGTCCTCTCGGGGAGCCTCGGCGCCGGCAAGACGACGCTCGTGAACCACGTCCTCTCGAACGCCGGCGACCGCGACATCGCGGTGCTGGTCAACGACGTGGGATCGGTGAACGTCGACTACGACCTCCTCTCCTCGGAGGACCTCCCGGCCGTCGGCGTCGCGGAGCTGTCCAACGGCTGTATCTGCTGTGAGCTGCGCGACGACCTCGAACGCGCGGTCGTCCAGCTCGCCGACGGCAAGGAGTTCGACCACCTCGTCGTCGAGCCCTCGGGGATCAGCGAGCCCGGCCCCGTCGCCCGACAGTTCACCACCGGCCCGGCCGCGGCCCGATACCGGATGGACGCCGTCGTCACGGTGCTGGACACCCCGCAGTTCCTCGGCGCCTTCGCGGGCGAGGGAACCCCGAAGCGACGGGGGAGCACCACTCACGAGGGCGGCGAGGGTGCAGTCGGCGGCACGGCGGCAGACGGCGAGGACGCGGACCTCGGTGGCGACGACGCCGACCGCGAAGGCGACGGCGACGAAGCTCCCCGCCCGCTCTCGGATCTGCTCGTCGAGCAGGTCGAGGGCGCGGACGTGGTCCTGCTCAACAAGGCCGACCTGTGCGACGAGGCCGAACTCGCGGAGGCCGAGGAGCTGGTGCGCGCGCTCCGTCCCCGCGCCGAGATCCTTCCCACCGAGCACTCGGCGGCGCCGCTGGATCGGATCCTCGACGTGGACCTGTACGAGCATCGGGACGAGGAGCACGGCCACCCCGACGACCACGCGGACCACGGCGACCACGAACACGCCGACAGCGACGACCACGGGCACGCCGACAGCGACGACCACGGGCACGCCGACGGCGACGACCACGGCCACGCACACGGCGGGGACGGCCATGACCACGCCCACCCGGACGAGGTGTACGGCGTCACATCCTTCGTCTACCGCGCGCGGCGACCGTTCCACCCCGAACGGCTCGCCGAGTACCTCTCGAACCTGCCCGAGTCGGTCGTGCGCTCGAAGGGGACGCTCCACGTCGCCGGCAGCGATCAGCGGCTGCACTACAGTCAGGCCGGCCCCTCGGTTCGTGTGGAGGCGGTCGGCCCGTGGGTGGCGGCGATGGAGGAGGCCGACCGGGAGCTGTACCGGGCGAACCGCCGCGGCGGCGCCGACTGGGACGACGAGTGGGGCGACCGCCACACCGAGGTGGTCGTCATCGGCGTCGACCTCGACGAGCCGGCGGTGCGCGCGCGGCTGGACGACTGTCTCCTCACGGACGCGGAGCTGGAGAACGGACCCGGCGTCGACCCCGCCGAGTGGTTCCCGACCGCGCCCGCCGAGGGCGACGGCGATGGCGACGGGAACGCCGACGCGGTCGTTTCGCTGTCGTAACCGTCAGCAGGCGCAGCCGGTCGAGCCGGGCGAGCGCTCGAACGCCATCTCGTCGCCGCACTCCGGACACGACGGGGGCTCCTCGCCGGTCACGTCGAGGTCGAGCAGGCGCTCGTCGCAGTCGTGACACCAGTACGCGCCCGTCGACTCCTCGGTGCCGCCCCCGCGGTTCGGCGATTCCGTCGAGGCCTTCAGCGTCTCGGTGAGCGTGCCGATCAGTCCCATGTGTGGTATTCACACTGTCCTGCGCATAAACTGCGGTGCGGATCCGCGATCTCGACACACAACCGTCGAGTCCGCGATCGAGCGCCTCAGGCGTCGTCGGCGATGTTGTCGAGCAGGCGCCGCAGCTCGCCGCGGCGCTTCCACCCGGCGATCCGGTCGGCTAGCGGGAGCGGCAGCCCAAGCGAGACGCGCGAGACGGCCCGTACCCGACTGCCCTCGTTGGCCGGCTCGACGGTCACCGCCGTCTCCATCGCGTCGAACGGTCCCCGCTCGCCGACCTGCTCGTAGCGCCAGCCGTCGTCGGTCTCGGTCACCCGGAGGTCGAACTCCAGACCGCCGCCGGCGACGGTGACGACGGTGGCGTCGTCCTCGGATCGGGTTCCCCGGACCACGAAGCTCCCCTCGTACTCGACGAGCGCCGCCGGCGAGAGCAGCCGGCGGAGCGTGTCGGGGGTCGCCGCGACGAACCGCTCGGCCTCGACTTCGCGCATGCCGCGGGGTGGGCGCCCCCCGCACAAAAGCCCGCGGGGAACCGCCGTCGGCCGCGCTCACCAGTCGACGAGCGGGAGCGTCAGCAGCACGAGCAGCAGCCCGAAGGCGACGGCGACGTACAACAGGCGCCGGAACCGCCACGAGGCGGGGATCTCCTCGCGGAGGTCCGGCCGAGCCGATCGCACGAGGCGATGGTACGCGAGGGCCACGGTCGGAACGAAGGCCGCGGCCGACCCGGCGAGCGCGAGCGACAGGTCGGCGCCGAACAGCGCCATCAGGTAGATCGGCCCGAACGAGAAGACGATCATGAACGCCATCCCCGCGACGACGAGGAAGGGGACGGCGTCGACGGCGTCGCCCTCGCGGTTCCGGAGGCGCATACCCGACCTACGACCGCGAGAGCCAAGTAGGTGGTACCCGCACGGCGAGGCATGGCAAGCGACGGCGACCCGCGCGTGCTGCTCGCGATGAACATCGTCCTCTCGTCGATCTTCGCGTCGGTCGTCGTGTGGGGGCTGTCGTACCTCGATCTCGCCGCGTTGACGCTCGAGAACGTCGCCGGGCTCGCGATCGTCGTCTTCGCGGCCACGTACCTCCTCGTGTTGCGGTAGCGGCGGACGCCCGGCCGAGGCCCGAGTGCCGCCTCAAGCCGGGGCCGAGTGCCGACTCAGGCCGCCAGCAGGAACACCGCGGTCATCGCCGCGCCCGCGGCGGGCGGGATGGTGAGGTTGTCGTCGACCACGTAGCCGCGGACCACCGGCTTCACGCCGTCGGCGACGGTCGCCCCGAGCGCGCCCGCGGCCGCGGCGGCGACGCCGACGAGCGTCCCCGCGTGGAGGACGGTGATCGGCACCGCGAGCGCGAAGCACACGAGGAACATCACCGCGAGCACGCCGACCTCCTTGGCGGTCGTCGCGTCGTTGCTGCCGAGGTACCCGGAGATCGGGTCGCCGATCGACAGCATCAGGATCGCCGACGCCGCCAGCGGCGGCTCGAAGGCGACGACCTCGGGCCCGTACGGGGGCGCGAACGCCAGCGCCGCGACGGTCGCGCCCACCATGAACAGGGCGTAGCCGGCGACGTTGTCGGCCTCGTACTCCCGCGTCAGCTCGTCGTACACGCGGTCCAGCGGCGGCCACTCCACGCCGACGACGAGCCGGAGGAACTCCAACAGGAACACGCCGGCCGTCGCGACCAGCAGGAGCGCCTGTAGCTGTCGCCAGGTGACGAGCCCGAGCAGGTAGATCGCCGGGAACCCGGTCCCTGAGGCGTGAACCGCCCGCCGCTTCAGCTCCCCCATCGGCGTCTCAGGCCGTCTCGACGTCCGTCTCGATCTCGTCGTGCGCCGCCGCCAGCGCGTCGAACGCGCGGTCCTCCTCGGGATCGAGCAGGGTGGCGATCTCGTCTGCGACCTCGCTCACGGGCACGCGGACCTGCCGCGCGGAGTCGCGCTCGCGGACGGTGACGGTGTCGGGGCCGTCGCCCTCGATGCCGTCGCGGTCGACGGTGACACAGAAGGGCGTGCCGACCTCGTCCTGCCGGCGGTAGCGCCGGCCGATCGAGCCGGAGTCGTCGTACTCAACCGACAGGCCCGCCGCGCGCAGGTCGCCGGTGACCTCGTCGGACAGATCGAGCAGGCGCTCGTCGTTGGAGACGAGCGGGAAGACGGCGGCGTCGGTCGCGGCCATCTCCGGGTCGAGCGCGAGGTAGGTGCGCTCCTCGCCGTCGACCTCGTCGCTCCGGTAGGCGTGCTCGATGACGGTGTAGACGATGCGGTCGATACCGAACGACGGCTCGACGACGTGCGGGGTGATGTGCTCGCCGTTCTCGGTCACCTCCTCGACCGAGAAGTTCGCCACGTCGCTGTCGACCGTGTGGGTCTCGCCGTCGACCTCCACCTCGACTTCGGCCGCGTCGAAGGCGTCCGGCTCGCGCTCGGCCAGCGTCTGCAACGCCTCGGCGACCGCGCCGGCGTCGCCGCCGAACTCGGGGCCGAGCGTCGCCATGTCCGGGTCGACGGTCGCGCGCTCCACCGTCTTCGGCTCGTCGTACTGCTTGAACACGGTGAACGACTCGCCGGAGTGTTCGGCGTGCTTCGTGAGGTCGTAGTCCGAGCGGTAGGCGAAGCCGGTGATCTCGATCCAGTCGCCGCCCACCTCGCTTTCCGCGTCCCAACAGTCGGCCGCGTAGTGGGCCAACTCGCCGGGGAGGTGCTGGCGGAACCGGAACCGGTCCATGTCGACGCCGACGCGCTCGTACCACTCCTGTGCGACGCCGAGGTAGTAACCGACCCAGTCGGAGCCGATGACGCCCTCGTCGACGGCGTCGCCGACGGTCGTGGTGTAGGCCTCGCCGTCCTCGTCCTCCTGCTCGTCGGCGGGGTACAGCGTGACCTCCACGTCCTCGACCTCGTGGAGCGGCGGCTCGTCCTCCTCGGGGTCGATGAACGTCTCCAGCTCGGCCTGCGTGAACTCGCGCACGCGGATGATGCCCTTGCGGGGGCTGATCTCGTTGCGGTAGGCCGGGCCGATCTGCGTGACGCCGAACGGGAGGCGGTTGCGCGCGTATTCCTTCAGACGCGGGAACTCGACGAAGATGCCCTGCGCCGTCTCCGGGCGCATGTAGCCGGGCTGGCCCGAGCCGGGGCCGATGCTCGTCTCGAACATGAGGTTGAAGTCCTCGACCGGCTCGCCGCCGAGGGGGGCGTCACACGATGGACACCGCAGGTCGTGATCCCGGATGATCATCTCGACCTCCGAGATCGGCAGCGACTCGGCCTCCTCGATGCCCGTGTTGTCCTCGATGAGGTGGTCGGCGCGGTGGGACGCGCCGCACTCGGGGCACTCGACGAGCATGTCGTCGAAGCCGTCGAGGTGGCCCGACGCCTCGAAGACGGCCTCGGGCATGATCGTCGGCGCCTCGATCTCCATGTTGCCCTGGCGGACGGTGAAGCGGTCGCGCCAGGCGGACTCGAGGTTGTCCTTCACCGCCGCGCCGTTGGGGCCGTACGTGTAGAAGCCGGCGACGCCGCCGTAGGCGCCGTTGGCGCCGAAGAAGAAGCCCCGACGCTTCGCCAGCTCGATCACGTCCTCCTGCTCGGCCATCTACAGCGCCTCCAACAGGTGCACGTCGCGCACGATGCCGACGAGCTCGCCGCCGGCCTGCAGCGGCACCTGTTCGATGTCCTCGGTGATCATCTCCTGTGCGGCCTCCTGCACCGAGCGCGTCCGCGAGACCGTCCGCACGTCATCGGTCATGAACTCCGTGACCGGCTCCGCGGGGATCTCGACGTTCCGCGTGGGCACGTACGCCGCGCCGACGGCCTTGATGCCCTCCCACTTCCAGTCGTCGTCCTGGTCGGCGATGGAGTCGCCGGTGTTGTCCTCGCCCTCGACGACGCGGGCGACCTCGAGCACGTCGACCTCGGTGAGCATGCCGGCCATGTCTCCGTCCTCGCCCAGCGCGACCGCGTACGGGACGTTCGCGAAGAACAGCTGGCGCTCGGCGACCGTCAGCGGCGTGCCGGTGTACACGGTGTTCACGTCGGTGCCGGCCACGTCGCCGCAGGTGGCGTCGGTGTCGACCTCGTCGCGGGCGATCGCGGCGACGATGTCGGTGACGGTGACGATCCCCGCCAGGGTGTCCCCGTTGTGCTCCTCGACGACGGGAACGCGACGGCTGCCGCCGATCATCACCTGCGCGGCGTCGCGGAGGTTCGTCTCGGGCGTGACCGTCGGCACGTCCCGCATCAACAGCGCCAGCTGGTCCTCGTCGGGCTTCTCGATGAGGTCGTCCCGGGAGACGAGGCCGCGGTACACCTCGTCGTCGCCCTCGCCTTTCACCACCGGAACCGACGAGAAGCGGTACTCCTGGAGGTACGTGAGGACGTCGTCGCGACTGCCGGGGAGCGACACCGTGACGAGATCCGCTCGCGGCGTCATCGCGTCTGCTACGTTCATACCCCGCAGTGCGCCCCGACGCCTCTTGTATCATGCGAAGGTGTGCTGGCGGCTGTCCCGGGCGCTCACCCGACGAATCCGGGAGTATTCCCCCGAGGGGACGACCCTGTGAAGCGGTGTCAATCCGACGAGTTTATCAGTGCGTATGTGAGATGCATTCATATGACAACGAGGCACACGGGGTGCGAGCCCGGTGAGGTGATGGCGTCGGTGGACGAGAGCTCCGCGGAGTTCGTCATCGCGGACCTCGCATGCGACGACGCCTGGCTCTCCGTCGGCGAGGCCGACGCCCCGGTGCTCGAGAACTGGTGTTGAGGTCGGGGGATCGCTCCCCCAGTCGATTCTTCGGTCCGTTCTTCGGTCGCCGCTGCCGGTTCCCGGAAGCCACGCGTTTCCCCGGCGAATGCGATCGACGGGTCGGCCCCGCCGTCAGATCTCGTCGCCCGGGTCGTGGTCGGCGGCCATCCGCTCGGCTTCCGCGGCGTAGCGTTCGCGTCGCTCGTCGTCGACGGGCTCGGTGTCGTCCTCGTCGCGGTCGATGGCGGCGGTGATCGGCTTGCGCTGGAGCAACTCGATCGACGCCTGCCGGGTGTACGACCGGCGACCGTCGACGCTCGCGTAGGTGAGTGTCACCGTCTGTCGGGTGTCGTACTCCCGGGAGACGAGCCAGAGGCGCATGCTTCCCGATTCGACCGCCGACGAGAAAGGCTGCGGGGTTCGCGGTCGGCGACCGCGGACGCGACCGATCCCGGACCGTGGGTGTCCGGCGCCGAACGGTGAGCGCTCGGTTCCGATCGGTTGCCGTTCAGTTCCCGAACACGAAGCCGCCGTAGTCGCCGTCGGTGTCGGTATCGCCGTCGGACGCATCGCCGTCGGATGCCTCCTCCTCGGCCGCCTCGATGGTGACGCCGTCGTCGCCCTCGTCGTCGCGACCGGCGTCCGCGGGCGCGTCGATCGTGATGCCGCCGTCGGTTCGGAACTCCGACTCCCCGCCCGCGAGTCGGCTCGTCCGTCCGCCGTCGGCGCGGAACTCGGCGCTTTTTGCGTCCTTCCCGCGGAGTTCCATCACGCGCTGGGACAGTTCGGCGATGGCGTCGCTCTGGTCGTCGGTCGCGGCGACGATCCGGTCGGCGGCGTGTTCGGTCTCGCTCGAGCGCTCCCGGACCTCCTCGATGGTCGCGGTGAGCTCCTCGACGGTGGCCGCCTGGTCGTCGGTCGCGCGCGACACCTCGGCGATGCCGTCGGCTGCCTGGTCGATGGACGCCGCGATGTCCTCGAACGCCACCAACACGTCGTCGATCTGATCGGCCGCGTGGTCGATCTGCTGGTGGCTCTGTTCGGCGGCGACGACCGTCGAGTCGGTGCGGTTCTGTAGCTGCTCGATGTTGCCCGTGATCTGCTCGGTGTGCTGGCGGGTCTCGTCGGCGAGCGTCTTCACCTCCTCGGCGACGACGGCGAAGCCGTCGCCGTCCTTGCCCGCGCGGGCGGCCTCGATGTTGGCGTTGAGTGCCAACAGGTTCGTCTGCTCGGCCACGTCGGAGATGACCTCGACGACGGACTCGATGTCGTCCATTCGGTCGCCGAGATCGGTGACGGAGTCGACGAGCTCCTCGCCGATCTCGGTCACCTCCTCGGTCGCCTCGCGTGCGTCCTCGCTGGCGTCGAGCCCGTCGGTCGCGGCCTCGCGCGCCTGCTCGGCGGCGGTGTCGACCTCCTCGGCGGTCGCGGCGACCTCCTCCATCGACGCGGAGAACGTCTGCATCTCCGAGACGCCCTCCGAGAGTAGCTCGTTCTGCTCGCCGACGTTCTCGGCGATCTCCTCTGCGGCGTCGACCGCCTCCTCCACGGAGTCCTCCAGGCGCGCGGTACCCTCGTCGACGCCGGCGGCGGTCTCCTCGAACGCCTCGGCCATCTCGTTGAGGTCGCAGATGACGTCGAGCAGCCGGTCGTCGAGGCAGTCGTTCTCGTCCTCGAAGGACGCCCGTGCGTCGAGGTTCCCCTCCGTCAGCAACCCCATCGTCGCGCCGAGCTCGTCGACGAGGTCCTCGACCGCCTTCTGGCGCTGGACCTGGTCCGTCCGATCGCGGACCGTCTCGACGACGGCGACCAGCTCGTCGTCCTCGTACAGCGGCATCGCCGTGAAGTAGATGTCGCGGTCGACGCCGTGCTGGTCGGTCATCACGCTGGTGTCGGAGTACAGCCACATCGACTCGTCCTCCAGGTCGACGCCGAACTCCTCGTGGACCGACTTCGGGTGTTCGAGCACCTTGTCGGCGAGCGTCTGTGCCCGACGGCCGTCGGGGTAGAACATCTCGCTGGCGTGTTCGTGGCCGATCGCCTCCTCGGCGCTCGCGCCGGTCAGCTCCTCGATCGCCGAGTTCCACGCGACGATCTCGCCGTCCGCATCGACCATGAAGACGGGCGACCCCATCCCGTCGAGCAGCAGGTCGTCGTCGACGTTCAGTTCGTCGTCCTCGTCCTCGTCCTCGTCGGCGGCGGCGTCCGACTCGGGCAGTCCGGCCGAGTCGGCGCCCGACTGGACGGTGACCCCGCCGTCCGCCAGCGGCTCGTTCGGATCCGTCCCCGTGACCCACGCACGGAGGCGAGCGAGTAATGGCATACATCTACGGCTCTGTGAATCCCGTTTAACGGTTGCCGTCCGGGAATCACGTGTGATACTCGACGAGCGCCGGATCCCGTTCCTCCGCCGGCCGTGCGTCGCCGCTCTCGACGCGTCACCCTCAAACGCGCGGAGCCCCCACTCTCCCGCGATGGACGCGAGCGTCGTTCGCGAGCGCGCGGCGGACCTCCCGCGCGAGCCGGGCGTCTACCAGTTCCTCGACGGCGACACCGTGTTGTACGTCGGGAAGGCGGTCGACCTACGGGACCGCGTGCCGTCGTACGCGGACCCGCGGTCGGCCCGAGTCTCCCGGATGGTCGACCGCGCGGACGCGCTCGATTTCGCGGTCACGGACACCGAGACCCAGGCGCTCCTGCTGGAGGCGAACCTGATCAAGCGGCTCAACCCCCGCTTCAACGTCCGCCTCAAGGACGACAAGTCGTACCCGCTGGTCCAGATCACCGACCACCCGGTCCCGCGGATCGAGGCGACGCGCGACCCCGACGAGGCGGCGACCGTCTTCGGCCCGTTCACCGACAAGGGCCGAGTCGACACCGTGATCAAGGCGATCCGCGAGACGTACGGCCTGCGCGGCTGTTCGGACCACAAGTACCAGGGACGCGAGCGCCCCTGTCTCGACTACGAGATGGGGCTCTGCTCGGCCCCCTGTACCGGCGAGATCGACGAGGCGTCCTACCGCGAGGACGTCGCGTCCGCGGTCCGCTTCTTCGAGGGGGAAACCGGCGCGCTCGCGGATCCGTTGCGCCGGGAGATGGAGGCGGCCGCCCGGGCGCGGGAGTTCGAGCGCGCGGCGAACCTCCGCGACCGCCTCGACGCCGTCGAGGCGTTCCACGGCGAGGGCGAGGACGCCGTCTCCGACCGCTCCGACGAGCGCGCGGTCGACGTGCTCGGCGCGGCCGTCGAGGGCGACTCGGCCGTCGTCGCGCGCCTCCACAGCGAACGCGGTCAGCTCGTCGACCGGTCTCGCCACTCGCTGGACGCCCCCGACGCAGAGGACCGCGTCGCCGAGGTGCTCTCGGCGTTCCTCGTCCAGTACTACGCCGAGCGGGAGCTTCCCGACGCGATTCTGCTCTCGGAGCGGCCGGCCGACGACGACGTGCTCGCGTGGCTGGAGGCCGAGGGCGTCGCCGTCCGCGTCCCCGGCGCGGGACGGGAGGCGAAGCTCGTGGACCTCGCGCTGAAGAACGCCCGCAGCGGTCCGACGCGTCGCGACGAGCTGTCGGCGCTGGCCGATGTCCTCGGGATCGACCGCCCCGAGCGCATCGAGGGGTTCGACGTGAGCCACGCCCAGGGGAAACAGGTCGTCGGCTCCGACGTGTGCTTCGTCGGCGGAAGCGCCGAGAAGGCGGACTACCGTCGAAAGAAGCTCACCGACCGCAACGACGACTACGCGAACATGCGCGAGCTGGTGAAGTGGCGCGCAGAGCGCGCCGTCGACGGACGCGACGACCGGCCCGACCCGGACCTGCTGCTCATCGACGGCGGCGACGGCCAGCTCGGCGCCGCGCGCGACGCTCTCGCGGAAGTCGGCTGGGACGTGCCGACGGTGGCGCTCGCCAAGGAGGAGGAGTTAGTGATCACGGCCGACGGAGTGCACCGCTGGGAGGACGACGCGCCGCACCTCCACCTCCTCCAGCGCGTTCGCGACGAGGCGCACCGCTTCGCGGTGCAGTATCACCAGACGCTCCGCGACGATGTGTCGACGGTCCTCGACGAGGTGCCCGGCGTCGGCCCCGAAACGCGCCGGCGACTCCTCCGGCGGTTCGGGTCCGTCGAGAACGTCCGCGCCGCCGGCGAGGGCGACCTGCTGGACGTGCCCGGCGTCGGCGAGAAGACGGCGCGAGCGCTGAAGGCGCGGCTGTAAGCGTGGCCGATCGATCCGATGTGGCTGACAGGCGGTCCGACCGTCCCGCGACCGACGAAGGGGGACCGCACACCCGCCCGGGCCCTCGCCGGCTGCCGTTACGTCACGCGACGGGGTGGTCCCGGCTTCGGATACAAAGGTTCGGTCGGGCCGGGCCGGATCAGAGGGCGGAGGTTACTGCGTCCGGAACGCGCGGTCGCCGGCGTCGCCGAGGCCGGGGACGATGAACCCCTCGTCGTTGAGTTCGTCGTCGATGGCGACGGTGAGGAGATCGGCTCGCGGCGCCTCCTCGGCGACGCGGGTGAGTCCGTCCGGAGCGGAGACGGCCGAGAGCACGAACAGGTCCTCGGGTTCGGGGTTGTCGGCGAGCACGTGATCGAGCACGGCGCACATCGTCGATCCCGTCGCGAGCATCGGGTCGGCGACGATGACGGTGTCCTCGGCGGTAATGTCCGGCAGCTTCGTGTAGTCGATCTCGATGGGGAAGGTGCCGTCATCCCCCATCCCTGCCTCCTCGTTGCGGCCGGCGGAGATGACACCCTGTTTGGCGCGCGGGAACGCCTTCAACAACCCCTCGACGAACGGCGTCGCGGCGCGGAGGACGTTGATGATGACGACGTTGTCGAGCCCCTTCACGCGCTCGCCGGTCGTCTCCGCCAGCGGCGTCTCGATAGAGACGAACTCCGTCTCCATCGCGCCGTCGATGATCTCGTAGCCGCAGATGCGGCCCAACTTCACCAGCCCCTTTCGGAACGCCACCTGCTCCGTCTCCACGTCGCGCAGCCGTGAGAGCGTGTCCTTCGCCAGCGCGTGCGTGATGAGGTGTGCGTCCCCTCGCTCCTCGATAGCCATCGTTGTTCGGACGTTGCTGTGCGGGCGGTCATAATCCCGTTGGCTCGCGCGCAGTGTGCGCCCCCGTAGCGCACGACCCGAATATCTGGCCGTGATCGGAGATCGGGCCATCCGGGCCGGACCGTCCGAGGTTCGACGATCGTCGACTCGATCTACGTCGTTCGGCACCCGAGATCGTCGGTTTCGAAACGTTTACCGGAGACTCGGTCGGCTAGGTACGTGATATGACGAAAGTCAGCGTGATCGGCGCGGCGGGAACCGTGGGTGCCGCGGCCGGCTACAACATCGCGCTCCGGGACATCGCGGACGAACTCGTGTTCGTCGACATCCCGGACATGGAGGAGACGACGATCGGCCAGGCGGCCGACACCAACCACGGCGTCGCGTACGATTCCAACACGCGGATCCGCCAGGGTGACTATTCGGCCACCGAGGGCTCGGACGTGGTCGTCATCACCGCGGGCATCCCGCGTAAGGAGGGGCAGACCCGGATCGATCTGGCGGGCGACAACGCGCCGATCATGGAGGACATCGGCGAGTCGCTGCGCGAGTACAACGACGACTTCGTGTCGATCACCACCTCGAACCCCGTGGACCTGCTCAACCGCCACCTCTACGAGAGCGGCGAGCGCGCCCGCGAGAAGGTGATCGGCTTCGGCGGCCGCCTCGACTCCGCGCGCTTCCGGTACGTGCTCTCCGAGCGCTTCGACGCGCCGGTGAAGAACGTCGAGGCGACGATCCTCGGCGAGCACGGCGACGCGCAGGTGCCCGTGTTCTCGAAGGTCCGCGTCGACGGCGCAGACCCCGAGTTCACTGCCGACGAGAAGGAGGAGATCCTCGGCGACCTCCAGGAGTCGGCGATGGACGTGATCTCCCGCAAGGGCGCGACCGAGTGGGGGCCGGCGACCGGCGTCGCCCACATGGTCGAGGCCGTGATCCGCGACACCGGCGAGGTGCTTCCCGGCTCCATCGCGCTGGAGGGCGAGTTCGGCCACGAGGATACCGCCTTCGGCGTCCCCGTGAAGCTCGGATCAGGCGGCGTCGAGGAGGTCGTCGAGTGGGATCTCGACGACTACGAGACCGATCTCATGGACGAGGCGGCCGAGAAGCTCTCGACCCAGTACGAGAAGATCGCGTAGGGATCGATCCCAGCCACGAACGTACGCGAACCGAGCGATCTCGATCTCACTTTTCACGCCGACGGCGGATCGAGTCGACAACGCGGCGTCGATCGACGCGAGGGTTCAAATCCGATGCCGGAACCAGCCCCCGCGTGACCTGACGACGGCCGTGGCGGGTTCGCGGGTGTGCGGCGCCCCCGTCACGGTGCGACCGCGCCGCCTGTCAGCCCCACTATAGCCGTCGCTCCGGCGACAGATCGAGGCAACGACTAAATCGCTGGCTCGCACAGCCGAAGGTATGTCCGACTCCTGTGACGCGTGCGGGTCGTCGGTGGAGGACGCGCTCGCCCGGACGATCCGCCTGTCGGTCGATCGCTCGACGGTCGACGAGCAGCGCCTGTGTCCCGGCTGTTTCGCCGAGTGGATCGACCGCTACGAGCAACAGATGCGGACCGAACCGGACGTGACGATCGACGAGGAGAACGACATCATCGTCGACTGACCCGGATCGTTAGGTTCCGATCGAGCAGGTCGTCCCGACCGCGAGTCCCTCCTCCTCGACGTGTGCGGCCAGACACCCGTAGTTGCAGAACGGCGTCTCCTGGGTCGTGTCGCCCTCGCGGACGTACACCGGGTCGTGGACGGTCACGTCACAGCCGCAGTACGCGCAGTCGAGAGCGTCGCTCATCGGTCGTGTCTCCGTCCGCCGGCGGGAAAACGGACCGTCGGTCGTGCGCTCCGTTCGCTATCGCGGTCGGCGCGTCGGTCGCCTACTCCCCGTCGCCGTTCCCGTCGTCCTCGTCCTCGCCGGCGCTCAGCCCGTCGTCGTCCGGGCGGTCGAGCGCACGCTCGGCGTCGTGGTGCTCGGAGTAGCCGTCGAACCAGCGAGCGATGCGTTCGATGCGGTCGACGATGTGCGCCGGCTCGCCAGAGCGCGACAGCTCGTGTCCCTCGCGCGGGTACCGCACGAGCCGCGTGTCGACGCCGTGTTTGCGGAGGATCCGGTGGAACAGCTCCGCGGTGTTGTCCGGCGTGCGGTAGTCATCGTCGGAGTGGAGCACCAGCGTCGGCGTCTCAACCTCGTCGGCGTGGGCGACCGGCGAGTGCTCCCAGAGTAACTCCGGCTCCTCCCACGGCGTCGTGTCGTAGTCGCCCTCGACCAGCTTGTACGCCCCGTCGGTCGAGCCGTAAAAGCCGGTGAAGTCGTACACGCCGCGCTGGGAGACGGCCGCACGGAAGTAGTCGGTCTGCCCGACCGTCCACGAGGTCATGTAGCCGCCGAAGGAGCCGCCGGTGAGGAACGCGTTCGTCTCGTCGACGTACTCCCTGCTTGCGACCTCCTCGACGCCGGCCAGCACGTCCGTGAGGGTCACGTCGCCCCAGTCGCGCTCGATTGCCTGCATGAAGTCCTTCCCGAAGCCGGTCGACCCGCGCGGGTTCGACCAGAAGACGACGTAGCCGCGGGCCGCGAGCGTCTGGAACTCGTGCCACATCGTCCCGCTCGTGGTCCACATGGCGTGCGGGCCGCCGTGGACCTCCACGGCGAGCGGGTAGGTTTCGTTCTCATCGAACCCGGGCGGCGTCAACACCCACCCCTCGACGGGCCCCTGCCCGGACTCGAAGGCGATGGGTTCGGGCTCGGAGACGGCGATGTCATCGAGGTACTCCCCGTTCAGGCGGGTGAGCCGACGCTCCTCGGACCCGTCCGAAACGAAGAGATCGCCCGGGTGATCCCACTCGCTTTTCGTGATCGCCGTCACGCCGTCGGCGACGTGGGCGCCGTTGACGGCGCCGCCGCGGTGCTCGCGCTCGGGCGCGTCGCTCGCGTCGCCGGGCGCCGACCAGAGGCTGGTCGCGCCCTCGTCCGGCGTGGTGAAGAACACGCGCTCCTCGTCGGGACCCCACTGCGGGGCGGCCTCGTAACCGAGGCCGCGGTCGAGGTCGGCCGTGAGGTCGTACGTCTCGTCGGCCGCGCGATCGTAGACGTGGAGTTCGGTCGGCTGGATGCTCGCCTGCTCGGCGTCGGTGTACGTGTAGGCGATCCGGTGATCCTCCGTGACCGCGAGCGCCGCGCCCCAGCCGGTGGTTTGGAGCACGTCCTCGGCGTTGCCGGACTCGGTGTCGTAGGCGACGACGTCGATATCGTAGTTGTCGTCGGGGTCCTCGCCGGCCTTCTGTGCCGTGAAGTACAGCGTCCCTTCGTCGCCCCACGTCGGCTCGGCGTGGTCGTGGTCGCCGTCGGTGACGCGCGTGAGGTCGCCCGACTCGACATCGAGCACGTACACCTGCGGGCGTTTCCCGTCGAAGTAGTTGGTACCGGTGCGGTACACCGTCCGGTCGATGACGCGCGGATCCGGCTTCTCGGGCTCGTACTCGTCGGGAACCTCCAGGTCGCGCTCCTCCTCGCGGTCCTCCTCGGTCACGGACTGGAGGAACGCGATCCGGCTCCCGTCGGGGCTCCACGCGATCGAGGTGACGCCGCCGACAACGTCGGTGATCTGCTCGGCCTCGCCGCCGGGACCGTCGAGCGGAAGCAGCCACAGCTGTTGGGTGTCGTCGTCCTTCCCGCGCGTCGAGGTGAACGCGAGGCGGTCGCCGCTCGGCGAGAAGCGCGGTTCGGCGTCGTTCCCCTCCTCCAGCGTCAGCCGTCGGGCGTCGCCGTCGCCGTCCGTCGGCGCGAGATACACCGTCGACTCGTAGGAGTCGTCGTCGTTCGGCTCGCTGCGTACGAACGCCACGTGCTCGCCGTCCGGCGCGACCCGCGGGTCGCTCGGCTTGGCGATGTCGTGGAAGTCGCTCGCCTGAATCGTGTCCATACCGCGGCCTCGGAGTCGCGCGCCAAGTACGTTCGGAACCCGGAACGCGGGGCCGCTGCCCCCTCGCCGTCCACCGTCGGCCGTCTACTGTCCGCCGTCCGCTATCCGCCGTCGACGTCCGCCGTCAGCGGAACCGTTCCGGATCGAACGCGGACAGGTCCGCCTCCGGGTCGACGCCACGAACGAGATCGGCGACGAGCGCGCCGCTGTACGGGCCGAGCGTGAGTCCGGTCGGGCCGTGTCCCGTGGCGAGGTACGCCCCCTCGACGTCGGGGGCCGCCCCGAGGACCGGCAGGCCGTCGCGCGAGACCGGGCGGAGCCCGACCCGCGTCTCGACCGGCTCCGCGTCGGCGAGCCCGTCGGCGACGCGCAGCGCCTCGCCG
Source organism: Halobaculum roseum (assembly GCF_019880245.1). Lineage (NCBI taxonomy): Archaea > Methanobacteriati > Methanobacteriota > Halobacteria > Halobacteriales > Haloferacaceae > Halobaculum > Halobaculum roseum. The sequence continues at coordinate 1,847,703 of NZ_CP082286.1, forward strand.
TACACGTCGTGGAGCCCCGCGACGGTCGCCCGCGGAGCGAATCCGGTGTCGTCCTCCCGCGTCGCGCCGACGGCGACCCGGCCGCCGGGCCACGACACCATGTACTTGTGCCGGAACGGGCTGACGATCGGCCAGTCGGCCGTGTCGGCGTCGACCGCGAGGTGGACGATCTGCCCGCGCTGGGGCTCGACGGGGATCGCAACCCCGAGCGCGTCCGCGAACGTGCCCGACCACGCCCCGCCGGCGATCACGACCGCGTCGAACGCCCGGCGTTCGCCCTCGACGACGACCCCGGCGACCGTCGTGTCGTCCGTTCCCCCGGGTCGGCTCTCGAGCGCGATGTCGGTCACGTCGGCGTGTTCGACCGAGAGCCCGTGTCTCTCCCCGGCGCTCCGCAGCGCGCTCGCGAACGTCCGCCCGTCGACCCGTCCCTGGTCGCGGTACACCATCGCGCGCTCGGCGTCCGACAGCGGCGGGAACAGCTCGCGTGCGCGCTCGACGGATATCTCCTCGAACGTGTCCGGCGACGGCGTTCCGTCCGTCTCGGATCGCCGCTGAGTCCGCCGTTTGGCCGCCTCGAACGCCTCGACCTCGTCGGGGTCGACGGCGACGCTGAGGAGGTCACACGAGTCGTAGCCGTGGTCGGTGACGCCGTCGGCTTCGAGGTCGGCGACGAGGTCCGGGTAGTGCGCCGCCGCCTCGCGGGCGAGGGCGAACCACGCCGCCGAGTCCGTCCGGCTGCTCGTCGCCGGCGCGACGATCCCGGCGCCGGCGTCGGTCGCCCGTCCATCGTCCCGCCGATCGAACAGGACGGTATCGACGCCCTCGCGCGCGAGTCGGTGTGCCGCCGCCGAGCCGACGATGCCGCCGCCGACGACCGCGACCGAGTCCGGGTCGCTCATGGGTCGAGATGTCGGTCGACCCTCCTGAAGCTACGTGCCGGAGCGACGGCTGCCGGATCCGCGTTATCCGATGTCGACCCGGCCGCTCGTCGCCGAGCGCAGCCGGTCGCGGAGGTCGGGCGCGTCGGCGACGGGAACGCGCGCCTCGAACGTCACCTCGGCGTCGTAGTCGGCGTCGAACTCGACGCCCGTCGATTCGAGGATCCCCCGAACCGTCCCGGAGTCGTCGTACGCGACCGTGAGCGCGATGCGCTCGTGGGGTTCCTCCTCGACGACGCCGGCGGCCTCGAGTCCCTCCTTCACCGCGCGGGAGTAGGCCCGCGCGAGACCGCCGACGCCGAGGTTCGTCCCGCCGTAATAGCGCGTGACGACGGCGACGACGTTGCGGACCTCCCCCTGTTCGAGGACGTTCAGCGCCGGCTTTCCGGCGGAGCCGGTCGGCTCGCCGTCGTCGCTCGAATACTCCCGGAGCATCACCTCGCCCGGCGACTTCGACGGTCCGTCGCCCGCGGGGACGCGGTAGGCGGGGACGTTGTGCGTCGCGTCGTCGTACTCCGAGCGCACCTCCTCAATAAACGCCTCCGCCGCCGCGACGGTGTCGGCGGGGGCGAGGTGGCCGATGAACCGCGACCCCTGCACCGTGAACTCCGCGGACGCGCGGTCGCCGACGGTGCGGTACGGGTCGGGGGTCGCCATGGCGGTCGTTGCCGGCGGCGCGTGAAAGGGTTACTCGTCGCTCCTCGCGGCGACCGCGGAGCCGTCGGCGTCGTCGGCCGCGACCCCCGAGCGGTTCGGGTCGGCGACGAACAGCGCGAGGAACGCCGCCGCGCCGACCGCCTGCGCGGCGAACGAGACCAGCGCCACCGGATCGGTCGCGAGATGCGCGAGGATCTCGCCGACCGGGTCGGTCACGTCGTGGCGCGGGACCAGCCCGCCGTGATCGGTGAGGTGCCACCAGGCGTAGCCGGCGGAGTAGGTGAGCAACACCCCGACCGTCAGCGAGTAGAGTCGCCGGTCGTGCGAGCCGCGAACGATGACGGCCGCGACCCCGACGAGCAGCAGCGCCGACGGGACGAACAGGTACGGGCGCGGGTCGCGAAACGACAGCAGCGGGAGGTACACGAGGAGGTCCGGAACACCCTCGATCAGGTGGATCGCCGCCGAGACGAGCGCCGCCTGCACGCCGAGGACGCGCAGGACGCTCGCGGTTCGGTCGTCCATACCACGGTCTCGGCGAGTCGCGCCCAAAGCGCCGTCGGTTCGCCTCGCCGGGTGCGTTCGCGGGGGCGCGGCGCGCCCCCGCCGATCAGAACTCGACGCTGCGGACGTACGGCAGCTCGCGGATCGACACGAGCAGATCGCCCGGCAGCTCCTCGTCGGTGATGAGGTACAGTTTCGGCTCGTCGGCGAACTCGGGGTCGTCCGAGAGCACCTGTCGAAGCGAGAGCCCGGCGTCCGCGAGCATCCCGGTGATCTCGGCGACGATGCCGGCGGCGTCGGGGTCGCCGACCTCGACGGTGAGCACGGTGAGCCCGAGCACCGGCGCCAGGTCCATCAGGCTCGGCACCGAGGTGATGTTGGCGAAGATCCGCCGCAGCTGCTCGTCCTCGCGGATCGCGGTCGTCGTCGCGTCGACGACCCGGCGGTCGACCCCCGCCTCGCGGGCGATCCCGGTGTCGGGGATCTCGATCCCGCCGGAGACGACGCGCCCCTCCTCGTTCACTGAGAACCCGCGCGCGAGCAGGAGCCGCACCACCGCCTGCTGTCCCGGCGACCCCTCGAACTTTCCCAGGATCTCGTCGAACATCCGTGCGCATCGTCGCCCACGTGCGGGCATAACTGTTCGGTGTCGAGCGATCCGCGTCTCGCACCTCACCCTGCTCACGGCTCCCGTTGGTCGCCGTTCGCGTTTCGCGGTCTCATGGTTCGAGGGACGCCCGTGGCGTCCCTCGTCATCACGAGAGACGGCTTTGCCGTCTCTCGAACGACTTCGTTCGACCGCGCACACTCCCCGCTCGGATCGAGGCTTCCCTTCGGTCAGCCTCGCCTTGCTCACGGCTCACTCCGTTCACCGTTCGCTCTCGCGGTCTCATGGTTCGAGGGACGCCCGTGGCGTCCCTCGTCATTACCAGACGCCGGCCGCGTCTGGTCAGCGGCCGGAACGCTCCGCGTTCCGGCAGCATCACGAGAGACGGCTTTGCCGTCTCTCGAACGACTTCGTTCGACCGCGCCCGCCTCGCGGGTCGTTTCACTCCCCGCTCGGATCGAGGTGCTCGCTTCGCTCGCACCTCGCCCTGCTCACGGTTCCCTCCGGTCACCGTTCGCGTTCGTGGCCTCGCTTCGCTCGGCCACGCCCGCAACGCCCTTATCGCCCCCCACCCACGCCCGGAACATGCGCGAACTCGACTGCGACTTCTGTGGGGGGACAGCCGCGGGCGCATACGAGGTCATACCCGCTGAACTCGACCCCTCCCCCGACGAACAGGCGCGCGTCGTCCTCTGTGACTCCTGCCGGGAGACCCTCGACGACGTGCTGACACCGCTGCTCGCACGACTCGGTTCCGACGACGTGGCCGCCGCCCCGTCGTTCGCGGCGGACGCTGCCGGCCACTCGTCGCCCGCGACGGACCCGAACGCCGGCGGCGACGACACCGACTCGTCCGACGAGTCCGTCGAGTTCGACGACGACTCGGGGATCGCGATCGACATCGCGGGGAGCACGGCGGCCGCCGATGAGTCGAACCCGGAGCCGGGGGCGGCGGACGCCGGAGACGCCGAGGACGATACCGCGGACGCCGACGCCTCGGTCGACGGCGCCGACGTGGAGGACGTCGCGTCCGGCGACGCCGACCCGACAGGGGACCCGGCCTCGACCGGCCAGCCCCGCGAGGAACCGCCGCACTTCCGGAAGGTGATGCGCTTTCTCAACAACCGCGAGTTCCCCATCGCACGCGCCGAGGTGGCGGAGTTCGCGGCCGGCGCCTACGATCTGGAGGACGAGGAGGTCCGCGAGATCTTCGAGTACGCGATCGAACGCGGGATCCTCGCCGAGGAGAACGGCCAGTTGGTGAAGGGCTGACGGGCGTCGGCGGGGCGACCCGCCGCCCCGATTACAGGTCGCCCTTCGTGCTCGGCGTGTCGCTGCGGCGCTCGTCCAGCCGGGTCGCGTCGTCCAACGCCCGGGCGAGCGCCTTGAACAGCGCCTCGACCTCGTGGTGGGCGTTGACGCCGCGATCGACCTCGACGTGCAGCGTGAGGCCGGCGTTCATCGCCAGCGAGTACGCGAAGTGCCGGGCCATGTCGCTGGTCAGCTCGCCGACCTCGTCCTGGGAGAACTCGCCCGAGAATTCGAAGTACGGCCGGCCGCTCACGTCGACGACGACGCCGGCGACAGCCTCGTCCAGCGGGACCCGGCGGTCGGCGTAGCGGCGGATGCCGCGCTTGTCACCCAGCGCCTCCGCGAACGCCTCGCCCAGCGCGATCCCCACGTCCTCGACGGTGTGGTGGTCGTCGATGTGCGTGTCGCCGTCGCAGCGGACGGTCAGGTCGAACAGCCCGTGCTTGGCGAACGCCGTCAGCATGTGGTCGAAGAAGCCGACGCCCGTGTCGACCTCGCCGTCGCCGTTGCCGTCGATCGCGAGCGTGAGGTCGATGTCCGTCTCGGCCGTCTCCCGACTCACGGCCGCCGTGCGATCGCTCATGGCCGAGGCGTCGGCACGCCCGGCCAAGACGGTTCCGGCTTCGGCGGCCGCGTGGCGCGCCCGTCCCCGCACTCGCACCCGCACCCACTTGCGCCGTCCCCGCACTCGTGTCCACACTCGCACCCGTACCCACACCCGACGGCCGGCGGTTGTCGGCCGGTCGTCCGACGGCCGTTCGACGGGGATTCAAGTCGCCCCGAGTGTGATAATAACACGCATGGACGACGTGCTCCCGGCCGCGATCGCGTTCGCCGGCGGCTCCGTCTCGCTGTCGTCGGCGACGGACTCGGGGCTCGTGATCGGACTGGTGTTGATAGCGGTCGGGACGGTGCTGGCGGTCGCGTACGCGTCGCGACGGCTCGGCGAGTGAGGCGTCGCCGCCGGCTCAGGCCGACTGCGCCTCCGCGAGCGTGAACCGGCCCTCGTACAGCGCGGTGCCGACGACGACGGCCGCGGCGCCGGCCTCGCGGAGCGCGCGCACGTCGTCGAGCGTCGTCACGCCGCCGGAGGCGACGACCGGGATGTCGACCGCGTCGACGACGCGCTCGACGCTCTCGCGGTTGATCCCCTCCAACTGTCCCTCCACGTCCACGTCGGTGAACAGGATCGCGCCCGCACCCAGCTCCTCGTAGCGCTCGGCGGCCTCCGCGGGGTCGAGGCCGGTCCCCTCGGTCCACCCGGAGACGACGACCTCCCCCTCCTTCGCGTCGAGGCTGACCGTCACGCTGCCCGGGTGCTCCTCGGAGATCTCGGCGACGATGTCGGGGTTCTCGACGGCCGCGGTGCCGAGGATGACGCGGTCGACGCCCCGATCGAGCAGGTCGAGGGCGTCCTCGGCGGTGCGGATGCCGCCGCCGAGTTGGACCGGCACGTCGACCGCGTCGAGGACGGCGTCGACGGCGGCGGCGTTGGCGCGTTCGCCCTCGAACGCGCCGTCGAGGTCGACGAGATGGAGCGTCCGGGCGCCCTCGTCGACCCACCGACGGGCCGCCTCGACGGGATCGCCGTAGCGCGTGGCGGTGCCGCGCTCGCCCTGGACGAGCTGGACGACCTCGCCGTCCTGCATGTCGACGGCCGGGATCACCTCGAACTCCGGGAAGTGGCTCATGTGGGGGCCTGCGTCGGGGCGGCTGGTAAGTCGTTCGTCACCGGCGACTCCGGACGCCGGGTTCCGGGTCGCCCCCGTCCGCCGGGCTCGGCCGACTCCGCCCGCCGCCCGACCCCGCGCCGTCGTCGTACTTATGTCTCGACCGTCCACACCACCCACGTATGACCGTCTACGAGTCGGACCTTCCCGGGGTCGGGAAGAAACACGAGATCGAACTCCACGGCGGCGAGCGGCTCGTCGTCGTCACCCACAACACCGGCAAGCGGGAGGTGTTCCGGCGGGCGGACGAGGACAGCGACGCCGAGAAGCTGTTCGAGCTGTCCGACGGCCTCGCGCGCACCGTCGGCACCGTGCTGGAGGGGGCGTACTTCCAGCCGGTCGCCACCGAGAACATCGACACCGTCCTCGGCGGCGACGCGCTCATCGAGTGGTACGAGGTCCCCGAGGGCTCCGAACTCGCGGGCGAGACGATCGAGGCGGCAGACGTGCGCCAGCGCACCGGCGCCTCGATCATCGCGGTCGACACCGGCGACGACGTGACGCCCAACCCCGACCCCGGGGCGGGCGTCCACGCCGGCGACACGGTCGTCGTCATCGGCTCGCGCGAGGAGGTCGACGAGTTCCACGAGACGTTCATCGAGTCGCCCGACGGCGACGACGGGGACGAGGAGGGTGACGGCGACGACGGGTCCGGGACCGTGCTCGACTGATGGCGGCGGGCTCACCCGTCGCCGGCGGCGACCTCCACGGCCTGCTCGCGCTCGGGACGCTGCTCGCGGTCGCGGCGCTCGTCGCTGCCGCGGGGCGTCGCGTCGGGATCCCGACGGTGCCGCTGTACGTCCTCGGCGGCGTGCTGGCCGGCCCGCACGTCGCCGGCGCCGTCGGGCTCCCGTCGGTCGCCCCCGCCGAGGTGCTCACGCTCGCGGAGGTCGGGGTCGTCCTCCTGCTGTTCTTCCTCGGGCTGGAGTTCAGCCTCGACCGGCTGATCGCCGCCCGAAAGAAGCTCTCGGCGGCCGCCGCCGTCGACCTCCTCGTGAACTTCCCCGTCGGGGTCGTCCTCGGGCTGGCGTTCGGGCTCGGACCGATCGGGGCGTTCCTCGTCGGCGGCATCGTCTACATCTCCTCGTCGGCGGTGATCACCAAGTCGCTGGTCGACCTGGGGTGGATCGCCGACCCCGAGGCCGAGCCGGTGCTCGGGACCCTCGTCGCCGAGGACCTCGTCATCGCCGTCTACCTCGCGCTGGCGGTCGCGCTCGTCGCCGGCGGCTCGCCGGTCGACGCGCTCCCGCGGATCGCCGTCGCGCTCGGGTTCCTCATCGCGGTCGCCGCCGCCGCTCAGTTGCTCGCGCCGCGGCTCGCACCGTACCTCGGCACCAGCGACGAGGACCTGGTCGTCCGGACGCTGGCGGTCGCGCTCGTCGTCTCCGGGCTGGCGCTGGCGGTCGGCGCCAGCGAGGCGGTCGCGGGCTTCTTCGTCGGCGTCGGCGTCGGCGCGACGCCGCTGCACGACCGCGTCGCCGACCGGATCGCGCCGCTGCGGGACGCCTTCGCGGTCGTGTTCTTCGCGTGGGTCGGGCTCAACACCGACCCCGTCGCCGTCGCCGGCGTCGCCACGTTCGTGCTCGCGGCCGCGGCGCTGTCGGGACCGGCGAAGGTGATCAGCGGCTCCGTCGGCGGGTGGCTGTACGACCTCTCGCCGCGGCGGTCGCTGCGGACCGGCCTCGCGCTGGTGCCCCGCGGGGAGTTCTCGCTCATCATCGCGGCGCTGGCGGCGGCGTCGCCGGACCCGACGATCGCCCGGGTGATCCCCGCGTTCGCGGTCGGCTACGTCCTCGTGATGTCGTTCGCGGGGACGATCGCGATGAGCGAGGCGTCCCGGATCGAGCGGCTGGTCGGCGTCGCCGAGAAGTGATCGACGGTCGCCTCGACGCCGCGTCCGGCGCTCGGCGCCGGTTTTCACCGCTGAAGGCCGGTGCGAAACGGTCAAGTCGACCGCCTCGCTGTCGACTGGTATGAGCGAGACGGTCGTCGCCGACTTCGTCGGTCGGTTCTTCGCGCCCGGCGTCGAGGGCGAACCGCCGACCGGCCGGATCATCCTGAGCCAGCGACGGCTCGTGCTCGCGGCCGACGGCTACAAGGAGACGATCCCGCTGTCGTCGGTGTTCGACGTGAAGGTCGGGCAGGTGCCCCCCGAGATGGCCGGCTACTTCAACGACACCGTCACCGTCGCCTACCGCACGGACGACCGCCGCGGAGTCGCCGCCATCGAGGGCAACGACACCAACATCGACCGCTTCGCGACGGTGCTGTTCAAGGTGCTGCTCAACGGGACGCCCGCGCTGGTGCGCCACCCGGCGAAGGTCGGCGGCCGCGTCGTCGACTCGGACACGCACCGGGCCGAACTCGACGTGACGCAGGGCTCGCTCTCGTTCGAGAACTGCCCGGAGCCGTTCACCGTCGACCTACGGGCCGTCGTCTCCGTCGAGCGCGCCCAACGCGACCTGGACAACGGGGACCGGCCGGTCATCTCCTTCCGGCACATCGAGGACGGCACGGCGGTCACCTCGCAGGTCGGGCTGAACTCCGGCCGGCTCACGAACGTGCTCGGTCGGTACATCCGGCTGCGCTACGCCGACGTGCAGGAGGAACTCGCCGACGTCGAACTCGGCGAGGCGGAGACGGAGGTGCTCGTCGCGGCGTACTCGGCGGGGCCGGGCGTCTCGCTGTCGAAGGTGGTCGACATCGAGCCGCAGCGGCTTACCATGCTGCTCAACGGCCTCATCGACGAGGGGCTGCTGGTCGACACCGACGAGGGGACGAAGCTCACCGCGAAGGGCCGGGTGATCGTCGGACAGCGGATCGAGGACGTGAACACCTGAGGGGCGACGGTCGCCGCCGGCGTCGCTCGCGACGCCTACTGCTCGTTCATCGCCTCGCTGGCGATGTTGCGGCCGCGCGGCTCCAGCGCCACCTCCCGGCGGGTGCGCACCTCCTCCAGCACCTCCGCCTCGATGAGCCGCTCGAAGATCTCCTCGACGCGGTCGACGCTCATCCCGAGGAAGTTCGGCACCTCGAACGAGGAGACGCCCGAGTACAGCGCCATCAACACCTCGCGCTCGGACTCTGACAGCTCGACGGCGCCGCGGTTTCGGTCGTGGCCCTGTCCGAGGTACGACTTGATCACCGCGACGAGCCACGGCTCCCCCGAGAGGTACGTCTGGACGCTCGTCCCCTCGTCGTCGGTGTGCTCGGCCTCGATGACGGCGGCCTTCTCGTCCATCACCGTGCGCTCGGTCTCCTCTAAGGTGCCGATGTCGTCGAGTTCGAGGCGGACGAACGCGCCGCTTTGCTGTGCGATCGAGATCCCGTCCGCCTCGACCTTCACGCGCGCCTGCTCCCACTCGGTGTCCTGGACGACGCCGCCCTTGATCGCCGGGTGGCGTGCCTTGATCACCTTGCGGTCGAGGAACGCGCGGTACAGGTCCGTGCGGAACTCCTCGTGCTCCTCGGCGGCGATGAGGAACGCGTCGTCGTCGATGCGGAGGCTGACGTAGTTGGAGACGCGCTGGATCTCCTGGTTGGCGTCGTAGCGGCCGCCGATGCCGTCGACCGACGACAGCGCGATCGTCCGCTTGCCGCCGTTGCCGACGAGGACGACCCGCTTGTTCGAGAGGACGATCCGCCCGTTCGTCCACCCCACGTCGTTGAGCTTCCGCCCGGCCTTCATCGCCTGGGCGAACTTGCCGCGGGTGTCCGCGACCTTGTACTCCTCGCCGCCGCCGGCCCCCTGTCCACCACCGCCGTTCCGCTGACTACTGTCGCTCACTGTCTAACACCTCCGAGCTTCGAGAGCGACGCGAACGCGCGCTTTCGCACCTGCTTGTCCACGTCGCTGTCGGTGATCGCGTCCAGCGTCTCCTTCGCGCGGTCGCCGCCCACGTCGCCGAGGGCGTACGCCGCCTTCGCCCGCGCGTCGACCGACGCGTCGTCGTCGTTCACCAGTTCGATCAGCGTCGACTCCACCGCGAGCCCCTCCAGGTTGGTGATGCTCGTCGCCGCGAACTGCGCGGTCATCTTGTCGTCGTCGTCGAGCGCGTCGACCAGCGCGTCGAGCACGTGTTCGGGCGGCTCGGCGCTCGTCACTCGCCCGAGGAACCAGACGGCGTTGCGCCGCTGGCGCGCCTGCGTCGCGTCCTCTAAGATCTCCACGAGCGGGCCGGTCACCGTCTCGTCGTCGGCGTCCTTGAGTTCGGAGACCACGGCGTCGCGGACGGCGTGGCTCTGCTTGGTCGGCGCGTTGGCGAGCAGCTCGATGATCGAGAACACCGCCGCCCGCCGCACCGTGTCGTGTTCGTCCGCGAGCGCGCCGGCAAGCTCCGGCACCGGCTTCGCCGAGCTGGCGTTGCCCAGCGCCGAGGCCGCGAGTCGCCGAAGGCTGACGTTCTCGTCGTCCAGCAGGTCCAACAGCGCCGCGAGCGCCTCGCCGCTGGCGATGGTGCCGAGCGCGTCCGCGGCGGCCGACTTCACCGCCGGGTGGTCGTCGTCCAGCCGCGCCTTCAGGCGGCTGACGACGCGCGGATCGCCGATGCGCCCGAGCGCGAGACAGGCGCGCTCGCGCACCCTCGGGTCCGGGTCCTCGAGCCGCTTCGCCAGCGGGCCGACGGCGTCCTCGTCGCCCATCCGACCCAGCGCGTTCGCGGCGGCCATCCGGTACTCCGGGATGCTCGCGCCGCCGAGCACCTTCGCGAACGCGCGGACGGCCGCCCAGTCGGCGGCGTTCGGGTCGACCCCTGTCTCCTTGGCGATGAGCCGTTCGAGCCCGTTGCCGCCCAGTTCGTCGAGCCCGTCGACGGCGGCCGCCCGAACCGAGTCGTCGTCGTCCTCGCGGGCAAGGTGGATGAGCACGTCCACCGTCCGGTCGTCCTCGGGGTCGCCCACGTCGCCGAGCATCTCCGCGGCCCGGCGCCGCACCGCGGCGCTGTCGCTGTTCTTCGCGGTGTCGGTGAGCCGTTCCATGTCCCCGTCGCGGGCGAGCGTGTACAGCGACATTATCCAGTGTATCGGTAGATCCGGCTCCGTTTCGCCACCGGCTCGAACTCCTCGCGCATGTCGGGGGGGACCGTCTCGGTCTTCCCGAGCACGAGGTACCCGCCCGGCCGCAGCGAGTCGCGCAGCGTCTCGAACAGCCGTCCCTTGTACTCGCTGTCGATGTAGATGAGGAGGTTGCGACAGAAGACGAGGTCCATGTCGTCCTTCGGCCCGTCGCGGATGAGGTCGTACGGCTCGAAGGCGACCCGGGACTTCACCGACTCGCGCACCCGGAAGACGTTCTCCTCCTGGTCGACGTACGTCTCCGGGTCCGACAGCGGCGCCAGCTCCTCGCCGATGTCGGTCGTCCGTGTCGTCTCGTACACGCCCGCGCGGGCGGCGTCGAGCGCCTCCTCGCTGATGTCGACGGCGGTGATCCGGAGCCGGCGCTCGTCGACCTCGGCGTCGTCGGCCGCGAGCATCGACAGCGAGTACGGCTCGCGGCCGTCCGCGCAGGGCGCGCTCCACACGTCGACGCCGCCCCGGCCGTTCTCCTCGGAGAGGTCCCGCAACACCTCGCGGAGGTCGGCCCACATGTCCGGGTCCCGGAAGAACCCGGTCACGTTGATCGTGAGCGCGTCCAACAGCGCCTCGCGCTCGTCGTCGTCGTCCTCGAGGATCGCGCGGTACTCGGCGTGGTCGTCGGCGTCGCGTCGCTGCATCCGCGCGGCGATCCGCCGTCCGAGGTACGCCTCGTTGTAGTATCCCGGCTCGAACGGGACGCGGTCCTCCACGAACTCGATGACGCCCTGCAGGTCGCCGGCGCCGTCCCGGTCCGCGCTCGCGCGACTCATCGGCGCCCCCCGAGCGTCTCCACGTCGAGGATGCTCACCACGTCGCCGTCGCCGAGGACGGCCGTCCCCGACAGGCCGGGGATGCCCGAGAGGATCCCCTCCAGCGGCTTCACGACGACCTCCTCCTGGTGGAGCACGTCGTCGCAGTGGAGCGCGACCGGGCGCTTCTCCTCGTGGATGCGAAGGAGCATGCCGTCGTCGGCGTCGTCGGTTCCGAGGCCCTCGGCGTCGGCGCTCCCGGCCGTGTCGTCGTCACCCTCCGGATCGACCTCGCTCTCGCCGTGCTCGCGGCTCCCTCCGTTCGCCGCTCGCTTCGAGGTCTCACTGCGTTCGACCTCGCTTCCACCATCGGCGAGCGCACCGCCCGCGCCGGACCCGTTGCCGGCCGCCGCGCCGGCGGTGCCCAGCACCTCGCCGAGCCTGAGGACCGGGTAGATGTCGCCGTCGTGGCGGACGATCTCGTCGCCGTGGGCCACGTCGATGCCGTCGGCGCGGCTCACCTCCGCGATGTTCTTGATCGGGACGCCGTACTCGACGCCGTCGACCTCGACGAACATCACGCGGACGATGGCGACCGTGACGGGCAGCTTGATCTCGAAGCGCGTCCCCTCGCCGGGGGTCGAATCGAGCGTGACGCTCCCGTCGAGATCCTTCACCGTCGTCCGAACCACGTCCATCCCGACCCCGCGCCCGGACACGTCCGTCACCTCGTCGTTGGTGGAGAAGCCGGGGTGGAAGACGAGCTCGCGCGCCTCCGCGTCGGACATCGCCTCGACCTCGCCGCGGGACTTCACGCCCTTCTCGACGGCCTTCTCGCGCAGCGCGTCGGCCTCGATGCCGCCGCCGTCGTCCTCGACGACGATGGTGACGTGGTCGCGCTCGCGGTCGGCGCGAAGCTCGATGGTCCCCGTCGGGTCCTTCCCCGCGGCCTCCCGTTCCTCGGGCGACTCGATCCCGTGGTCGACGGCGTTGCGGAGGATGTGGACCAGCGGGTCGCGGATCTCCGTGAGGATCGTTCGGTCCAGCTCGATGTCGCGGCCGTCGATGTCGAAGTTCACGTCCTTCGACTGGTCGCGCGCGAGGTCGCGCACGAGCCGCGGGAACGTGTCGACGACCGCCGACAGCGGGATGAGCCGCATGTCCATCACCGTGTCCTGGAGGTTCGTCGAGATCTTGTCCAGCTCGTCGAGGTTGTCCGAGTCGATGTCGGCCTCCTCCATCTCCCGGCGGAGCTTGATCCGGCTGGTCACCAGCTGCTCGACCAGCCCGTACAGGTCGTCCAACTGCTCCACGTCGACCCGGACCGACGAGATGTTGTCCGAGGACGACGTGCTCGACCCGCCTGAACCGCCGCCGCCGGAACCGCCGTCGGTATCGTCGTCGTCATCGCCGTCCGCCGCCGTGTCCCCCTCCGCAGTCGGCTCCGCGGACGTCGGCCCCTCGCCGTCGCCCGCGTCGCCCGCGGACGGGTCGGATCCGCCCGCGTCCGCTCCGGCCGCGGCGTCGTCGGGTGCGGGTTCGACGGCGGCCACGTCGACCGCCTCGACCTGGCTCACAGCGTCGACGCCAGCCTCGACCGTCGCGCCGGCGTCGGCGACGACGTACAGGTCGAACGTCCCCTCGAACTCCCCCTCCTCGATCTGGTCGCGGTCGGGGTCACAGGCCATCCCGGCGAAGGCGTCCTCGACGGCCTCCAACACGAACATCGCGTCGATGCCCGGCATGTCCGCGTCGCCGAGGTCGACGCGGGCGCGGTAGACGCCCTCGTCGTCGCCGGGCGAGAGGCCGTGTTCGAACGCTTCGTCGACGGCGTCGTCGTCGGTGTTGTCGGCACTGTCGGTCGACTCACCGTCTTCGGCGGCCGCGTCCGACCCGTCGTCGGACCCGGACGCGTCGTTCCCGTCCGCGCCGTCCTCGCCGCCGAGCGCGTCGACGCCCTCCTCCGCCATCGTCCGAAGGTCCTCCTCCACGTCGGTCGGGTCGATGCTCGTGTCGCCCGACTCGTCGATCTCCCCGAGCATCGCGTCGAGCAGGTCGACCGCCTCGAACAGCCGGTCCATCAGGTCGCCCGACACCGCCATGTCGCCGCCGCGGACCTCGTCGAGCAGGTCCTCCATCGCGTGCGCGAGCCCGGAGAAGTCGCCGAAGCCCATCGCCGCCGCGTTGCCCTTCAGGGTGTGGGCCGTCCGGAAGATGGCGTCCATCGCCTCCGGGTCGTCGGGGTCCGACTCCAGCGCGAGCAGGGAGTTGTTCAGTTCGGTGATCCCCTCCTCGGACTCGCGGACGAACGCCCGGATGTGCGCCTCGCTCATGCGCGCTCACCCGCGATTCCGGCCGCGATGTCGTCCAGCGGGAGCACCGAGTCGACCGCGCCCGTGGCGGCCGCGCGCTTCGGCATCCCGTACACGACACAGGAGTCCTCGTCCTGGGCGAGCACGCGGGCGCCGACCCGCGAGAGCGCCTGCACGCCGTCGCTGCCGTCGCCGCCCATGCCGGTGAGGATCACGCCGATCAGCGGGTCGTCCACCGCCTCGGCGGCCGACCGCATCGTCACGTTCACCGACGGGCGCACGCCCTCCCCGCGCTCCTCGTCGATCACTTTCAGCCGGAGTCGGCCGTTTCGCGCGTTCGTGATCTCCAGGTGGTGGCCGCCCTTCGCGACCGCGAGCTCGCCGCGTCCGAGGCGCATCCCGTCCTCGGCCTCCCGCACCGACAGCCCGCAGGCCTCGTCGAGCCGGTTCGCGAACCGCCCGGTGAACGCCTCGGGCATGTGCTGGACGACGACGCCGCGGAGGTCGGCGTCGCCCGGGAGCGCCGAGACGACCCGTTCCACGGCGTCGGGACCGCCCGTCGACGAGCCGATGATCAGCGTCGTGTTCGGCTTGACGCCGGCGCCGGCCGGTCCGTCCGCGGTCGACGCGCTCGGCGACGCCGGCGTCGCCGAACCGGCTGCGGCGGTCGCGGCCTCGGTGCGCCGTTGTCGGCCCGCCCGCGAGAGGTCCGCCCCGGCGACCGACCGGACGGTCTCGACGAGCTGCTCTTCCATCCGGGAGACGCCCATCGACACCTCGCCGCCGGGCTTGGCGAAGAAGTCGACGGCGCCCGCGTCCAGCGCCGCGAACGTCTCCTCGGCGCCCTCGGCGGTGTACGCCGACAGCATCAGCGTCGGCGTCGGGTGCTCGGCCATCAGCCGTTCGACCGCCTCGATCCCGTCCATCTCCGGCATCTCCACGTCCATCGTCACCACGTCCGGATCCGCGTCGGCGACGACGTCGAGCGCCTCGCGGCCGTCCGCGGCCTCGCCGACGACCTCGACCCCGCCGGACTCCAGGATGTCCGCGATGAGTCCCCGCATGAACCGCGAATCGTCCACCACGACCGTCCGCGGCGCCCGCGCGCTCACGGCGCACCCCCAGCCGGCCGTGCGGCGTCTCGAATCATGTCCTCGGCTACCGATACGCCGTTATTGAAGACACCGCCCCGAATTTCACGGCTGATAGCTCGTGCGCTACCGTTAAGCGACTCGATCGGGCGATCGGGAGTATGGCAAGCAGTGAGCGGGCGGCCGACGCGGACGCCGTCTCGACCGAGGAGACGACGCAGGTGCTGGAGTTCGGACTCGGCGACGAGACGTACTGTCTCGACATCGCCTACATCGACGAGATCGTCGACGCGGGCGACCTCACGGCGATCCCGAACTCGCCGCGCCACGTCGAGGGCGTCATGGACCTGCGCGGGAAGACGACGACGATCATCGACCCGAAGACGCTGCTGGGCGTCACCGGCTCGGGCGCCCGCGAACGGATCATCGTGTTCGACCCCGAGGAGGTCGACGACGGCGGCACCGTCGGCTGGGTCGTCGACGAGGTGTTCCAGGTGCGCGACGTGCCCGCCGACCAGGTCGACGAGGCGACGACCGCCGGCGACGACTCCGTTCGCGGTATCGTCAAGGGCGACGACCGGTTCGTCGTCTGGGTCGAGCCCCGCACCGAGTGAGCAGGCTCCCGTAGCAGTATCACTGCTGAGTTTCGGGGAGCAGTCCTTATCTGACCCCTCGTTCCGTGGTGAGGTATGCGCGTTTCGAGCGGCGTTGCGGGATTCGACGACCTCGTCGGCGGGGGGCTCCCGGCCGAACGGCTGTACGTCGTCTGCGGTCCGCCCGGAAGCGGGAAGACGACGTTCTCAGCACAGTTCATCGCCGAGGGCGCCGCCAGCGGCGAGCGCTGTCTGTTCATCAGCATGCACGAGAGCCGGGCCGACCTCGAACGGGACATGGCCTCTTACGACTTCGGCTTCGAGGGGGCGCTCGACTCCGGGTCGGTGACGTTCCTCGACGCGTTCTCCTCGGAGGGGAAGCGCTTCTTCGGCATGCCGGGCGACCGGCGCGACGTCAACAGCGTCACCAACCGGATCAGCTCGTTCGTTGAGTCGCGCGACATCGACCGGGTCGTCATCGACTCGACGATGTTGCTGCGGTATCTCCTCGACGACGACGACGACACGACGATGCGATTTCTCTCGGCGCTCAAGCGAACCGGCGCGACGACGTATCTCATCTCCGAGATGACGGACCCCTCGGCGTACGCCGACGAGCACTTCCTCGCACACGGCGTGGTGTTCTTCCACAACTACATGGAGGACGACGGGATGCGCCGCGGCGTCCAGGTGGTGAAGATGCGCGGCGCCGAGGTCGACACCGACATCCAGGACCTCCGATTCACCGACGACGGCATCGTCGTCGGCGACGGGAGGACGGTTTCCCACTGATGTACGAGGCTCGACTGGGGACCGACTGGGAGGACATCACGGAGACCGAGGCCATCCGCCGGGCGTACGCGCTCGGCGTCGCGGCCGCGTTCGGCTACGAGAACAGCGAGGAGTTCGACCGACTCAGGACGGCACCCGATACGTCCTACGACCGCAGCATCATCGACCTCGCCTACCAGGAGGGCAAACACGAGGCCGAGGTCGTCCACGCCGACAGCGACGCGATCGACGGCGACGACGTCTGGGACCAACTGGTCGAGGGGACGGCGCCGAGCGACGCCGGGTTCGACGACACGGACGACCTGGTGTCGGGCTCGCCGGTCGCCCGTCCGATCACCGCCATCGACTTCCCGTCGGCGCTCGAACGGGCTGGACTGCTCGACGGAGGGAAAATCGGCGCGCTCGGCTTCCCCGCGCTGCTCGGCTCGGCGCCGGACTCCGGGACGCCGGACGAGGACTCGTGACGCCGCGCTGGGCGGCCCACCCGGCCCGCTCCGGTCGGAGTCGGCCGTCGCGCGCCCAGTCGAACGACTCGGTCGGGGACGCGTCGGAGATCGGGGGCGACGGTGTCGACGGCCGCAACACGCCGACGGTCAGGAACGGGGTGAACCCGTGAGCCTCTACCGATCTGAACTGCCGTTTCCGTCGGTTTGGACAAAGGTTTTAGCTGTCCGACGCATGCTGACGCGTATGCTGGAGGACGCCCCGCTGTCGCTTGACGGCGGAGGGGGAGGCGAGAGTCTCCTCATCGCCGGTCCGCCGATGACCGGCAAGTACGCGCTCATGCTCCGTCTGATGGCGGAGGCCGGCGAGCGCGGCGTCCTCATCACCACCGGCGACCCCGCAGAGCAGGTGCGCGCGGACTACGCGGACGTCGCGGACGTCGCGCCCGAGTCGGTCGGCGTCGTCGACTGCGTCTCCAAGCAGCGGGGCGGCGACCTCATCGAGGACGACCTCATCAGGTACGCCTCCTCCCCGAAGAACGTCACGGACATCGGGATGAAGTTCACCGACCTGTACGAGGCGTTCCGCGAGACCGACGCCGCCGTCGCGGTCGGCATCAACTCGCTGTCGGAGCTGTTGATGTACCTCGATCCGCAGGACGTCTACCAGTTCGTCCGCGTGCTCACCCGGCAGACGCAAAGCGAGGGGTGGACCACCATCGCGGTGATCAACTCCACGATGCACGACGAGCAGACGTTGCACACGATGTACGAGCCGTTCGACACCGTGATCAACACGCGCGAGGAGAACGGCGCGCGCGAGCTCCGCGTCCGAAACCGGACGCAGGCGGCGACGGCGTGGACGACGTTCTGACCGACGCTCGACGCCCAATACCCTTCTGGACTGACGCCCCGTCCAACGGACCTATCCCGGCGATCGACGACCGTCAGCCCGTCGCTTCCGAGCATCGTCCCTACCGGACTCTCTGGCTACGTCTCGGCTGTCTCGCTCAATCCCTGACTATCTCGCTTCGTCCCGCTCCGTCCCGGCCTGTCCCGGTCGTTCCCGTCCGCGTTCGTCGGGGCTGCGAGGGCTCACGGCGTCGTTTCACCCCAGAACGGGGTATCAGCCCTCACTGCACGTGGCCGCGACCGCCTTCGTGGTCCCGCGACTGACGACTCCACTCAGATTCCATATCGCGTTATTCAGTTTACTACTGCCGACCGTCGCGCTTACCCCGATCCCCGCGGATCGTCCGACAATGGCCGAGTTCGACCCCGAGCAGTTCGAGGACAAGTACGCGAACTACTTCCCGGAGCTCCAGCGCGCGTACAAGAACGCCTTCGAGACGATGAACGACCGGTTCGACTCGGAGGTGATCCACGCGATCGACCAACAGATCCTCAACGAGTCCGAGCCGTTCTACGACGAGGAGACGGGGACGTTCACCGTCGAACTGCCCGAGAACCCGACCGATCGCCTGACGGCGATCGTCGTCGACGACGAGAAGCTGACCGAGACGCTCGACCGGTACGTCGCGGAGATCGAATCGGAGCTATACCGCGTCTTCGACCTCGAACCGCCCGAGGAACGGTGAACGGGCGACCGCGAGACCCCGCCGAGCACAAGGTTGAAACCCTCGTACCGCCAACCGAAGGGTAATGAGCGCCGACTCCCAGGACGACGGCGGCGAGGACGAACTGCGCGAGCGCATCACGAACTTCCTGCGCCGCAACTTCCCGCAGATCCAGATGCACGGCGGCAGCGCCGCCATCCAGCACCTGGACCGCGAGACGGGCGAGGTCCACATCTCGCTGGGCGGGGCCTGTTCCGGCTGCGGCATCTCGCCGATGACGATCCAGGCGATCAAATCGCGCATGACCAAGGAGATCCCCGAGATCAAGGAGGTCGTCGCCGACACCGGCATGGGCTCGGGCGCCGACGGCGACCTCGGCGGCATGGGCACCTCCGACGACGGCATGTCCCCCTCCTTCCCAGGCGAGTCCTCGGACGGCGAGGACGACGAGGGCCCGCAAGCCCCCTTCTGACGGCGACCGCTCTTCCGTTCGCTCCGCGCCGCGGTTCTCACGTGCTTACCCCGTAGCCGCTGCCATTTCTCGCATCCGTCTTTAGCGACCCGGCTCGCTCGATGTCGCGGCGCCCAACGGCGCCGTTCCCAGCCGTATTCCCCGAATTCGGGACCGACGGGCCCGCTTCGACCGTTCTACGGCCGGAAGGCACGTTCGGGGGAACCGGACGATAAACTATCGGCCGCGATAGCAAACCCACCGACCACGCGTCGGCGACGGCCGAGCGGCCCGACTCGGGAGATCCTGACCTGTCGCGGGCGCCGAACAACCGGATCGAAGGGGCTTTGAGTATTTAGGCGGGCCAAAAAGTATGGGAGACGACAGCGGCGAACTCGACGGGCCCACGCGGCGTGACTACGTGAAATACGGCGGGGCGCTCGTCGGCGGCAGCGGCCTGCTCGCGGGCTGTACCGGGCAGTCGAACGACGGCGCGACGACGACGCAGGAGCCGATCGAGCGGACCGAGACGGCGGCCGAGGAGACCGAGGGGACCGCCACCGCGAGTCCGGAGGCGAGCTACTCCGTCGAGCTGTCGCCCGTCGGCGAGGTCACGCTCGAGGAGCCGCCGACGAACGTGTTCACCCACTTCCCGTGGTTCCCGGACATGGCGAGCGCGCTCGGGCAGGGAGACACCGTCAACAGCCTGTGGTGGGACGGCACCGTTGCCGGCTTGGAGTACTTCACCGCCGGGTTCGACGACTTCGAGATCGAGTGGGCGGACGAGGCGGGGCAGTACGGTTTCTCGAAGGAACAGCTGTACGAACTCGACAGCGACCTCCACCTCGTGGATCCGGCGTGGGTGACCACACAGGACAACTGGAGCCGAGCCGACATCGACGAGATCGAGGACAACGTGGGTCCGTGGCTGGGCAACTACTACAGCAGCTTCCACGCGACGCCCCCCCAGGAGTGGGCCGACGGGTACGAGTACCACAGTCTCTGGGGGGTGTTCGACCGCGTCGCGACGCTGTACGACGAGCGTGAACGGTACGAGGCGCTTCGGTCCGTGCGCGACGACCTGATCTCGACCGTCGAGGCGGGGCGCCCGCCGGAGTCCGACCGGCCGACCGCCGCGTACCTCTCGATCTCGGCGGACCTGTCCAGCATCTACCAGCTCAGGCTGAACGCTCCCGGCTACTGGAACTCCCACACGCGGCCGCTGGGCGCCGTCGACGCCTTCGGCGACGACGAGTTCTCGGGGCCGTTCAAAGAGATCGACATGGAGGCGCTGCTGGAGGCCGACCCGGACGCGATACTCGCGCTGTGGACGGTCACGGACACCTTCGACTTCGGGGAGCTGAAGCGGAACCTCCGGGACGACCCTGTCGGGAGCGAGCTGTCCGCCGTCCGGAACGACCGGGTGTACCCGCAGGGGACGCGCTGGCAGGGACCGCTGATGAACCTGTTCCAGCTGGAGATGACCGCCAAACAGCTGTACCCCGAGGAGTTCGGGGCGTGGCCCGAGTACGAGAACGGCGACACGTACCCAGAGTTCGGCGCCGACGAACGGCTGTTCGACCACCGGCGGGTCGCCGACGTCATCGCCGGCGACACCTGAGGGCGGGCGCCGCCCGGCCGTTCCCGGGCTCGGCGACCCTCTGAGGACCGCTCCGGTCGCGTCGAGGAGACCAGAAGAGGGATTACCGGCGAGCGGGACTCGGGAGACATGAGCGACGACACGCCCGAGAACGTGCTGTTCGTCGTGCTCGACACGGTCCGCAAGGACCGCCTCGGGCCGTACGGCTACGACGGGGGAACGACTCCCGGCCTGGACGCGTTCGCCGAGGAGGCGACCGTCTTCGAGAACGCGGTCGCGCCCGCGCCGTGGACGCTCCCGGTGCACGCGTCGCTGTTCACCGGGATGTACCCGCACCGCCACGGCGCCGACCAGGAGAACCCGTATCTGGAGGGCGCGACGACGCTCGCCGAGACGCTTTCGGCCGAGGGCTACCGCACCGCCTGCTACTCATCGAACGCGTGGATCACCCCGTACACCCACCTCACCGACGGGTTCGACGACCAGGACAACTTCTTCGAGGTGATGCCGGGCGATCTCCTGTCGGGGCCGATCGCGCGGGCGTGGAAGGCGATGAACGACAACGAGGCGCTGCGGACGGTCGCGGACAAGCTCGTCTCGCTGGGCAACGTCGCCCACGAGTACCTCGCGTCGGGCGAGGGCGCCGACTCCAAGACGCCGGCGGTGATCGACCGCACGAAGTCGTTCATCGACGACAGCGAGTCGGCCGGCGACGACTGGTTCGCGTTCATCAACCTGATGGACGCGCACCTGCCGTACCACCCGCCTCAGGAGTACGTCGACGAGTACGCGCCCGGCGTCGACTCGACGGAGGTGTGCCAGAACTCCAAGGAGTACAACGCCGGCGTCCGCGACATCGACGACGAGGAGTGGGACGCGATCAGGGGGCTGTACGACGCCGAGATCGCCCACATCGACGACCAGCTCACCCGGCTGTTCGACTGGCTGAAGGAGACCGACCGCTGGGAGGACACCGCGGTCGTCGTCTGCGCGGACCACGGCGAACTCCACGGCGAACACGACCTCTACGGCCACGAGTTCTGTCTGTACGACCAGCTGATCAACGTCCCGCTCATGGTCAAACACCCCGGCCTCGACGACGACCGCCGCGAGGACACCGTCGAGCTCCTCGACACCTACCACACGGTGCTCGACACGCTCGGCGTCGACGGAGGGGAGCCGGCCGCCGACGGCGAGGAGGCGGTCGCGCTCGACCGGACCCGATCGCTTCTCTCGGCCGACTACCGCGAGTTCGCCGGCCTCGACGACGCCGACCGCGACCCCGGCCAGCGTGCGTCGCCCGACGGGGAGTTCGGGTTCGTCGAGTACTCCCGGCCCGTGGTGGAGCTGAAACAGCTGGAGGAGAAGGCGTCGAGCGCGGGCATCGAACTGCCCGAGGACTCCCGGTTCTACTCGCGGATGCGCGCGTCCCGAGCCACCGACGCGAAGTACGTCCGCATCGACCGGATCCCCGACGAGGCGTTCCGGCTCGACGAGGACCCCGCCGAGGAGCGGAACCTCGCCGGCACCCCGGGCGGCGACGGGGGCGACGAGCGCATCGCCGAGGCCGAGTCCAGACTCGGCGAGTTCGAGGCCGCCGCCGGCGGCGCGTGGACCGGCGCCGTCGACGGCGAGGTGACCGACGACTCGCTCGACGAGATGGACGACGAGGCGACCGAGCGCCTCCGCGACTTGGGATACGTCGAGTAGTCTCCGATTCCTACTGCAGCCTCTTGGTTTTCAGAAGAAACACGCTACAAGCGAAACCGATAGCAAGAACGGCGAATTGGAGAATACCCCGAAACCCAAACTCATCGTTTCACTCTCCGATCCGGTTCCGTTCCCACGTCCGCAGGAGGTCCGCCATCGTCCGGTTCGTCGGCGTGTCGACGCCGCGGTCGCGGCCGCGGTCGACGACGGCGCCGTTGATCGCGTCGACCTCGGTCCGATTCCCCGACTCCACGTCCCGGCGCATCGACGAGCGGTTGGCCGCGGTCTCCGCGACGACGGTGTCGACCGCGTCGACGGCCCTCTCGTCGGGTAGATCGACACCCTCTGCGCGGGCGACGCGGGCCGTCTCGCGGGCGGCGCGGCGGGCGACTTCGCGGCCCGGGCCGTCCGCGAGCGCGCCGTTGGGAACGCGCGCGAGCGCCGTCACGGCGTTGATGCCGGCGTTGACGGCGAGCTTCTCCCAGCGTCGGCGCGGCATCGCGGGGTCGGCGGTGCAGTCGAGCCCGCACTCGCGGAACGCGGCGGCGACGCGCTCGGCCCGGTCGCTCGCGGCGTCGTCCTCGTCGCTGTCGAGTCGGTCGTCGGCGAACTCGCCGACGTGGATCCGCCCGACGCCGGTACAGCGCACTTCGCCCGGGCCGACGAGTTCGGCGCCGTAGGTCGCGGACCCGGCGAGCACGCGGTCGCCGAGGCGTTCGGCGAGCGTCCCCTCGCACAGCCCGTTCGAGAGCGAACAGACGAGATCCGGGTCGCCGGCGGCGAGGACTTCGGCGGCGACCTCGGTGTCGTACGCCTTCACGGTCACGAGCGCGAGGTCACAGGAGAGGTCTTCGTGGGTCGGCTCGGTCGTCGCCCGCGGCCGGGTGTGTGCGTCGAGTTCGCCGACGACGCGCAGGCCCTGCCCCGCGACGCGACGGGCGTGGGGGTCGCGGGCGACGAGTGTGACCTGGTGTTCGCGCGCGAGCAGCCCGCCCACGAGGCTGCCGAGCGCCCCCGCGCCGAACACGACGATATCCATGTTCACGGGTCGGCGGGCGGGTGAAAAGAGCGGTTCGGTCGCCCGCGGCGGCCGCCGGGGGCGGGTCGGTCAGTCCTCGATCCAGTAGTAGACGTGCTCGCGCGGGGCCTCGCAGTTCGGGCACGCCTCGGGCATCCCCTCGCCGAGGTCCCCCATCTCCCCGCAATCCGAGCAGCGCCACATCAACTCCCCCTCGCCGAACTCGTGTCCCGCGCGCTCGTGCTCGACCGACAGCGAGACGATCCCCTCCCGCGTCGTCACGTACACGCCGTGCTCGTCGAAGCCGCGAACGGTCCCGATCTCCCGCCCGTCCTCGGTGAACACGCGCTGGCCGAGCCCGACGGGCGGTCCCCCGTCGCTCATGCAGGAACGTTACTCGCCTGACAGAATAAACCCGCCGGCGCTCCCACGGCGTCGGGAACGACCCGACGGGAGTTCCTCTCCCGGCCGCCCGATGCGGTGCCGCCGTGCGCGACACGCGTCCTCGCCCGCGCGGTCAGTCCTCGACCCAGTAGTACAGGTCCTCGCGGGGCGCCCCGCAGTCCGGGCACTGCGCCGGGAGGTCGCCCTCGATCTGTCCCATCTCGCCGCACTCCCAGCAGCGCCACATCACGTACGACTCCCCGAAGGCGCTGCCGGCCTCCTCCAGTGTCACCCGGCCGGTGTCCTCCGACGAGAGGACGTAGAAGCCGGCGTCGTCGATGCCCCGCACCGTCCCCAGCTCGGTACCGTCGTCGTCGTACACGCTCTGTCCGACCGAGATGTCCGTCACCCTGGGTTCGTCCTCCTGTTGCTCGGTGGCCATACGCGTGTGTACGTCGGCTGATCTGTTAAACGATCCCATGGGTGCTGTGAACGAGGGACGTGGCAGTCGAACGAACCCGAGCGATCGACGGCTCACTACGAGCGTTCTATGATACGAGATACTCACACGACGATCGCGTGACTGCGGTCCGAATCGGAGAAACAGATCGCGACGATCACATGAAGTCCGCGATGGATCCTTGTTTGTTCTTGTCGAACCCACCTATGACCTATGGCAATTCTCCGGAAGTTTCTAGGGTGTGGCGTGTGCAGAAAGGGGTAGGTCGGCCATGACCACCCCAAGAGAGAAATTCGAGCGGCGGAAGGAAACGTTTTCCGAGTATGTGGACTCGGGCGAGATCGACTCCGATACGGCCGAGGCGGTCCGAGAGTTGCTAAACGCCTACGACGATCACAACGTAATGACGCCGGCACCCGAGGGTGAAGGCACGCGCGAGCCGGGAACCCTCACGGCGTGGCTATACCGCCTAATGCAATTCTCCCGCGAGCGGAAGCTTGTCGAAGCGACGGCGGAGGATTTGAAGCATGACATTCAGTCGATGCACGACGGCGGACACCCGTTGGTTAAGGACGAAGGTATTCAGAAGTCCACGCTTCGGTCTTATCAGGCGGCGCTACGGAAGTTCTACGGCTACCACACGGATCTGAACGTGGAGCCGGGGGAGATCCCGATGTTCGACCAGAAGGACCCGCAGGTTGACCCGTCGGATATGCTCACCAAAGAGGAAATCCACGAGGCGCGGGAGGCGGCTGACAACCCGCGAGACAAACTTATCTTTCAACTGTTGCTCTACACCGGCCAGCGGCGCGAGGCTATCCGCACGCTTCGGTTGAAGGACGTGAACCCCCAAGCGGGCACCTACCGACTGAACCCCGAGGTGGACGGGCTCAAAGGCGCACAGGATCGGAACGGGAAGCGACCCCTGCTCGGTGCGAAGGCGGCTGTGCAAAACTGGTTGGAGTACCACCCTGATACGACCGATCCTGAGCACTACCTGATCACGGCACGCCCGAACTACAGCACCCCGGACCCGACGACGCCCGTTTCGGGAGAGACGATCCGGCGGTGCATGGAGAAAATCAAAGAGCGGACGGACATTGACAAGCCGATGCACCCCCACGCGATGCGGCACAACTTCGTGACTATCGCGGCGCGTGATTACGACCTCCCCCACGACACGATCAAATATCTGATCGGTCACGACGCCGCTTCACAGGTGATGGAAACCACCTATTCGCACCTATCCGGTGATGACCACGTGAAGCGTGCCGAGGAGGCGTTCGGGATTCGTGAACCCGAAGATGAATCCCCACTTACGCCGGACGTATGCGACGTGTGCGGAAACAACCTCGCGCCGAGTGCGAAGGCGTGTAGCCGGTGCGGAGCCGTGTTCACCCCGGACGCACAGAGCGCGCAGGAGTCGATTCAGAGCGACATGAAGGACTCTTACCGAGAGGTTGACCCCGAGGACGTGGACACGCAAGAGAAGATCGATGCGCTCGATGACCTACTTGACGACCCGGAAGTGAAGGCATTGCTGTATGAGAAGCTGTCTGATAAGTGAAGTGACCGTCTTAGATACCCGGTCGCACCCGCTATTTTGAAGAAGTGCTAGTGTATCTCGGGGAGCACGTAGGCTGCCATTTTGAATTTGAAGCAAACGGGCTAATATACGTCTCAATGGGCCAGCGTAGCTATTCGTTGGCATCTGAATCCTCTAACTCTTTGGCGACAGCTACCTCTTCTTCTCTTGTCGTATCGGAAAGCCCCAGTCCTTCTTCAAATAACCAATCCGCTATAATGTCTCCATAGGCCGTCGTTTGCCATTTATCGCCGTTAACGCGCTCTAGGAGAGGGTTTGCGGACCGGACTTTGTCATGCCCCCTTTCCCGACGCCCTGTTTTGCCGGCGAGATCATTGAGAATAGTCACAACGACGCTTCGGTCACCGAGTCTCTTGCCAGCGCGGACAAAGTCGTTTGTGTGAATTGGTTGCTCGTCTGTCTGCGTAGCGACGTATTCAAACACCTCTCGCCGCGATTGGCCCCGTCGCTTCGAATGCAAATTCTTCACGTCCTCCTCGATTTGCCGGCGAAGTTTAGCTCGTTCCTCTAGTGATTTCCGTTCAACAACTTCGAGAATGGAAGTCTCTGAAAGAGCACTTGTAGCGTCCCACGCTTCTTGCCGGCGGTTATCCCGACCGTCCAACAGTTCGAATTGAATTTGTTGAACGACGAATTTGGAAGAACAGAAGTCGTTGTTCTCCAATACTTCTTGGATATATTCACGGGCCTCCCGAGTATTCCGGTCCTTGTTTATATATCCGTCAAACCACTCCTCGGTCACCTTGACCTGCCGATCAAGTTGCTCAGTCGTCTTTTCTCGCGTGCGTTCAAGCAATTCGGTCCGGGCCTCCATCCCGGTCGACTTGGTCACGTGGTCATGTGGTGCACCGGAATCAAGCCCCTCAATCACGCCCGAAAGGAAATCCGAGTGGGAATCAAGAGTATTGTCGGTTAGGAGATTGGAGACTAGTTCCCCAATGAGTTCACCTAATCCGCGTGGGGAGCGGTCCGTCTTGATGCTAACATCGGGGTGGATGTTAACTGAAGTAACATCTTCCCACAGAGAGAGGAGGCGGTCATCCATTCTATCCGCTTTGTCCTGAACGCGGTTCCGGAGTTCGTGGTCCCGGTATGACGACTCTTCGGGCGCTGAACCGGTCTCTGCATACGCTTTCTCGTAGTTGATGAGGTGATATGGTTTCGAGGAGACCATATGTCTGAATCCTGTGGGGAACGTTCGTTCCCTCACTATTTCAATGTATCCTGTGCCATCATATAGAACTACAGAAGCGATGGGGACTCTTCCCCTGCGGGCCTACGCTCGGGAAAGCCGAGATGACCGTAAGGAGGAGATCCGACGCAAGCCTCGCGGTGTCGACGTGGACGCCCCTTGTGGGTGATCCACGCCAAGCCGCGGTCACAAAATCACGTCAAAGGCGATCCGGCGGGGGACCGTCGTTCTTGAGTCTCTGACGGCAGACAAGCGGGTATCAAACCCTAACACGGCAAGGTTCCCCAGTTGGGACCCTAGATGTATCGAACTCAGAGCCAGCCCCAGCGAAACACCCATGTCTACTGAACGCACGACAATCCAGATTCGCCCCGAGACTAGAGAGAAGTTGTTTGAGGAAAAGAACGGCCCTACGGACACCTACGACGACGTTGTCAATCGACTCCTCAAGGAGTGACGTATCGAGAACAACGCCCGTCGGTGGCACAAGTTCCTAAGCGAGTCCACCGATTCCGGGCGTCAGATCAACTGCGCGGGGAGGAACCCCCGCACCAGCGACTTTGCTTACTCGACCTAAATGAGTACCGCGACTAATCGGAGAAACGACGGAATCGAGCGAATCAACCACCATCGGGAAGAACTTGTGGCGCTTGCGGAGTCAGACTTAGCCTGTAGCCGGTTGGCAGCGGCGCTACTGGAGGTGTCTGACGGTGAGTAAAGGGATGGACGGGTGTGCTCCGTCTAATCGCACCTACGCAACCGAGTCACTAGACGCTTCCGGTGATTTCTGTGACGCCCCCTCGTGTTGGAGTAGGGCACGCAGGCAGATTGACGATGCGCGACTATGCCGGTGGCACGCAAAGCACTATATGGGGGTGTCCTCGTGAGCACATCCGCCCCCACCGACCTCACGGTCCCGTCAACCCTCAAAGAACGGGAGCAATGGATCTGCTGGCGTGAGGAGGAGCGCGACAGTCAAGACAAGCCGACAAAGGTACCAATCAACCCAACGGCCGGCGACTACGCCTCAGCTACCGATGCCGACACGTGGACGACGTTTGAGCAGGCACGCGAGGCACACGCCGGCGCGCGTGTCGACACGGACGGACTCGGATTCGTGTTCACCGATGACGACCTATTGGTTGGTGTTGACCTAGACGACGCCCGCGATCCCGAGTCGGGCAATCCGGAGTCGTGGGCCGAGGACATCATCGATCGGTTAGAGTCGTTCACCGAGGTATCCCCGTCCGGCACAGGGTACCACGTGTACCTTCACGGAATTCTCCCCGATGGTGGCAACCGTAAGGACGGCGTGGAAATATACGACCAGAGCCGATTCTTCACCGTCACGGGCGACCATGTGGACGGCACGCCGGCGACAGTCAACCAGCGGAACGATGCACTCCGCGAGGTGCACGCCGACTACGTCACAGGTGACGAGAGTGACGACAGTAGCCCCGAAGGCGACACGAAGCGACCGGGCGAACATGTGGATATTTCGGACCAGCAGTTGCTTGAGAAGGCGAAGAATGCCGAGTACGGAGACGAATTCACTCGGCTGTGGCGTGGTGATACGTCCGACTATGGGGGCGATCACAGTAAGGCGGACTACCACCTACTCCGGCACCTACTCTTCTGGACGGGCGGCGACAGGAGCCGCGCGGAACGCCTCTTCGGAAAGTCGGGTTTGACACGGCCGAAGTGGGAAGAGCGTGCCGACTACCGCGAGCGGACGCTTGACGCCGCCGAGGACGCTATCAGCAACTACTACGATCCCAACGCGAACACCGGCGGTCCGGAACACACCGACCCGCCGGAATGGGTCGAGAAGGACACAGCCGACACTCACGACTCTGTGGCCTCACTCACGCCGGCGAATGTGGTTGCACGCGCCGGGATAGCGAGCGACGACTACGACAGTCTCTCCGGTGCAATTGACGGACTCAGCGACCGGGAGAAAGCGGCGATTGTGTGGGATCTACTCACCGAGAGCAACGAGTACCACCTTCGCGTGCACCGAGAGACAGGCCGGCTGTATGCCTACGACGGCGGCGTGTGGCTACCCGAGGGGGAACGTACACTTCGCCACGCCGGCCGGCAAGCACTCGGGAGCACCAACTACGGCAAGAACGTAGTCACGGAATTGAAAGAGCAAGCACGGGCCGATCCAAGGGCCGAAGTGGACGGTGATACGCTGGGATCAGATCCCGGGGTTCTTGCCGTCGAAAACGGGTTGCTCAATCTTGAAGCGGCAGCGAACGGCGACGACGCGCTTCGACCACTTGAGCCGGAGGATTACGCCTTGACCCGCCTCCCCGTGACCTACGATCCAAATGCCACGGCCGAGGAATGGGAAGCGACAGTTCGTGAAGTGGTCGAATCAGAGAAATTGGATCTGTTTCAGGAGTATGTTGGATACACGCTCCACCGTGGAGCCATGCCCTACAACCGAGCGTTGCTTCTGGTTGGTGACGGTGCGAACGGCAAGAGCACCGTCTTGAATACCGTCCGAGCAATGCTCGGGGCCGACAACACGCGCTCGAAGGCGATCCATGACCTCTCAGAGCCGAACCACGTAGCTGACCTTCACGGTGCAATTGCGAACATCCACGCCGACCTATCCGAAGGCGCGCTATCCTCGAAGGGAGTTGCGCGATTCAAGGAGTTGACCGGCGGCGACACCGTGGAAGGGCGACGACTCTATGAAGAGTCGTTCACATTCGACCCAACGGCCAAGCACCTGTATGCGGCCAACAGTACGCCGGATGTGAGCAACTACGTAGATGCCGAGGATTCGGCGTGGTGGCGACGGTGGCTTGTCGTGCACTTCCCCCAGTACTTCCCACCACACGAACGCGATCCGGAGCTAGAAGATCGTCTGACTACTGACGAAAGCCTCTCCGGCGTGTTGAATTGGGCTATCGACGGGTGGGACCGATTGATAGAGCAGGGCGGATTCACGAACGCCGACCATACAGGTGAAACCCGCAAACGGTGGGTGACGTGGGGTGAGAACGTGGAGGCGTTCATTGAGAACCACGTCGAAAACGACCCGGACGCCGAGAATCTGTCCACGTCGGAAGCCTACGACGTATACAAGGCGTGGTGCCGTGAGAACGATGAAGATCCGATTGGCCGTCGGAAGTTCACGGCGACGCTTCGGGATGCTCCTGTGAATGTTGGCTACACAAAAAGTGTCCGTCCTCACGGAACAGGAACGCCGACGAACGGCTACAAGTCACTCGGGTTCTCCGGTGCCGTGCCGTCGCTTGAATCGGTCTTGTCCGAAGGCGACGGCGACGACGGAACGCGGAACACGGGAATTGGGGCCTACAACTGAATGACCGACCGCACACGGATTTCTGAACGTGTTGAACAGCTCTGCTCCTACGTGAGTGAAACACTCTTCGCGTCGCTTCTCGTGGCGATCTTGGTGGTAACAGGGAACGCGAACGGTACGATCGGGGTAGTCGTTATTGGTCTACTCTACACCGTCGATCTACCAACACTCCTCACAGTCATTTGCCGCGAAGCCCGCGAGGAGTGTTCACGCTCCCAGACGGTGTGTGACCCCGTGGAACCGTCCGAGAGACGGCCGGGTACTCGACAGTAGGAACGAACACTAAGCCCATGAAGGACGCCTATACAACCGACTTGGAAGTATGAGCACGCAGGAACCGAGCGATACGGGCGGCCGATACGCGGACACCTGCGGGGCGAGCAACCGGAACGGCGAGCCGTGTAAGCTTCCGGCCGGGTGGGGAACGCCCGGATCGCAAGGCGGCCGGTGTAAGTTCCACGGGGGCGCGTCGACGGGGCCGGCCGACACCGAGCACTTGGCGGAGAACGACTTTGCCGAGGGGAACGCCGGCGGTGGCGCTCCCGAACTAAACACGAACGCCGAGATCCACGGTGGGTTTGCTGATTGGCGAAAGGTGTACGACCGACTGGAGGGAGCCGACCGCGCTCGCGTTGACCGACTGATTGAATCCATGCGGGAGACGGCGATCGAGCACGCGCCGGAGGTATCGGCGGAACGCCGCGAGCGGTTGCTAAAAGAGAAAGCGACCCTGTCGGTGATGAACACCCGAGCGATGGCCGACACAATCGGAACACCGGAGGACCCGGTCGGCGGGGCGCGAGGGTTCGTGATTGAGGAGGACCGCGAGCACGCCGGCGAGCACTACACCGTTCACAAAGCGAACCCGGCACTCGGGGCGTCGACGGCGATCGCCGCCCGACAGCGGATGATCGCAGAGGAGTTGCGACTGTGGCCGGGGTTCCGCGAAGAGTAACGAGCGGCCGCCGGTGTTAACCCACGATTCAAATTTGTGGGGTATGTCGATACAGTTTGAGAATCTCTTTTGATCACACCGATATGTGTATCGGCGCTATCACGCAATGTCCTCGTTATTTTTTCGACTAATGTAGCCGATGTAGTACAGGGGTGAGTGAAAGTCGCATAGTAGTGGCGTGTGGATGATTTTGTATAAAGAAGAGTATCGCTCCCCCTCCCGCTACATCGGCTACACGAATTGTATCAGCACCCAGTAGATTTTTGCTTGCGGCTTTCTGCCTTTTCAGGCGTGTGAAACGTCGAAGAATAATTGCTGGGTTGTGTGTACTAGTTACCGGGTGTACTGGGCAGAATAGCTCAAACACTCAAACCGCTACTGCCAACACAAATACACCAACTGAAACACCATCTCCTACACCTACCAGTACCCCCTCACCAACCGCTTCACCGACTGAGGCAAGGCCAAACGAAGCTGAAGATGAAATTGACCGTGCGCGTGAATCTTTGTCGAAGGCGGTTGCTGCTTATAATGATGAAGTAGACACACTATACAGCCCCTCCCGGGACATTTCTTTCAGTACTTCATCAATCCAAACGCATCTTACTACAGCCGATTCTGCACTTGAATCCGCACGGACTCAAGCCACGGATGAGCAAACCAAACAGATCGACTTCCTCCGTGGTTACTATGAGTTTGTCAATACGTTGTTGGCTGTCCTGAATGATCATGCCGCAGCGACAGGGAGTTTTGAAACTGGCAGAAGTCAGTTTTCAAACGGTCAATACCAAACTGCTATCGGGACATTTCGGACAAGTAAAGACCATCTCCAGAGTGCCCTTGACGGCGTAGCAACCGCGAAAGAGAAATTAGGAGAACTTGAGGACGCTTCGTTGGAAGGCAGCGAAATAGGCTATTCAGAGGCATTATCGGCGCTAAACTCTCTGACCTCGTGGTTCGGGACGATGGATGTGTTACTAACAGGATATGAATCCCATTCTCTAGGAATGTCACGATTCAACCGAGCAGGTGAAATATACAATGAGGGATTCTATGATAGCGCGAAAGGCACGTTTTCAGATGCGATCGAGTACCTGAATACAGCGGCCGAATCATATCCTTCGCCAGAAGATACAGATGTTCAGTCACGGATCGTCTACTACAATTACTTGGAGTGTCGGACAAATAATGACTTGTCTGCTGCAAAGGAAATGAAAAAAGCCTGTGTAGAAATGCAGAATGGAAATAAGAAAAAAGCGAATGAATTAGTCGGCTCTGCGAACGAACATCTGCTAGCTGATTGTTAAGAAGACGGCTCTCTTTCACATAAAATCAGCAATGGTCGAGGGCCTGTTCTTGTCGTTCTCGAACACCGACTCCAGCGAGCGTTCGAGGATCTCCAGGCGCTGGATGGTGTACTCGCGGCAGCCGAACTCCTTGGCGACCCGAAGCGCCACGTCCATGTACTTGTTCACGGAGCCGCGGTGGACGGTGAGCGTCATGTCGCCGCCGCACTCGCGACAGTCGCCGGTGAGCGGCATCCGGCGGTACTTCTCCCCGCAGTCGAGGCACCTGGTCTCCTGGCGGGAGAACGCCCGGAGGTTCCCGATCAGGTCGGGGAGGAAGTGGTACTCGATGACGCGCTCGGCCACGTCCGTCTCGTCGACCGCGCGGAGCTTGCGCGCCAGCTCCAGCTGCGCGTCCATCTTGTCCATCATCGACCCGAGCGTCTTGTACGCCGAGAGGTCGGGCCCGAGCGCGATGTCGCTCGTGTCGTGGGTGTGGTCGAACCCGCGGTACTCGTCGTCGGTGCCGAGGGTGTCCTCGCCCAGTTGGATCAGGTCCTCGACCTCCTCGGGGTCGGCCATCTCGAGGCTCGCCTCGTAGAACTCGCGGGGGTACTGCCGGACGATGTCCATGTTGTGCGCCTCGTCGTCGATCTCCGAGGGGTCGATCCGCGAGGACATCACCAGCGGGGCGTCCATCTGTCCGCCACGCTGGTCCGGGAGGAACGCCTTGCTGAAGTTGAGCAGGCCGTCCATGAGGAGCATGACGCAGTCCTCGTCGCCGTCGCACTGGGCGACGTGCATGCCGTTCGCGACGAGCGTGTGCGTGTCCTCGACGGTGAGACAGTACGTGTAGTCGAGGTCGGACTCGACGTAGCCGACGGATGCGACCTCGTCGACGGTTCTCCCCCCGTCGGCGTGAGCTTCCGGAGTAGAGGCCGGCGCGTCGGGTCGAGTCTCGGGGAGTTCTGTCGGAAGCGAGAGTTCGTCGCCGACGGCGAGTTCGGTCGCTTCGACCTTCTTCACCCCCCCGTCCCACCGACAGAGCCGGTGATCCGGCGTCACCGTGATCTCCCGTCCGCTTCGCGTTTCCACACGGACCATGTGGTCGGGCGCGACGTGCTTCGACACCGCTTCGACCGGCTTCACCACTTCCTCGCCCTCCTCCGTCACCGACGGAACGAACACGTCGCCGTCGAGCTGCGAGACGAGCGTCCCGAAGTCGTCCTCGTCGGGGTCTTCCAGTCGGTCCTCGACGAACTCGTCGATCCGGCCGTGGTGCCACTCCTCCGCCTCGTCGCGGTACCAGAGCTTCGTCTCCGGGTGGAAGCAGTTCCGTCTCTTCGCCGCGTGGAAGTACGGATGCGCGTACCCCACCGCCGCACTCGTGAACCCGATCACTCGGCCGACCACGGCGGCGCTGGTGTGGGGCGCCATCCCGAACACCAACTCGCCCACGAGGTCGTCGCGCTCGTTCACCTCGTAGAACGGGTCCAGGCCGTAGAAGTCCGTGAGGAGTTCGTCGACGAAGTCCGCCGTCTTCATCATGTGCTCGGCGGCGCCGTCCGAGAGGACGATGTCCTGCACCTTCAGCTCGACGAGCTGGTCGTCGTGGATCAGCGGCTCGCCGTCGATGTCGGTCTCGTAGCCCAGCTCCCGGAAGTGGTCGACGGTCACGTCGAGCTCCTCGGGGCGGACCGACGTGACCGGGAGGTCGGTCATGTCGTAGCGGACGGTGCCGTCCTTGAACGACGTGACGCCGTGTTTCGCGCGGAAGACGCCCTTCTCGATGGGCTCTGGCGTCTTGTCCGAGGAGGACAGCCCCTTGACGCCCTTCAGGATCTCGAAGCTCGCCTCGCGCTCGTCGGTCCGCTCCAGCGCCGACCAGTACTCGTCGTTGAGGTCGATCGTGTGCCAGTCGGGGCTCTCGACCTCGCGCTCGCAGCGCGGGCACTCGACGCGTCCGGACTCGTCCGGTTCACAGACCGTCCCGCACTCGTCGCACTCGTAGTACGGCTCCGTGTGGCCGGCACACGCCGGACACTGGGGTTTGAACGTGTGCTCCCCGCAGTCGGGACACTCGCGCTCGCCGACGAGCACGTCGTAGACGCCCTTCCCCTTGTCCGTGCGGTTGCGGGCGGCCTCGCCCACGGAGCGCTGGCTGCCGCCCAGTTCCGTGATCGGAAAGAGGGTGTGGACCGCCGGCGAGAGGTCGCGGCTCTCGGACTTCTCCGGGCGCCCCATCCGGTTGCCGATCCGGGTCGGCGCGCGCTCGCGCACCTCGAAGTCGACGACCTCGTTGACCGCGCGGACGGCGTTGTCCCCCTCGTCCCACTCCTCGGCCTCCGCCGACAGCTCCGCCCGCTCCCACTCGCGACGCAGGCCGTCGGTGACCCCGAGCTGCCGGAGCAGGGGTCGGAAGTCGGGGATCCGCAGTGCGTCCTCGGTCTGGGTGTGCTCGACGAGCAGCTTCTCCAGCGCGCGGCGGACGGTGTCGGTGTGCTCGACGACGAGCAGGTCGCCAGTCACCTCGCCGGCGGCCGCGGCGTCGGCGAGCGCGTCGTACTCGTCGACGGAGATGTCGTGCCAGCAGTACGTGTAGGCGGGGTGCAGCGGCGCGTCGAACTCCGCGACCCACGCGAGCGCCTGCTCGGCGTCCGGGTCGTCGAGGTCGATCGTGAGGTCGTCCTCCAGCGCCTGGAGGTCGGCGCCCGCGGCCGCGAGGTCCTGCTCCCACCACTCGCGGACGTACGAGGCGGGCACGAGCGGGTGGTTGTTCTCGACGAACTCGCCGAAGTTGACGAGGTACTCGCCCAGGTCGAGCACCTCCTCGACGCCGTTGCGGACCTCCTTGGCCTCCGCGGGGTCGTCGATGCGGCGCACGTCGCCGTTCGCCAGCCTGACGGTCGGCCCGTCGATGGAGTCGACGGGGATGACGCCGCCGGCCTTCCCGGGGCGCTCCGTCTTGATCTGGGTGCCGGTGGCGAGGAAGTCGTCGACGATGTGCATCGTCGCGGGGTGGACGCCCGCGGTCGCGAAGCCGTGGTTGCGCGCGCGGCCGTACCGCAGGCGGAAGCCGCCCGCCTCGGAGGGGTGGCCGAAGACGGGCCGGCCGGCGATGAGGTCGCGGAGGAACTTCTGTGAGGGGTCGGCCCGCGTCGGCCCCGTCGGGGCGTCCGCCTCCTCCTGCTCGGCCGATTCTTTCCCCTCGATCTCCGCGTCCTCGTGCGTCTCGTTCTCGGAGCCGTCGCCGTCGTCCCCGTCGTCCGCCTCCTCGTCGTCCGTGTCGTCGTAGGTACCGTCGATGAGGTCCTGGAGCCACGGCCAGTCGACCTCGTCGAGCTGGCGGGTGTAGCGCTGGATCTTCGGGGCCTTGAGCGCGATCCCCTCCGCGAGCACGAGACACATCCCCCCGCGGGCGTTGTTGGTGTCGACGCGCTCCAGATCCCTGAAGCCGGAGACCTCCTCGTCGCCGGTGGCCTCCCCGTCGAGCATGATCGGCATGTGCTCGGCGATGAACTTCGTCTCCGTGTCCTTGGGCGTGTACTGGAGGCCCGTCTCCTTGTCGTAGAGGCCGATCTCCTCGGCGTAGCGCTCGATCTCGTCGTCGCGGGCGCGGTACTCGTCGATGCCGAGCAGCGCGCGGGCGTAGTCGCCCACGAGTACCGACAGCGCCTGCGCGGTCCCGCCCGCCGAGCGGATCGGCCCGGCGTAGTAGACGTTGATGAACTCGGTGCCGTCGTCGTTCTCCAGGATCTCGACGCGGTCGATCCCCTCGATTGGCGCCGCGACGACGCCCTCGGTGAGCAGGGCGACCGCCGTCCGAACCGCCCCCTCGATCTTGCCCGCCCGCGAGTCGAAGTCGCCAACGGTGCCCTCGACGAAGTCGGTGACCAGCTCCAGCGCCGCCTCCTCGCGGGACATCTCCCCCTCCAGTTCGCGGACGCGCTCGGCGACGCCCGGGATGCCGAGGATGTTCTCGACGCGGTCGGCCATGTCGCGGGCGACCGGGATCTCGATCTCCGTTTCGGGGTCCTTCCCCTGCGCCTTCGCCGCCTCCGCGCGCTCGAACGCCTCGTCGAGCCTGTCCTCGATCCGTGTGAAGTAGCGCTCGTCGTCCGGTCTCATGTCGTCGCCTCCGTCGCTCGCCCGCTCGTCCCGTCGGCCGGCTCTCCGACCGTCCCGAACCGCGGTCGCGTCGTCGGTGACGACCCCGGAGCCGGCGTCACGGCGGCGACGAACGCGCCGCCTCGGCTCGCGTGTCGGGGTCGTCGATGCACGTCACATTTCTGTGCGGGGGAGGGTGATAAGCGATTCGCGTCCCCCGCGGCCGCCCGCCGGCTCCGCTCGGGCGGCGCCCGCCGGCGGTTCCCTACAGCCAGAGATCCAGGTCCGTGACCTCGTCGTGTTCGCGCTCCAGCGGCTCCTCGAACGCGCGGAGGTACACCTCGCCCGCGAACACGGTGCCCCCGTCGAGATGCCCCGCGAGCGCCTGCCCGCTGCGGCGCGAGAGCACGGCGTGGGTGTGGGCGAAGCGGTCGCCCTCCAGCAGCGCGATGTTCCCGACGCAGGCGGCGACCTCCAGCGGCTCGTCGAACGTCACCGACTGATACTCCGTGTCCTCCTGGTCGTAGAACCACACCTCGGCGTCCTGGACGGCGCCCATGGCGTTGAACCACGCCGCGTCCGCCCCGACCTCGTCGGCGAGGGATTCGATCTCCTCGCGCCAGTCGGCGCCGTTGTCCAGGCTCGCCATGTACTCGCCGGTGACCTCGACTTCCCGGTAGTTCATATCCGACGCGTCGGCCGACCGGGAGTAAAACGTTGCCGCCGCGGTAGGATGGGCGAGCGCAGCGAGCACGAACGTGGCGACGTCCCGGCCCGCGGTCGGCGCCGCGGGCGACCGGGCCCAGCGCGTCGCCGCCGCGACCGAACCTTCACATACGAAGCCGGGACCAGAACCGCCGATGCGACGCTGAGAACTGCCGCCGACGGCGAGGCGGGTGCGCGGTCCGACCGTCGGCGTGCGGACGTGTCCCGATCGATCGCGGCGTCGATCGGGGCACACAGGCCGCCTGTCAGCCCCTTTTTGAGTCGTTGCTACCGCGTCGCCGCGTCGATCGCGCGGTCGAGGTCGGCGACGATGTCCTCGGGGTTCTCGACGCCGACCGACAGCCGGACCATGTCGCCGGTGACGCCCGCGGCCAGTTGCTCCTCCTCGGTGAGCTGCTGGTGGGTCGTCGAGGCTGGATGGATCACCAGCGTCTTCGCGTCGCCGACGTTCGCCAGCAGCGACGCCAACTCCGTGTTCTCGACGGTGCCGCGGGCGGCGTCGTACCCACCCGTGAGGCCGAAGGTGATCATCCCGCCGTAGCCGCCGTCGAGGTACTCCGACGCCTCGGCGTGTGTCTCGTGGTCCGGGAGCCCCGGATACGTCACCCAATCGACGGCGGGGTGGTCCGCGAGGTGTTCGGCGACGTGCTGGGCGTTTGCGCAGTGGCGTTCCATCCGCATCGGGAGCGACTCCAGCTTCTGCATCGTCGCCCACGCGTCGAACGGGGACTGTGCGCTCCCCAGATCCCGGAGTCCGCGCGCGATCCCGGCGTAGGTGAGCGCCGCCTCCCCGAACCGCTCGGCGAAGTTGACGCCGTGATAGGCGGGGTTGTCCGCGCCCAATTCGGGGAACCGGTCGGCGTGCTCGCCCCACGGGAACGAGCCGCCGTCGACGAGGGCGCCGCCGACGGTGGAGCCCGAGCCGTGGATCCACTTCGTCGTCGACTCCCACACGAGGTCGGCACCGTGTTCGAGCGGCCGGCAGAGGTACGGCGTCGCGAACGTGTTGTCGACGAACAGCGGCGTGTCGTGCTCGTGGGCGATGTCGGCGATCCGCTCGATGTCTGGCGTCACGAGCGCCGGGTTGCCGATCGTCTCCAGGTGGACGAACGCGGTGTCGTCGTCGATCGCCTCCGCGTAGGCGTCGTAGTCGAGCGTGTCGACGAAGCGCGTCTCGACCCCTCGCCGCTCCACCGTGTGTGTGAGGTAGGTGTACGTGCCGCCGTACAGCGACGAGGACGAGACGATGTTGTCGCCGGCCGACGCCAGCAGGAAGGTTGCGAGGTCGAAGGAGGCCATCCCCGAACTGGTCGGCACCGCGCCGACGCCGCCCTCCAGCGACGCGAGCCGCTCGCCCAGCCGCGCGACCGTCGGGTTGAGCAGTCGGCTGTAGATGTACCCTTCCTCCTCCAGCGCGAACAGCCGCGCCGCGTGGTCGGCGTCGTCGAACACGTAGGAGGTGGTCTGGTGGATCGGCGGGGCTCGCGCGCCCGTCGCCGGATCGGGCGCTGCACCCTCGTGGACGCTCCGCGTCCAGAATCCGTGATTTGGGTCGTCTCCGGACATCTCGTGTACCATCGGAACCGACCGTGATAACGGCTCACACCGCCCGGAGTTTCGCCGGTGTCGCTGACGCCCCCGAACGTGTTCCCCGAGCGTCCTCACCCGGGGAACAGGCTCGCGTGGACCGGCGCACGGTCGGGGCCGCCGGAGTGGCTCCCCGAGCCGTCGCTCTCGTCGCGCGCGTCTCCCTCGTCGCGGACGGCGCGCCCGTCGACGCCGTCGGCGAGGAAGTCGCGCAGCGGCGGTCCCACCGACTCCGGCTCGACGAGGAACGCGTCGTGGCCGTGGTCCGACTCCACGACGTGGTGTGCCGTCGGCACGTCCACGTCGCGGGCGGCGTCCGCGAGCGCGCGCGACTGCTCGGCGGTGAAGTGCCAGTCGCCGGTGAACGACAGCGCGAGCACCTCGCCCTCGAACGCCGCCAGCGCCTCGGCGTCGGAGCCGTAGCCGGCCGCGAGGTCGTACTCGTCCATCGCCCGCGTGAGATAGAGGTAGCTGTTGGCGTCGAACCGCGAGGTGAACGAGTCGGCGTTGTAATCGAGGTACGACTCAACCTCGCGGTACGGGAAGAACCGATCCGTCGGGTCGGCGGGCGCGTCGCCGAAGGCGCCCCGGCCGGCGGCGCGGCGGCCGAACTTCCGGCCCATCGACGCCTTCGAGAGGTACATCACGTGGCCGATGCGGCGCGCCTGCGCGAGTCCGTCGTCGGGGTTCGGCCGGTCGGCGCCGTAGTAGTCGCCGCCGTTCCAGTTCGGGTCGGTGGTGATGGCGCGGCGCGCGATGGCGTCTAGCGAGAGGCACTGGGTGTCCAGCCGAGCGGCCGTCGCGACGGCGGCAACGCGGCGCACGTCGTCGGGGAAGCGCTTCGCCCAGTCGAGGGCGTTCATCCCGCCGACACTGCCGCCGACGACGGCGTGCAGGCGGCCGACGCCGAGGCGGTCGAGGAGCCGTCGCTGCGCGCGCGTCCAGTCGCCGACGGTGACGGGCGGGAAGTCGGTCCCCCACGGCTCGCCGTCCGGCCCCTCCGCGGGCGGGCCCGAGGAGCCGTAACAGGAGCCGGGGACGTTCACACAGACGACGTAGTACTCGGTCGTGTCGATGGCCTTGCCCGGCCCGACCACGTCGTCCCACCACGCGCGGGCCTGGCCCGCGGTCTGGACGCCGGTTCCCGTGTCCGCGTCGCCGGCGTCGCTCCCGTCGACCGCGTCGGCGTCGTGATCCTCGCTTCGGGGGGCGTTCGAGACGTGCTGGCTTCCGGTGAGCGCGTGACACACCAGGACAGCGTTGTCCCCGTCGAACTCGCCGTACGTCTCGTACGCGAGCCGGAGGTCGCCGACGGACTCGCCGCACTCGAACCGGAACTCGCCGACGGACTCGACGGCCGTCATCGCGTCGCCTCCGCGATAGCCCGATCCAGATCCGCGACGATGTCGTCGGGGTCCTCGATGCCGACGGAGAGGCGCAGGAGGTCCGGGCTCACGCCCGCGGCCCGCTGTTCCTCCTCGGAGAGCTGCGCGTGGGTCGTGCTCGCCGGGTGGATGATCAGCGAGCGCGCGTCACCGATGTTCGCGAGGAACGAGACCAACTCCACCTCTTCACACACGCCCTTACCGGCGGTAAAGCCGTCCTCCAGCCCGAACACGACCATTCCGCCGAAACCGTCGAGGTACTCGGCGGCGGCGTCGTGCGTCGGGTGACCCTCGAATCCGGGGTAGGTGACCCACGCCACCTCGGGGTGGTCGCGGAGGTGTTCGGCGACGATCCGGGCGTTCTCGCAGTGCTTCTCCATCCGGATCGGCAGGGTGGCGAGCCCCTGGAGCGTCTGCCAGGCGTCGAAGGGCGACTGGGGGTTTCCGAGCGTGCGCACCCCGCGGTGGCGCGCCACCTGCGCGAACGCGCGCTCGCCGAACCGCTCGGCGAAGTCGACGTCGAAGGCGGGGTTCTCGCCGGACAGCTCGGGGTAGTCGGCGTCCGGGTGGTCCCACGGGAAGGTGCCGCCGTCGACGAGTACGCCCCCGACGGTGGTGCCCGACCCGTGGATCCACTTGGTCGTGGAGTTCCAGACGATGTCGGCGCCGTGGTCGATGGGGTTGCACAGCGCCGGCGTCCCGAACGTGTTGTCGACCACGAGCGGGACCGCGTGTTCGTGGGCGATGTCGGCGACGCGCTCGAAATCGGGCGTGACGAGCGACGGGTTCGCCAGCGTCTCGACGTGGACGAACGCGGTGTCCTCGTCGACGGCGTCCTCGTAGGCCGCGTAATCGGTGGTTTCGACCGTCCGGAGGTCGACGCCGCGGCGGGAAGCCATGTGCGCGAGGTAGGTGCTCGTGCCGCCGTACATGTCGACGCTGGCGACGACGTTGTCGCCGGCACGCGCGAGGAGGCTCGTCGCGGTGTCGATGGCGGCCATCCCGGAGGCGGTGGCGACGGCGTCGACGCCGCCCTCCAGGTCGGCGAGGCGCTTCTCCAGCACCCGCGTCGTGGGGTTGGAGATGCGGGTGTACACGTCGCCCTCGCGGTCGAGGGCGTACAGATCGGCGGCGGTGTCGGCGTCGGGGAACGCGTAGGAGGTCGTCTGATAGATGGGCGGCGCTCGCGCGCCGGTCGCCGGGTCGCCCGTCCAGCCGGTGTGGAGCGCGCGCGTCCGCGCGTCCCACTCCCCAGTCGGCGCGTCGGCGTCGTCGGTCATGTACTACGGGCATATTCC
This sequence comes from Halobaculum roseum, assembly GCF_019880245.1. NCBI lineage: Archaea > Methanobacteriati > Methanobacteriota > Halobacteria > Halobacteriales > Haloferacaceae > Halobaculum > Halobaculum roseum. The sequence continues at coordinate 1,889,188 of NZ_CP082286.1, forward strand.
TTCACACGGATATGCACGCGAGTTACGGCAACGTCTGCCGACTGACGGACGGACTCCCAAAGCCTAAAGCGGAGACCGCGGGAAGCGGGCGGTATATGGCCGCCATCGAGTTGGAGGGCGTCACGAAGCGGTACGGCGACGTAACGGCCGTCCGCGACCTCGACCTCACGGTCGAGGAGGGCGAAGTGTTCGGCTTCCTCGGCCCCAACGGGGCGGGCAAGTCGACGACGATCAACATGCTCCTCGATTTCGTGCGCCCCACGACCGGTACCGTCAGGGTGCTCTCGCGGGACGCACAGGCGGAGTCGGTGGAGGTGCGCCGGAACACCGGCGTCCTGCCCGAGGGGTACGACGTGTACGAGCGCCTCACCGGCCGCCAGCACGTCGAGTTCGCGATGCGCTCGAAGGAACTCGACGGCGACGTGGACGCGGTGTTGGAGCGCGTGGGTATCGCCGACGCCGCCGACCGCCGCGCGGGCGGCTACTCCAAGGGGATGCGCCAGCGGCTCGTCCTCGGGATGGCACTCGTCGGCGAGCCCGACATCCTCATTCTCGACGAGCCGTCCTCCGGGCTGGACCCCGCGGGCGCCAAGGAGATGCGCGAGATCGTGCGCGACGAGGCCGAGCGCGGCGCGACGGTGTTCTTCTCCAGCCACGTGCTCGGGCAGGTCGAGGCGGTGTGTGACCGCGTCGGCATCATGCGCGAGGGCGAACTCGTCGCCGAGGACTCCATCGAGGGCCTCAGGGAGGCCGTCGGCGGCGAGGAACAGCTGGTCGTCACCGTCGACGCAGCCAGCGAGGAGGACGTCGAGGCGGTGCGGGCGCTGGCGGGCGTCTCCTCGGCCGCGACCGACGGCGGGACGGTCACGGTGTCGTGCTCCAGCGACGCGAAGACGGAGGTCATCGGCGCCCTGGAGGACGCCGGCGTGACGGTGAAGGACTTCACCACCCAGGAGGCGAGCCTGGAGGACCTCTTCCTCACCTACGCCGAGGGCGACGGCGCTGGGGCGGGGAACGGCGGCGACACGACGGCGACGAGCACGGAGGTGGCCGAATGAGCCTGGAGGCCGTCGCGCGCAAGGACTTCCAGGACGCCGTGCGCTCGCGGTGGCTGCTGGGACTGACGGCGTTCTTCGTCCTGCTGGTCTCGGTGGTCGTCTACCTCGTCCGCCCGGGCGAGGGACAGACGCTCTCGACGAGCGCGCTGCTCGGCTCGGTGTTCATCCGGGACGCGCTCGTCACGACGCTCATCCCGCTCATCGCGCTGGTCGTCTCGTACAACGCGGTCGTCGGCGAGCGCGAGACGGGGTCGCTGAAGCTGCTGCTCGCGCTGCCGCACTCGCGGTCGGACGTGGTGTTCGGGAAGGTGGCCGGCCGCGCGGGCGCCATCGCGGTGCCCGTGTCGGTCGGGTTCCTGCTGCCCGCGCTGGTGGCGGCGATCGGACCGCTGTCGCTTCGGCCGTTCACGTTCCTCGGGTACATCCTGTTGACACTGCTGCTGTCGGCGGCGTTCGTCGCCATCGCGGTCGGGTTTTCGTCTGCGGTGTCGTCGAACCGCCTGGCGATCGGCGGCGCGGTCGGGCTGTACTTCCTGTTCGTCCCGCTGTGGGGCGCCATCCAGTTCCCGCTGCGGCTGTATCTGGGGATGGGTGGTGGCCCGAGCTGGCTCCCGATCTCGGGGTCGTCGCTGCTGGAGCTGCTCCGCCTGGTCAACCCCACCGGCTCGTTCAAGATCGTCTCCGGCGAGTTCGTGAGCGGCACCCTGTTCGCGGCCGGGCAGGCGGGGTCGCAGGCGGCCGGGCAGTACGCGACGAACACGGAGATGGCGGCGTTCGCCATGCTCGTTGCGTGGTTGCTCGTGCCGCCGCTGCTGGGGCTGTGGCGGTTCGAGGGCGCCGATCTGTAGTCGAGTTCGATCGACCTGTATTCGTTTTCGTGGTTCCGGCTGTTTTCGTCGTTTTCGTCGTTCTCATCGGCGACGGAGTGCCCGCGCTGTCGGCCACGAAAGCCCCCGGCCGTCTCGACTCCCGCGACACGCGCTGTGCTCCTCGGCTCACTTCGTTCGCCTGCGGTGCTTGCGGTGTCGGGGTTCGCCGAGACGGCCGGCCCCTTTCAGTCCCACCCGACAGCACCGCACAGCGGCCACGCCCTCCCCAACCGATTCCGCTCCTCGCGTTCGCTGCGCTCACGCTCCGGTGCTCGTCCCTCGCGCGCTCCCGGCCGACACGGCGGTCGGCCGGCACGCGCCACGGCGGGCGATCAGCCTTCGTCTTCCGGCGGCCACTCGATCCCGTGCTCGGCGAGGAGGTCGGAAAAGGCCGCCTCGTCCAGTTCGGGCACGTCGTTCGCCTCGGCGTCCTCGCGCTTGCTCGTCCCCGGCGAGTCGCCGACGACGAGGTAGTCTGTGTTGCCCGAGACCGACGAGGTCGCGTTCGCGCCGTGGGCCTCCACGAGGTCCTGCGCGACGCTGCGCGCGGTCGACAGCGACCCGGTGAACACGAACGTCAGCCCGTCGAGCGCGTCGCCCGTCTCGGTGTCGTCGGGCTGCGGGTCGACGTACTCCAGGAGGTCGTCGATGACGCGCGCGTTCTGCTCGGCCTCGAAGAAGTCCCGGACGGTACGCGCGACCGTCTCGCCGATGTCGTCCACCTCCGCCAACTCCGCCTCGCTCGCGGCTCGGACCGCCTCGAAGGTGCCGAAGTGGCGCGCGAGGTTGCGGGCCGTCGCGGCGCCGACCTCGTGGATGCCCAGCGCCGCGAGGAAGTCCGCCAGTTCCGGCTCGGTGCTCGCCTCGACCTCCGCGATGAGGTTGTCCGCGCTCGTCTCGCCCCACCCCTCCAACTCGGCGAGCTCCTCGCGCCGGTCGGGCAGGCGGTACAGATCGGGGAGCGTCTCCACGAGGCCGGCCTCGCGCAGTTGCTCGACGGACTCCTCGCCGAGCCCCTCGATGTCGAGCCCGCCCCGGCTGGCGTAGTGGACGACCGCGCGCTCGGCCTGCGCGGGACACGCGAGCCCGTTCGGACAGAACGCCAGGGGACCGTCGCGCTCCACGTCGCTGCCGCAGGCGGGACACTGGTCGGGGAACTCGTAGGGGCGGTCGCTGTGGGACTCCACGACCTCCGCGACCTGCGGGATCACGTCGCCGGCGCGCTTCACGCGCACCTCGTCGCCGACGCCGACGCCGAGCGATTCGATCTCGTCGGGGTTGTGCAGCGTCGCCCGCGACACCGTCACCCCGCCCACGTCGACCGGGTCCAGCAGGGCGACGGGCGTCAGGCGGCCGGTCCGACCCACCTGCACGACGATGTCCTCCACCGTCGTCACCTCGTGGCGCGCGGGGAACTTGTAGGCGAACGCCCAGCGATACGAGCGCGATTTGGTCCCGAGTTCCTCCCGGGCGGCGCGGTCGTTCACCTTGATCACGACGCCGTCTATCTCGTAGTTCAGGTCCTCGCGCTCCCCGGCGAGGCGGTCGCGGTAGTCGATGGCCGCCTCGATGTCCGCGGCGAGTTCGGCCCGGTCGTTCACGTGTAGGCCGAACGAGCGCAGGGCGTCGAGCTCCGCGAGGTGGTCGTCCGGTCGTTCAGGGCCGTCCGAGCCGCCGGCCGTCTCCCACCCGAGCACGTCGTAGAAGAAGCAGTCGAGCGGGCGCTCGGCGACCGCGTCGATGTCGAGCTGCCGGAGGGTGCCGGCGGCGGCGTTGCGGGGGTTCGCGAACGGCTCCTTCCCCGCCTCGATGCGCTCGCGGTTGTGCGCCTGGAAGGCGTCGCGGGGGATGAACACCTCCCCGCGCACGGCCAGCGTCTCGGGGGGGTCGCCCGCCAGCCGCTCGGGCACCGAGCGGATCGTCCGCACCTGCTCGGTCACGTCGTCGCCGACGCGCCCGTCGCCCCGCGTCGCCGCCTGCACGTAGCGGCCGTCCTCGTACACCACCTCCACCGAGAGGCCGTCGAACTTCGGCTCACACGAGTAGGACACGTCCGCGTCCTCGCCCACCACCTCGGCGGACTCCCCGTCTCCGCCTCGGGCGAGTTCCCGGCGGACGCGCTCGTCGAACTCGCGCACGTCCGCGGCGTCGCCCGACTGGTCGATCGACAGCATCGGCGCGGCGTGTTCGACCTCCCCGAGTTCCTCGAGGGTGCCGCCGGCGACGCGGCGCGTCGGGGAGTCGCCGGCGTCCAGATCGAAGGCGTCCTCCAGTTCCTCCAGGCGCGCGAACAGCGCGTCGTACGTCCGGTCGGCGATCAGCGGGTCGTTCCGGGCGTAGTAGCGGTGGTCGTGCTCGCGGATCGCCGCGCGCAGCAGGTCGGCCTGCTCGGCTGCCGCGTCGGCGTCGAGGTCCTCGACGGGCGCGAAGTCGGCGTCCGGCTCCGTGAGGTACGGGTTGTCCGGGTCGGCGTAGCGGAGGTCGTCGGCGTCGACCTCGGCTGGCTGGCTCATTGGCGGCGGTTGGAACGCGGCCCGCGTGAATCCATCGGAGGGCGACGCGTCTCCGCGACGGGGTCGGTTCCCGGCCGAGTCTACGCGTCCCCGTCGCCGACGAGGAACCCCTCGTCCTCGAACAGGTCGGCCAGCTCGAACATCGACTCGACGACCACGTCGCAGGCGGGTTCGACGGCGGGCTTCGGCTCGTAGCCGACCGCCAGCCCCGCGACCTCCAGCATCGGGAGGTCGTTGGCGCCGTCGCCGACGGCGACCGTTCGGGTCATCGGCACGCCCTGCTCGCCGGCGACGCGCTCCAGCTGCTCGTCCTTCGTCCCCTCGATGAGCGGCCCCTCGACCTCGCCGGTGAGGCGCCCGCCCTCGATCGGCAGGCGGTTGGCGACGATCTCGTCCACCTCGGCGCCGGCTCTCTCCAGCGCAGCTGCGACGCCGCGCTCGAAGCCGCCGGTGAAGATGGCGACGTAGTGACCGCGCTCGCGCAGGCGGCGGATCACGTCCCCGGCGCCCTCGCGGAGTTCGACCCGGTCCCACGCCCGCCGGGCCTCCTCCTCCTCCAGATGCTCCAGGAGCGCCGCGCGCTTGCGCAGGCTCTCGGCGTAGCTGAGTTCGTCGTTCATCGCCCGCGCGGTGATGTCGGCCATCTCGTCGGCGACGCCACAGCGCTCGCCCAACAGCACGGTCATCTCCGAGTCCGAGAGCGTCCCGTCGAAGTCGAACGCAACGAGTCGAGTCATGCGCGGCCGTTCGCGCGCCCGGGCTTCAACTCCTGCGGTTCCCGCATCGCCGCGGCGACCCGCTCCCGGGTCGAATGACACACGGACGTGACAATTCCACCCGAAACGGAGGGGTCGTATAGCCAGCCATGTGGATCGATCTGGCGGGCGAGTTCCGCCGAGGTGGAAAGCCTTTACCACGCGCCGCAACTCCGGTCGCGCATGAAGGTACTCGTCACGGACCCCATCGCCGATGCGGGGATCGAGACGCTCCGAGACGCCGGCCACGAGGTCGTCACGGGCTACGAACTCGCGGGGCAGGACCTGCTGGACGCCGTCGCCGACGCGAACGCGCTGATCGTCCGCTCCGGGACGGAGGTGACCGCCGAGGTGTTCGAGGCGGCCCCCGACCTGCTCATCGTCGGCCGGGCGGGCATCGGCGTCGACAACATCGACATCGAGGCGGCGACCGACCACGGCGTCGTCGTCGCGAACGCGCCGGAGGGGAACGTCCGCGCGGCCGCCGAGCACACCGTCGCGATGACGTTCGCGGTCGCGCGCGACATCCCGCAGGCGCACAGCCGCCTCAAGCACGGCGAGTGGGCGAAGGGCGAGTACCTCGGCCGGGAAGTGAACAACAAGACGCTCGGCATCGTCGGGCTGGGCCGCGTCGGCCAGGAGGTCGCCAAGCGCCTCGACTCGCTGGGCATGGATCTGGTCGTCTACGACCCGTACATCAACGAGGAGCGCGCCGCGCAGTTCGGTGCCGAGCTCGTCGACGACCTGACGGACTGCCTCGCGCGCGCCGACTTCGTCACCGTCCACACGCCGCTGCTCCCCGAGACCGAGGGGATGATCGGCGCCGAGGAGCTGGAGACGATGGGCGACGCCTACCTGATCAACTGCGCGCGCGGCGGCATCGTCGACGAGGACGCGCTCGCTGAGGCCGTGGAGAACGGCCCCGTCGCCGGCGCCGCCCTCGACGTGTTCGCCGAGGAGCCGCTGCCCGCCGACTCGCCGCTGCTCGACGTGGACGACATCGTCCTCACGCCGCACCTCGGCGCGAGCACGGAGGCCGCCCAGGAGAACGTCGCCGTCGACACCGCGAAGCAGGTGCTCGCGGCGTTCGCCGACGAGCCGGTCGTCAACGCGCTCAACGCCCCGTCGGTCGACGAGTCGGCGTTCCCGCGCATCGAGCCGTACCTCGACGTGGCCGACACCGCAGGCAAGATCGCCGCCCAGCTACTGGGCGAGCGCATATCGGGCGTCGAGGTCCACTACGAGGGCGAGATCGCCGACGAGGACGTGGACCTGGTCACCGCCAGCGCCCTGAAGGGCGTGTTCTCCCCGCTGGAGTACGAGGTGAACGCGGTCAACGCCCCGCAGCTCGCGAAGGACCGCGGGATCGAGGTGACCGAGAGCAAGACCCGCCAGGCCGAGGACTTCCAGAGCCTCGTCACGGTGACCGTGAAGGACGGCGACACGGAGCTGTCCGTCTGCGGCACCCTGTTCGCCGGCGACGACCCCCGGATCGTCCGCATCGACGGCTACCGCGTCGACGCCCGGCCGTACGGCCACATGCTCGTCGCGCGCAACCGCGACGAGCCGGGCGTCATCGGCCTCATCGGCACCGTGCTCGGCGACGCCGGCGTCAACATCGCGGGCATGTTCAACGGCCGCGAGACGATCGGCGGCGAGGCGCTGACGGTGTACAACCTCGACGACCGGCTCCCCGACGACGCCGTCGACCGGCTCCTCGGCGACGACCGGATCATCTCCGTGGACCGGATCGTCCTCGACGACGCCGACAACGGTCGCTGAGTCCGGTCCCTCGCGTCGTCGACGACGCCGCCAGCGCCGGCCGCTGCCGACCTACGTTCTCCGCCGTAGCCTGTCGAGCAGCCGCGCGAGTATCGACCGCCGTGTGTCGTCCGCTTCGTCCCCGTCGTCCCCGCGCGCGGCGTCGAGCAGCACCTCGTAGCGGTCGACGATCCGCTTCCGCTCGCGTCGCTGCTCGGCCACGCGCTCGCGGAGCCGTTGGTTCTCCCGTCGTAGCTCCGTTACGACCATCGAACGCGGGCGTTCGCCGTCGCGTTCGTCCTCGCTGACGCCGTCGCTGCCGCGGTCCGTACGCTCATCCCCCATGTCACACGATACCGCGCGAACCCGCAAAAAGTTTCGTCGGACGGACAGGTGACGGGTGCTGCTCGCCGGCGCCACACCTCACTTCGCGCCGATGTGTTCCAGCACCGCCTCGGTAGCGTTCGCCACCGGTTCGGGGTCGCCGCCGGCCTCGTAGGCGGCGTCGGGGTCCTTCAGCAGGTGGCCGGTCGTGAGACACACCACGTCCTCGTCGGCGTCGACGACGCCCCGCTCGCGGAGCGTCCGGAGGCCGGCGACCGAGGCCGCGGAGGCGGGTTCGACGCCGACGCCCTCCTGCGCGAGGTCGCGCTGGGCCGCCGTGATCGCCTCGTCGTCGACGGCGACGGCGGTGCCGCCCGTCTCCCGGATCCCGGGGAGCGCCTTCGGCGCGTTCACCGGGTTGCCGATGCGGATGGCGGTCGCGCGGGTCTCCACCGACTCCCAGCGGCGGACCTCGTCGGCGCCGTTCTCGATGGCCTCGACCATCGGCGCGGCGCCGGCGGCCTGCACGCCCGTCAGCTTCGGCACCTCGTCGGCGTCCATCGCGCCGGCGGCGACGAGCTCCCGGAACGCCTTGAACAGCGCCGCGGTGTTGCCCGCGTTGCCGACGGGGAGGACGATCCGGTCGGGGAACGTGCCGTAGTCGTCGCGGAACTCCTCGAGGATCTCGAAGCCGATCGTCTTCTGGCCCTCCAGCCGGAACGGGTTGAGCGAGTTGAGGAGGTACACCTCGCCGCGGTTCGCGAGGTTCTGCACGATGTCGAGGCAGGCGTCGAAGTTGCCGTCGACCTCCAAGATCCGGGCGCCGTGGAGGCTCGCCTGCGCGACCTTGCCGGCGGCGACCTTCCCCGCGGGCAGAAGCACCAGCGTCTCCAGGCCAGCGCGGGCGCCGTAGGCGGCGAGGGCGGCGGAGGTGTTGCCCGTCGAGGCACACGCGAGGCGGTCGACGCCCAGCTCCTCGGCGACGCGGACGCCGACGGTCATCCCGCGGTCCTTGAACGAGCCCGTCGGGTTCATCCCCTCGTGTTTCACGCGCAGGCGGTTCACGCCGATGTCCTCGCGGAGTCGGGGCACCTCGTGGAGCGGGGTGTGGCCCTCGGGCAGCGAGACGCCTTCCTCGAACGGCAGTCCGGCGGAGTACCGCCAGACGCCCTCGCCGGAGAACTCGTCCCAGGTCGGCGGGTCGGCGTAGCGCACCTCCAGCAGGCCGTCGCAGTCGTCGCAGGTGAAGCGGATGTCGTCGAACGGGGCGAACTGCCCGCCGCAGGCGATGCACTCCAGCCAGGCGCCGTCGTCGGCGACCGACGGGGCGTCCTGCGCCGGCGAGTCGAGGGAGAGGCTCATGGAGGGGCGTCGGCCTCGCGGGCTAAAAGTCGGCCGTTCGTGGCGGGTAGTGCCAGCGCGATCCGAGCAGCGCGAGGGCGAACGAAGTGAGCCCCCGACACGAACGGCGAACGGGGACGGCCGACGGCGCCCCCGCCGTCCTTATGGGCACCCCCCGCCGACACGACGACAATGGACCGACCCGTCGTCGCCGTGATCCTCGCCGGCGGCACCGGCTCCCGCCTCTACCCCGCCTCCCGCAGCGACCGCCCGAAGCAGTTCCTCGCGCTGGGCGACCCGGACGACGACCGCAGCCTCCTCGCCAGAACGGCCGATCGCACGGGCTTCGCTGACGCGACGCTGGTCGCGACCCGCCCCGAGTTCGCCGACGAGGTGCCCGAGCACGCCCCGAACGCCGAGGTCGTCGTCGAGCCCGCGGGCAAGGACACCGGGCCCGCGATCCTGTACGCGACCCACCGCGCACGCGAGGCGGTCGACGGCGAGCGGGAGCCGGTCGTCGTCGTCCTCCCCGCGGACCACCACGTGCCCGACGGCGACGCCTTCGAGGCGACGATGGCCCGCGGCGCGCGCGTCGCCGGCGACACCGGCCGGCTGGTCGCCTTCGGCGTCGAGCCGACCCGGCCCGCCACCGGCTACGGGTACATCGAACCCGGTGCGGATCGCACCACCGAGCACGGCGCGGTTGCCTACCGCGAGCTCGCGGCCTTCCACGAGAAACCGGACGCCGACAGGGCCGCCGAGTACGTCGATTCGGGCTACTACTGGAACGCCGGCATCTTCGCGTGGACGCCCGCGGCGCTGTTCGAGCAGGCGCGGGACACGCCGTTGGCCCCGCTCGTCGCCGAACTCGACGGCGACGACCCGGACCCGGCGGCCGGCTTCGAGGCCGTCTCCCCGGTCAGCATCGACTACGCGGTGATGGAGCGCGCCGACCGGGCGGCGGTCGTCCCGGCGGCGTTCGCGTGGGACGACCTCGGGGCGTGGGACGCGCTCGACCGGGTCCTCGACCCGGACGGCGACGGCAACGTCGTCGCCGGCGACGCCGAGGCGCTCGCGGTCGACGCCGCCGACAACGTCGTCGCCGGCGACGACACGCACGTCTCGCTGGTCGGGGTGGACGGGCTGTGCGTCGTCGCCTACGACGACCGCGTGCTCGTCGTGCCGAAGGCGGACGCTCAGCGCGTCCGCGACGCCGTCGACCGGCTGAAGGAAAGCGGGCAGTTCTGAGGTCGGCGAGCGTGCGACGACGGCGGGTAGCTACGAGTGCAGGCGCCCGCCGTCGACGGGCAGCGCCGCGCCGTTGACGAACGAGGCGCGCTCGGAGGAGAGGAACGCGACCACGTCGCCCAGCTCGCGCGGGTCGCCGATGCGGTCCAGCGGGATGTCGCTGGCCCAGTCGTCGAGTCCCTCCTCGTAGCTGTCGTACTCGCCGCGCGCGAGCGCGTCCTCGACGAGCTCCTCGATGCGGGCGGTCTCGTGGGCACCGGGGAGCACCGCGTTCGCGCGCACGTCGGGGGCCCACTCCCGCGAGACCGTCTTCACGAGCCCGATCACCGCCCGGCGGACGGCGTTCGAGAGCACGAGGCCGTCGATGGCCTCGCGGACCGAGGTGGACGTGATGCACGTGACCGTGCCCGCGTCGCTGTCGGCCAGGTGCGGGCGCGCCTCACGGAGCGTCCAGACGGCGCTCATCACGAGCGTGTCGAAGGCGCCGTACCACTGCTCGTCGGTCGTGTCGTCGAAGGTGCCCGGCGGAACGCCCCCCGCGCTCGTGACGACGTGGTCGAGCCCGCCGAACTCGTCGACGGTCGCCTCGACGAGCGCGGCAACGTCGTCGCGGTCGGTCACGTCGGCCTCGACCGCGAGCACGTCGCCAGGTTCCTCCGCCAACGCGTCTTCGGCCTCGTCGAGTCGCTCCGGCGTTCGCCCGCAGATCACCACGTTCGCGCCCTCGGCCGCCAGCGACGCTGCCGAGGCGAAGCCGAGCCCGCCCGAACTGGCCGTCACTAGCGCCGTGTTCCCGTCGAGTCGCAGATCCATGCCCGCGGGTTCGGCGGTACCGTACAAAAAGCCGCCAGAGACGGCAGGACGTGCGCTTACTCGATGTCGGCCTGCTCGGACCGCCGGACGCGGACGGTTCCGGCGCCGGTGATGCCGACGAGGATCGGGGAGACGACCTCCCGACCCCGGACCGCGTCGCCGGCGTCGTCGCTCACCAGCTTCATCAGGTCCGGCGCGGTGTGGTTCACCTTCACGTCGGCCTCGTCGCAGGCGTCGTACACCCGGTCGGGCACGTCGTAGAGGTCGGTGCCGGCGGCGATCTCGATCCGGACGGGCGCCGACAGCGCCTCCGCGAACGCGACGGTCTCGCGGGCCTTCTCGACGTTGTCGCGGGCGGACGACTCGACGCTCGACACGTTCGCACGCGAGGTTCCCAGCAGGTCGGCGATGTCCGCCTGCCGGACGTTCCGCTCGCGCAGCGCGAGCACCTCCGCCTGCCGGCGGGTGAGGACGCTCCGATCGGCGTCGAAGCCGGCGCGGTCGAGCAGCTCGTCGACGTCGACCGCGTCGAGGCTCCCCTCGTTACTCATGGTAAACGGTGGGTCGGCGGCATACAAAAAGCATAGTACGGACTGTCCAGGCGCGACCCCCGGGGAGAGTCGACGCTACGATCCCCAGAAGTTGTCGCGCGATCCGAGCCGCTCGCCTCGCTTGGCCTCGGTCTCCTCCTCGAACTCGGGGTTCTCGCTCTCGCCGTCGGCGCCCTCCTCGCCCTCCTCGGGCTCGTCGGGGAGCCGCTCGACGACGCGGTTCGCCTTCGCGTGGTTCTGCTTCACCCGGTCGATCCGGACGACCGCCCGCGCGGGCGGCAGCAGGCCGTCGACCATCACGATGAACCCGTCGTCGGTGCGGCCGACGCCGGCGCCGCTCTCGTGGATGTCGTCGACCTCGACGGTGACCTCCTCGCCGGGCTTGACCGGCTGCTGTTTCAGGTCCGAGATGGGCATGTTGTACTCGTTGCACCACTCGGCGCCGCCGCGGTCGCCGTAGTGCTGACAGCCCATTCCCTGGATCCGTTCGGAGAACCGGGGGCAGTCATCCGCAAGTGGACAGTCCGCCATACGGAGTGATACCCTCGGCATCGTCTAAACGCTTCCGTCTGCCCGTGTCGGCCCCGTGTGAGCGACAGCGAACCCGACGGCGACGGGCGGACGAGGGCGACGAGGGGCTTTTGCTCGACCCGTCCGTACCGCGACCGTGAACCGCCGCGCTCCCGAGCTCGCGCTGCTGACCGGGCTCCTCCTCGCCGCGCCCATCGGCGCGTTCGCCCTGTGGGCGACCGGGGACATCTCGCGGTCGCTGCTCACCGGGGTGGGGCTCCTGTACCCCTTCGCGCTGTACGCGATCTATCACGACGACGAGCCGACGACCGTGCTTCCGCCGCGTGCCGTCGCGCTCGCCGGGACGGCGGTCGGGGCCGTGCTCGTCGCGGACGCGACCGTGACCGCGACCGGCGGCGTCGCCGAGGCGACGCTGCGGGGAACCTTCCTGGGACTGCTGGTCGCCGTGCCGGCGTGGGCGTACGCCGTCGGCTACGCTCCCGCCCGATCGCTTCCCGACGGGCGGGCGGTCCTCCTCGCCGGCGCCGTCGGCGGCGCGGCGCTGCTGCTCGCGGGCCTCCTCCTCGGGACGCCGTTCGGCGCGGCGGCCGCGCTGCTGGTGTGGGTGTTCGGCGCGCTCGCCGCCCGATCCGCCGGCCTCGCGGTGACCCCGACCGCCCGGCTCGGCGCCGTCGCCGGCGGCGTCGTCCTCGGCGTCGCCGTCCTGTTCGCCGCGCTGATCGCCGGCTCGGTGTCCCCCGCGGCGGTCCTCTCGGCGCTGGCGCTGGCGCTCGCGCCGGCGGTGTTCTACGGGCTCACGGTCGAGACGGCGTCGTTCGAGTGACGTGTACAGGCGCGTCGCTGTCGACGGTGGCTGACAGGCGGCCCCGCTCGCGGCGTGCCGGAGGACCCGGCGTGAACGCACCGTCGGGCCGCACGCGCTCACGGCTGGCGCCGTTCGCATCGAGGCCTCCCTTTGGTCGGCCTCGCACTCGCTGCCCGGTGCGCATCGGTCGTCAGCGCATCGGCGGGGCTGGTGCCGTGATCTGATTTGAAGCTTCGGCCGGCAACGACGCGTCGACGGACGGTTACAGGAACTCGGCCACGTCGGAGTACCACATGTCGTGGCGGTCGACGCGGCCGACGCGTTCGGCGATGTCGACCGCCAGCGCGTGCCAGCAGCGCTCGCTCGGGTCGGACGTGTCGAGGTTGTAGGTGGCGTCCCGGCAGTCGCACCCGCCGTCCTCGACGACGTGTTCCTCCCGGTAGCCGACGACGACGGTGAAGTCCCGGTAGCGTTTCACCCGGCCCTCGGCGACGGCCTCGATCGCGCGGCGGCCGCGGTCGCCGTGGAGGGTGATGACCTCGGCGACGACGGGCGGTCGGAGCTCGCCGGCGGTCGCCAGCGCCGCGCGCCAGTCCTCGGCCGCGAGGTCGGCGAGCTCGCCCGGGTCGAGGTCGGAGTCGTCCGCCGCGGCGGACCCCGAATCGGCGTCAGCAGCGGCTTCGGGCGTCGCGTCCGGATCGGCGCCGCCGTCGCCCTGCGTCACGTCGCGCCGGTTGGCGTGGCCGGGGCAAAACGCTTCGGTCCCGCCGGGTGACGCGTCGTCCGAGTTCGGGCCGTCAGCGCTAGGGTCGTCCGCGCTCGGCCCCTCCGCGCTCGGACCGATCCCACGCCAGTTAACCGCGCGGGCGGCGCACGTCCGCCAACGATGGAGGTCACGGAGGGCGGCGTCACCGTCGAGGTCGAGGGCGCGCGCGACGGCGCCAGCGAGGGCCGCGCCGACGAGGTGTTCTACAACCCCGAGATGGAGCTGAACCGCGACATCACGGTCGCCGTGTTGCGGGCGTACGCCGACCGCGAGCCGCGCGCGGAGACGTACCTCGACGCGATGGCCGCCTCCGGCGTCCGTGCGACCCGGGCGGCCGCCGAGGGGTGGGACGTGACCGCCGCAGACGTGGACGACGACGCCGTCGCGCTCGCGGAGCGGAACCTCGCGGAGTACGGCGGGGAGGCCGTCCAGCGCGACGCGAACGCGCTGCTGCACGAGGGCTTCTTCGACGTGGTCGACGTGGACCCGTACGGCTCCCCGATGCCGTTCGTCGACGCCGCGATCGCGGGCACGCGGAACCTGCTGTGTGTCACTGCGACCGACACCGCGCCGCTGTGTGGGGCCCACTTCGAGTCGGGCGTCCGCCGCTACGACACCGTCCCGCGAAACACCGAGTACCACTCCGAGATGGGGCTGCGCGTGCTGATCGGCGCGCTCGTGCGCCGGGCGGCCAGCCGCGACAAGGCCGCGGTCCCGATCTGTTCGCACGTCTCGCGCCACTACGCGCGCACCTACCTCGAACTGGAGGCCAACGCCACCGACGCGACGGCGACCCTGGAGGACCTGGGGTTCGTCCACCACTGCGAGGACTGCCTCGAACGCGACCACGAGTTCGGCCGGCTGCCCGACGTGCCCGAGACGTGCCCGGACTGCGGGTCGAACAGGGTCCTCACGGCGGGGCCGATCTGGCTCGGGCCGGTCGCCGACGCCGGGTTCACCGAGCGGGTCGCCGACGAGGTGACCGACGACATGGGGGAGGCCAAACGCGCGCGGAAGCTGCTCGACACCGTGGCCGACGAGTTGGACACGCCGACCCATTACGACCAGCACCGCCTGTGCAAGCAGTGGACGCGCCCGGCCGTCGGCATGGACGAGTTCGTCGACGCGCTGCGGGAGGCCGGCTTCGCGGCCTCGCACGCGCACTACTCGGGAACCGCGTTCAAGACCGACGCGACGGTCGCCGAGATGCGCGAGGCGACCGCGGATCTCGGGTAACGAACGACCTCGGCTAATCCGTCGTCTCGGGGAGCGAATCGACTTCGCGGACGCCGCAACCGCGGGCGCGGGTCCCCCGCAGCTTCCCGCGGCCCGGCCGCCGCCCTCTTTGACCTCGGCCGACAACGCGGTCGGTGTGTCCAACGACGCCCGCGATCCCCCGGCGGCCGGCGGCGACGGAGCCCGGACCGGTCTCGGCGGCCCGGTGGCGGTCGCGGGCGCCGTCGTCCGGGCCGTTCGCGCGGCAGACGCGACGTTCGTTGCGGGGAGCCTCGCGTACTACAGCGGCGTCGCGACCCTTCCGGTCGCGGTGTTGGCGGCCGCGCTCGTCGCGCACGCCGGCGACGGCGTCGTCGCCTCGGGGGCCGTCACCGCGGGCGGGGAGCTGTTGACGCCCCGGGGTCGGACGTTCCTCCGGGGGTCGATCGGCGACGTGTCCCGGCGCCGGGGGATCGTCGTCGTCGCGGGGGCGTTGGCGTGTTTCTCGGTCGTACAGCTGTTCCGCGGGCTCGACCGTGCGTTCGCCGCCGTCTACGGGGTGGAGAAACGGGGCGTCCGTTCGCGCGTCCGCGACACGCTGTTCGCGCTCGCCGTCGGCGGCCTCGGCGTCCTCGCGGTGTTGCTCGCGGCGGGGGCGCTGTCGCTGTACACCAACGAGTCGCTCGTGCGCGCGGCCGTCCCCCTCGCCGTGCTCCTGCTGTCGACCGTGGGGCTGTTCCCGCTGTTTTACGCGCTCCCGGCGACGCCGGTGTCCCGCGCGGAGGTGCTCCCGGGGACGCTCGTCGCCGCCGTGGGATGGACGGTCACGGGCGCCGTGCTCGGTGCGTACGCCGACGCCGGCGTCGGCGTCGGGATCTACGGCTCCCTCGGGGGCCTGCTCGTGCTCGTCGCGTGGTTCTACGCGGCGAACCTGCTCGTGCTCGTCGGCGCGGCGACGAACGCGGTGCTGGCCGGCCACGTCTGACTCGCCGTGCGTTCCCGCCGTCCCGGGACGAACCGTGCGCTTTTCTCGCGGTCGCGTGAACACGACGACGTGGACGCCGAACACGAGCCCGCGGGGGCGACGGGGTCGCTCCGGCGGACAGCGACGTTCCTCCGCGGGGTCGCCGCGCGGACGAGCGAGGAGAACGTCACCTTCCTGGCGGCGGGCGTGGCGTACTACGCGTTCGTCTCGCTGTTGCCGGCGGCGGTTCTGGCGCTCGTCGTCGCGGTGACGGTGGGCGGCCAGCGGCTCGCGACCGCGGTCGTCGCCGCGAGCGCGGACGTGCTCACCGAGAGCGGGCAGGAACTCCTCGTCGCCGCGCTCGTCGACGGCCCCGGGCAGGGGTCGGTGACGCTCATCGGCCTCCCGCTCACGCTGTGGGGGGCGCTGAAGGTGCTTCGCGGCCTCGACATCGCCTTCTCGCAGGTGTACGGGACCGACGACGCCGTCGGGTTCGTGGACCAACTTCGCGACGCGCTGGTTGTCGCCGCGAGCGTCGGCGGCAGCCTCGGCGCGATGGTCCTGCTCGGGACGGCAGTCGCCCTCGTCGACGTCAGTGCCGTCACCGTCGTCGCGAGCTACCTCGCGCTCCCGGTGCTCCTCACGGCCGCGTTTCTCCCGATGTACTACGTGTTTCCCGACTCCGACGTGTCCGTCCGCGACGTGCTCCCCGGCGCCGTCTTCGCCGGCGTCGGCTGGACCGTCCTCCGGATCGCGTTTCAAGCGTACGTGGAGTTCACCGCCGGCGGCGACGGCGAAGGGGCCGTCTACGGCGTGCTCGGCGCCGTGCTGCTGTTCGTAACGTTCCTCTACTTCGGCGCGACGCTGGTGCTGGTCGGCGCCGTCGTCAACGTCGTTCTCGCCGAGCGCCGCGGGCGGTCGCGGGCGGGAAGCGCCGCCGGCGACGGCAGAGACCGGCAGGATAAAGGGACGGACACGCGTGCGAAGTGACGAATGAGCGGCGAGACCGCGAGCGCCGGAACGGCGGCCGACGGCGAGGAGGACGACGGCCGTCCGGCGCCCGACATCGGGGAGTTGGACGAGCGCGTCGCCGAGCTCCGCGCGGACCTCGACGCGATCGACGACAGGACCGTGGAGAAGCCGGCGATCGAGGCCGAACTGAAGCGGTACGTCCGCCGGCGGATGCGCCGCGGCCACGCCCGCGGCTGGGGACCGTACCTCGTGTTGCTGTACGGCACCGTGATGACCCTCGGCGCGTTCTACTTCCTCGAGGGGTGGGTCGCGATAGCCGCGATGCTCGTGTTGTTCCTCTCGACGCTGGGGCTGTACACGCTGTTCGTCCTCGTCGGCGTCGGGCTGAATCTCGTGTCGGTGCCCGGACGCGCCGTCGACGCCGTCCGCGAGCGGCGGTGAGGTGAACCCGTGTTCCGCACAGTCACCAGAGATCTGCTCGCGGTGCCCGGCTGGCTCGTCCCGATCGCCGCGGTTCTCACCCAGCTGGGCGACCCGTGGTTCCTCTATCTCGGGCTCGCGCTCCTCTACTGGCTCGCCGACGACCGGCTGGCCGCCAACCCGCGTCGCGTCGGCGCGACTGTCGTCGCCGTCGGGCTCGGCGCCCTGGCGGTGACGGTCGGCCTCAAGAGCCTGTTCGCATTCCCCCGGCCGCCCGGCGCCGGCGAGGCTGCCGTGCCGCTGTGGCTCCCCGACCTCCTCTCGGACGCGTACGTCAACGCCGCAACCGGCGACGGCTTCGGCTTCCCGTCGGGCCACGCGATCGGCGCGACGATGGTGTACGGCGGCCTCGCGACGTTCCTCGACGTGGGCGACAGACGGACGCGCCGGGGGGTCGCCGCCGGCGTGATCGTCGTCGTCGCGCTCAGCCGGATCGCGCTCGGCGTCCACTACCTCGCCGACGTCGCGGTCGGGATCGCCGTCGGGCTCGCCGGCCTGTGGCTGTTCGGACGGATCGCCCGCACGGGGTTCCGGCCGAACCCCGACCGGGCGTTCTTCCTCGCGGCCGTCCTCGGCGCGGCGGCGACGGTCGTCGCGGCCGTCGGCGGCCACGGCGGCGAGGTGCTCGAGGCGGGGATCGTCGTGGGCGGCGGGCTCGGCGGCTACGCCGTCTGGCGGGTTCGCGGTACAGATCCCGCGCCGGTCGGCGCCGTCGGCACCGTCGCCGGCCTGGCGCTCATCGCCGCGGTGTTCGGCGGCGCCTACGTCGTCGCCTCCGCCGGGCTCCCGTACGTCTTCGGCGTCGTCCCCGACACGACCCCCTTCCGCCTGCTCGCGGTCGTTCCCCTGTCGTTCGCCGGCGTCTCGCTCGTCGTCGCCTGGCCGACGATCGTGGACCGGGCTCGGACGGGCGGAGCGGACGAGTCGGACGCCGAGTCGGTCGCGGACCTGATCGCCGAGGCCGAGCCCAACGCGGACGGTCCGGAATCCGAGCGGTCGGAGTGAGGACGCCGGGGACGGGGCGAGGACGCCGCCGAGGGGTCGGTCTTGTGAGTGGAGCGCTGTGGCGACCACGGAGGAACGCCGAGGCAGTGGCAAAGAACCGCGAAAAAAAAAAAAATCGGCACGGGGAGAACCGAGTCGGGTTCGGGGCCGGGACGGCGACCGGGTCGGGCCCGTCACCCGTCGTCGCGGCTCAGAACTTCTCGAGGTAGCGGTCGAGCTCCCAGTCGGAGACGTCGACGCGGTAGTCGTCGTACTCGGCGGTCTTCGCCTCGACGAACTTCTCGGCGACGTGGTCGCCCAGCGCCTCCTTCACGAGCTCGTCCTCCTCGAGGGCGTCGATGGCCTCGCCGAGGTTCGACGGCAGCGTGGTGATGCCGTACTCCTCGCGCTTTGCCTCGTCGAACTCGTAGATGTTCTCGCGGACCGGGTCGTCGCATTCGAGCCCCTGCTCGATGCCGTCGAGGCCGGCGTGGATGAGCACGGCGAAGGCGAGGTACGGGTTACACGAGGGGTCGGGGAAGCGTGCCTCGATGCGCGAGGCCGCCGGCACGCGGGCGGCCGGCTTGCGGATGAGCGCCGAGCGGTTCCGGTCGGACCACGCGACGTAGACGGGCGCCTCGTAGCCGGGAACCAGGCGCTTGTAGGAGTTCACCGTCGGGTTCGTCACCGCCGCGAGCGCCTCGGCGTGCTCGAGGATGCCCGCGGTGAACTGCTTGGCCTCCTCGCTGAGGTCGAACTCGTCGTCGTCGTCGTGGAACGCGTTCTCGCCGTCCTCGGTGAACAGCGAGATGTGCGTGTGCATCCCCGAGCCGTTGATCTTCGGGATCGGCTTGGGCATGAACGTCGCGTGGAGGTCGTGCTGGGCGGCGATGGCGCGCACGACGGTGCGGAAGGTGCCGACGTTGTCGGCGGTCGTGAGCGCGTCGTCGTACTCGAAGTTGATCTCGTGTTGGCCCTCGGCGACCTCGTGGTGGGACGCCTCGATCTCGAAGCCCATGTCCTCCAGGCCGTAGATGATGTCGCGGCGCACGTCGCTGGCGAGGTCCTTGGGCGCGAGGTCGAAGTAGCCGCCGGCGTCGTTCGTCTTCGTCGTCGCGCGGCCGTCCTCGTCCTCCTCGAACAGGAAGAACTCCGGCTCGGGCGCGGCGTTGACCTCGTACCCCATCTCGGCGGCGCGATCCAGCGCGTCCTTGAGGATGCCGCGGGGATCGCCCTCGAACGGCTCGCCCGTCGAGGTGTTGATCACGTCGCAGATGAGGCGCGCGGCACCGCCGTCCTCGCCCTCGCGGGTCCGCCACGGGAGCACCGAGAACGTCTCGGGGTCCGGTTTGAGACGCATGTCCGACTCCTGGATGCGTACGAAGCCGTCGATCGAGGAGCCGTCGAAGTAGATGCCCTCGGTGAACGCCTTCTCCGCCTGCGTCGCGGGGACGGAGACGTTCTTCACCGTCCCCAGGATGTCCGTGAACTGAAGGCGGAGGAAGTCGATACCCTTCTCGTCGATCTCGTCGATGACGTCCTGCTCGACGGCGCTGAGCCCGCCGTCCGGCTTGGTGTTACCGTCCGTCATGTTGTGACGTTTGACTTCATACACTCCCGGTATATAGGAGTTGACGGTCAGTGCAATTTCCCCTTCCGCTCTCTCGTAGTGGACATCCGTCAAATTCTAATGGGGGGAACCCGTGGTCGAGTGTAATGACGTACGAAAACCTCGATGCCAAGCTCGTCAACGCGCTGTTAGGGAACGGTCGTGCCAGCCTCCGCTCGCTGGGCGAGGACCTCGACGTGTCGGTGACGACCGTCTCGAACCACCTCCGCGATCTCGAAGACGAGGGCGTGATCGAGGGGTACACCCCGCGGGTGAACTACGACCGGCTCGGCTACGACGTGACGGCGATCGTCCAGCTGAAGGTGGAGGGGAGCGCGCTGCCCGACATCGTCGACCGCCTCCGCGAGCAAAAGCAGATGGTCTCCGTCTACGAGGTCACCGGCGACTACGACGTCATCGCGATCGGGAAGTTCCGTGACACCGACGAGATGAACGAGGGGATCAAGGGGCTGCTCGCCGACCAGGACATCCGCGAGACGAACACCTCGGTCGTGCTCAACACCGTCGTGGAGAACGCGCAGTTCGACCTCGACGTCCAGGAGTGAACCGTCGCTCGCGGCGCTCGACGCGTCCGAGCGTGTGAGAAGCGGTAGCGAGCCGACCGACCGCCGAGTTTACACCATGAACTCGGTCACGTTGTCCATGTCCGTCCGACAGAACGGGCAGCGGTACCGGGTCGAGAATCCGCCGGACTGGGCCGTCGTCTTCGCCTCGAGTTCGTGCATTCCGATCTGACGGCCGCAGTCGGGACAGTTCACCTTTGGCACGTCCGAGTGACACGGTCACATACGCATAAATCCCGGTACCGTACCGCAGAGAGAAATCTATTAGTACATGCACTTCCGTGAAGGTTGTCGGCTCGATGGCGGGCGGCACCGAGGGCGCCGCCGTTCCGCTCGTGTGGGATTGATCCCCACACGAGCGGTCCCGACGGCTCCTGATCGGACCCCATGACTTCGGGTGGAGCGGCGGACCGGCTCACGTTCGCTATCGCGGTCGGTTGGGGTGTCGTTGGGTGGCTTCGAGAGCTTGTTCGCGCCCCGTTCACTCGGCGTCGCGCTTTTGGTGGGCGGCTCGGGCCACGCGGCCTCCCTTCGGTCGGCCGCGGACACCTCGCCGCCGTTCTACCGAGGCCTCGTTCACTTCGTTCACTCGGCCCCGCCGTCCTCGAACGTAAACGTCCCGTCCCGCTGAACGACCTCGCCGTCCAGCTCGATCACGGAGTCCTCGCTCATGTCGACGATCATGTCCACGTGTTCGGCGGACTCGTTGACCTCGTTGCCCTCGCCGACGGTGTCGGGGTACGCCGACCCGACGGCCATGTGGACGGTGTCGCCCATCTTCTCGTCGAACAGCATGTTGTACGTGAAGCGGTCGATGGCGCGGTTCATCCCGATGCCGAGTTCCCCGAGGTAGCGCGCGTTCTCGTCGGTGTTGAACACGCCCTCCAGCACCGCCTCGTTACGCTCGGCGGAGAATTCTTCGACGCGGCCGTCCTCGAAGGTGAGCCGCACGCCCTCGATCTCGCGACCCTGGCGGTACAGCGGCAGGTCGAAGTACACCTCGCCCTCGACGCTGTCCTTGACGGGCGCGGTGAACACCTCGCCGCCCGGGAGGTTCGCCTTCCCGTCGTCGTTGAGCGCGGTGTTGCCCGCCACCGACATCGTGAGGTCGGTCTCCTCGCCGGACTTGATCCGGACCTCCTCGGCGTCGTCGATGAGGTCGACCATCTGCTGTTGGAACTCCGCCTGCGCCTCCCAGTCGAGACTGACGGCGTCGTACACGAAGTTCTCGTACTCCTCGGTGCTCATGCCCGCGAGCTGGGCGTGCCCGCTCGTCGGGAACTGCGTGAGACACCACGTCTTCGAGAGGCGCTCCTTCTGGACCGGCCGGCGCGCGCGGTTGTAGTCGGCGGTCGTCTCGGGGTCCACGTCGGCCTTCTCGGAGACGTTGCCGCCGCTGCGGGCGATCACGAACGCGTCGGCCTCCTCGTAGAGGGCCAGCTCGTGGTCGGGCAGCTCGAAGTCGTCCTCGCGGGCGCGGAGGTACGCGCGGGCGGCGCGCTGGGAGTTGTTCAGGTAGACGGGGTTCGCGCCGATGTCGCCGGCGTACTCGTGGAGGGCGACCGCCAGGTCCTCCGCCTCGGCCGGGAGCTGGATGACGAGATCGTCGCCCGCCTCCAGTTCGATGGAGTGGTCGACGATAGTCTCGGCGTGCTCGCGGATTCGCGGGTCCATGTACGGCGCTTGCCGGCCGCCCGAGTAGGGGTTTCGGTCCCGGCGCGACGCCGACGACCCGCCCCGGTCGGCTCACCCGTCGCGTCGGACCGACTCACCCGTCGGGTTCGACCCGGTCCAACACGACGCCGTCGGCGAACGCCCCGCGTTCGGCGGCCTTCTCGCGGCGGAGCCGCTCGATCCGGTCGCGGTCGCGACGCTCGACAAGCGCGTCCAGCACCGCCGACAGGTCCGCGAGTTCGGCGTCGACGGACTCCTCGGGGTCCTCGGCCGCCTCGCGTGCTTCGGTCGCCTCCTCGACGAGCTTGTCGAGGAGGTAGCGATCCAGTTCCTCGCCGTCGACCGTCCGCGTGACGGGCCGCTCGCCGTCCGCGCGGATCACGTCTGGGATGTCGTCGCGGACGAGCTTGTCGTACTCGACCGTGCTCGCGTCGTCGTTCACGGGCACACGAACGGCGAGAACGGGTGAAAGTCGGTTCGGTCGCGGGGCCGGGGTCGCCGGGGAGCCGGAGCGCTACGGCCCGCCGTACCCCTGCTCGGTCGCCCACTCGCGAAGCTCGGCGTACACGTCCTCTCGGTCGTCGCGGTCGCCCGAGGCCAGCACGCGGTACCGCTCGCGCTCGCGGTCCTCGACGACGGCGACCGACTTCGCCTCGGTCGTGATCAGCATCGCCGGCACCACCTCGGTCCCGGAGCGTTGCGCGATCACCTCGTGGTGGGCCTCGACGATCCGGTCGGACTCCGTCAGCCCGCGGACCTGCGCGGCGCCCATCGGGTACGGGAGCGAGTCGATCAGCGACATCGGGGACGAGGGGTCACGCCTCCAGCTTCTGCCGGAGGATCTCCGCGGCCGAGTCGAGCGCGTCGTCGAGCGCGTCCACGTCGGGACCGCCGCCCTGCGCGAAGTCCGGCGGGCCGCCCCCGCCGCCGCCGACGCGGCCGGCGAGCTCGCCGACGACCTCGCCGGCGTTGACGCCGACGCCGTCGGGGACGCCGACGACGAACGTCGCGGCGCCACCCGCACCCGAGCCGAGCACGGCGATCCGGCCGTCCTCGACGTGGGCGTTGGCGGTGACGCGAAGCTCGTCGGTGTCGGCGTCCATCCGCTGGACGACCGCGACGGCGTCGCCGACCTCGACCTCCTCGCCGCCCGCGGCGGCGCGAAGCTCCGCCAGCTCCTCCTTCAGACGGTCGATGGTCTTGCCGCGCTGCTTCCACTCGGTGAAGAAGCGCTCGGCCGTCTCGGGTACCTCCTGGGGGTCGACCGAGAGCACGTCGGCGGCGTCGTACAGCGCGTCCTCGGTGCGGTGGGTCGCGTCGAGGGCGGCCTCGCCGGCGGCGAACACGAGGCGCTCGACGCCGTCCTGCACGGGCTCGGTCTTCAGCAGCTTGATCGCGCCGATGTCGCCCGTCCGGGCGACGTGGGTCCCGCCGCAGGCCTGCACGTCGTCGCCGACGCGGATGAGCCGGATCTGCTCGCCCGGCGGGATGCCGCCCTGATACAGGTCGAAGCCGTGCTCGGACTCCGCCTCGTGGCGGTCGGGCCACTCCTGCTTGACGGGGACGTTCCGGCGCACCAGGTCGTTGGCGACCTCCTCGATCGCCTTCACCTGCTCGCGCGTCACGCGGTCGTAGTGGGTCACGTCGAGCCGCGAGGACTGGAGCCCCTTCTGGGCGCCCGCCTGCCGGACGTGCTCGCCGAGCACCTGCCGGGCGGCGTAGCCGACGATGTGGGTCGCGGTGTGGTGGCGCATCAGCCGCCGGCGACGCTCGCCGTCGACCTGGCCGGTGACGAACTCGCCCTTTCCGGGGTCCTCGTCGGTACGGTGAAGCACCACGTCGCCGCGGATCTGTACGTCCTCGACCTCGACGGTGGCGTCGTCGGTCGAGAGCGTCCCGCGGTCGGCGGGCTGGCCGCCGCCCTCGGGGTAGAACATCGTCTGGTCGAGCACCACGTCGTAGCCGTCCTCGCGCTCGAACACGTCGAGGACGACCGCCTCGAACTCCGTGCGCTCCTGGTCGTCGTAGTAGAGCCGTTCGGTCTCCGGCAGGTCGGCGAGGCGCTCGTCGGCGTCGTCCTCGCGGTCGAACGCCTGCGCGGAGTCGTGGCGGGAGGCGACGAGCCCGTAGAAGTCGTCCGGCACCTCGACGGTCGCGCCGCGCTCGGCGGCGATGTCCTCGACCATGTCCGGCTGGATCCCGTGGGAGTCGTACAGCTCGATCAGCTCCTCGACCGGAATTGGCTCGCCGGTGCCGGCGTACTCGTCGGCCAGCGCCTCCACCTTGCGGCCGCCGCGTTCGAGCGTCTCGCGGTACTTCTCGACCTCGGTGCGCACCATGTCGCGGATCGTGTCGCGGTTCTCGTAGCCGAGGCGGTCGGCCTGCATGTCGACCAGCTCGTCGAGGGGCGCGTCGACGCCGACCTCGTCGACGAGGCGCTTCGTCCGGCGCAGGACCATCCGCGCGAGGTAGCCCGTCCCGACGTTCGAGGGGACGATCTCGTCGCCGAACATGTACGCGAGCGTCCGGCAGTGGTCGGCGATGGCGTAGATGTTCTCCAGCGGCTCCAGCAGGTCGGTCAGCTCGTCGGTGTCGACGCCGAGCTTGTCGGCGATGTTGTCGCGGGCGGCCTCGACGTCCTCGGCCTCGTCGATGTCGAGGTGGCCCGCCAGCGTGGAGGCGCGGCGAACCAGCTCCTCCTCCTCGTCGCTCAGGTCGATCCCGGCGTTGTCCTTCAGGAACTCGATGGCGTCGGGGTAGATGGCCTCGTAGACCGTCGGGGTGCCCTGGCTCATCCAGGTCCACCGCTCCAGCCCGTACCCGGTGTCCACGATGTACGTGTCCATCTCGGAGTACGTGTTGCCGTCCTTCAGCTCGTACTCGCCCTCGGGGTCCTGCTCCAGCGACATGAAGACGAGCGTCGCCAGCTCCGCACCCTTGTAGATGACCTCGATGGCGGGGCCGGCGTTGCCGCCGCCGACCCACGGGTCCTCGATGTAGGTGATCTCCTCCAGGTCCGCGCCCATCTCCTCGAACAGGCCGTCACACAGGCGGACGGTCTCGTCCTTCCAGTAGACCTCCCCGGAGTAGGCGTACTTGTCGCCGACCTCCTCCTTCGCGTTGAACGCGTGGTGGGCCATCATCTCGAAGGCCATCGTGTGGCGGCCGGTCTTGCCCACGTTGTCGATGTCCTGCATCCGGATGCACGGCTGGCTGACGGTCAGCGGGTTCGCCGGCGGCGGCGTCTGTCCGGAGGTGACCAGCGGCTGGAAGTCGTAGATGGACGCCTGCGTGAGCAGCACGTCGTCGCGCCAGCGGTTCGCCGCGACCGGGTACGGCTCGATCCGCTCGTGGTCGTGGGCCTCGAAGTACGAGAGGAACGCCTCCCGCATCTCCTCGAGGGTGTACGCCTCGTCGAAGCCGGGGTCGCCGATGAAGGAGTAGTCCTCGCAGGGCGGCTCGCCGCACAGCTCCCGCTCGTCGTCGCGGGTCCAGAAGTGGTCCCCGCAGGAGGAACACTCCCGTCGGGAGAACCCCTCCTCCTCGAAGTAGTCGAGGCGGTACTCCGCGGTAAGGTCGCTCATTACCAGGTTGTGCCCCGTCGCCGCGCAAAAGGGTTCCGGGCCGCGCTCGCCGGCGCTCGGGTCCCCGTTACTGTTAAATGACGAACCGACAACATCGGGTAACTATGCCGGGATCCGTCGCGGAGCCGTCGATCGCCGTCCTCGTCGTGACGGCGGCCGACGAGACGGTTCCGGACGGGTTCGTCGACACGCTCGCGGACGCCGTCGACGGCGAGGTCGAAATCGTCGAGACGGACGCGCTCGCGGAGCGACTCCGCGGGGGTCGGTGTCCGACGGCGATCGTGTTCGTCGGCGATCCGTCGCTGTCGGAGGGGGTTCGGGACACGTTGTCGACGACGGCCGCGGCCGTCGTCGTGTACGCGGGGCGGGAACCGGACGCGGAGTCGACCCACGTCGACGGCTACGTCGAACGCGCCGCCGACATCGACCGCCTCCTCACGGAGATCGACCGCGCACGCGCCGGCGAGACGCGCAGGCAGCTGCGTGCGGCGCGGCGACGGATGACGGAGCTGCACGCCGGAACCGCCGACATCGCCGCCGCCGAGGACGTCCAGGACCTGTTCGAGCGGACCGTCGAGGTGGCCGAGCGCGTGCTGTCGTTCGACCACTGCTCGGTCGTCGTGCGGGAGGGTGACACCATGGTGGCGCGGGCCCGGTCGGCGAACGTCGACTGGCTCCGCGAGCGCGTCCCGGTCGCCGAGTCGATCAGCGGGCGGGCGGTCAGTCGGGGGGAGACCATCCACGTGGACGACGTCGCCGCCCACGAGACGGCCGGCGACGAAACGCAGGGATCGGGTATCTCCGTGCCGTTCGGGGGCGACGCCGTCTTCCAAACGATCTCGAGGACGCCGTACGCCTTCGACGAGACCGACCGCGAGCTGGCGGAGCTGCTGGCGACGCACGTCGGGCAGGCGTACGAGCGCCTGCGGACACAGGCGGACCTGACGCGCCGCGAGCGGGTGATGACGGAGCTGCACGAGGCGGCCCCCCGGATCGTCGACGCGGAAACGGAGGAGGAGCTGTACGATCTGACCGTCGAGATCGCACGGCGCGTGCTTCAGTTCGACCACTCGTGCG
This sequence comes from Halobaculum roseum, assembly GCF_019880245.1. Taxonomy (NCBI): domain Archaea; kingdom Methanobacteriati; phylum Methanobacteriota; class Halobacteria; order Halobacteriales; family Haloferacaceae; genus Halobaculum; species Halobaculum roseum. The sequence continues at coordinate 1,915,666 of NZ_CP082286.1, forward strand.
TGTACGTCGTCGAGGACGACGGGTTCCGAATGCGTGCGACGACGGACCCGTCGCTGCCGGCGACGTTCGACCGCGGGTTCGGCGCGCTGGAGCACAGCTACGCCGAGGGCGAGTCGCTCGTCGTCGACGACACCGTCGAACACGAGATCGCGACCTCACGCGACGGGGAGCCCCGATCGGTCATCTCCGTCCCGTTCGCAGACGGCGCGGTCTTTCAGGCGGTCACCGACGAGACGGGGTCCTTCGACGAGCGCGATCTGGAGTTCGCGGAACTGCTCGTCTCGTACGCGACGGTGACCCGCGAGCGGATCCGTTCGGAGGCGGCGCTGCGGGACGCACGGGAGACGACCGAGCGGCTCCACGTCGCCGCGACCGAACTGTCCGCGGCCGAGTCCGAGGACGCCCTGATCCGGCGGGCGATCGAGGCCGCGAGCGACGTCCTCTCGTTCGACAAGTCGACGCTGTCGCTGCGTCGGGGGGACACGCTCGTGCCGGTGGGCGCCGACGGGACCCGGCCGGACGGTGCGCGTCCGATGGACCTCGACGAGGGCGTCGCCGGGAAGACGTATCGATCCGGCGAGTCCGTTCTCATCCACGACGTGGACGACCACGGCGACGCCGAGCCGGTCAGGCGGGAGTACCGATCGGCGATCTCGATCCCCGTCGGCGATCTCGGGGTGTTCCAGGCGGTCGCCACCGAGCCGAGCGCGTTCGACCGCGACGACCTGAGCCACGCGGAGCTGCTGATGGCGCACGTCGCCGTCTCGCTCGCTCGGACCCGAACGCAGGCGGACCTGCGCGCCGAGCGCGACCGGCTGTCGGCGCTGTTCGAGAACGTCCCCGACGCGGCGTTGTCGTTCGAGCTGGTCGACGGCGAGCCGATCGTCAAGGCGGTCAACAGCGCCTTCGAGGACACGTTCGGGTTCGGCGAGGAGATCGTCGGCGAACCGATCGACGACCACATCGTCCCCGAGGAAGCCGAATCCGAGGCCGGAACGTTCAACGAGCGCCTCGCGAACGGCGAGAGCATCCGCGACGAGGTCCGTCGCATGACGGCCGACGGCATGCGCGACTTCCTGCTGTACGTCGTTCCGCTCGAACTCGACGCCGAGAACGTCGGCGGCTACGCCATCTACTCGGACATCTCCGAGCGAAAGGAGCGCGAGCGGGCGCTCCGTCGGCAGAACGAGCGGCTCGACGAGTTCGCGAGCGTCGTCTCACACGACCTCCGCAACCCGCTGTCGGTCGCGGAGGGGTACCTCGAACTCGCCCGCGAGACGGGCGACGTGGAGCATCTCGCAACCGTCTCCGACGCCGTCGAGCGCATGCGCGCGTTGGTCGACGACCTGCTTCGCCTCGCGCGCGAGGGGCGCGTCGTCGGCGACACGGAGCCGGTCGACGTGGCCGTCGCCGCCCGGGCGGCGTGGGGGAGCGTCGACACCGGCGACGCGACGCTCGAGGTCGAGGACGGGCTCGTCGTGGAGGCCGACGAGGACCGCCTGCGCGAGCTGTTCGAGAACCTCTTCCGCAACAGCATCGAGCACGGCGGGAGCGCGCCGACCGTCCGCGTGGAGGCGACGCCGACGGGCTTCGCGGTCGCCGACGACGGGCCGGGGATCCCGGCGGACCGTCGCGAGGAGGTGTTCGAGGTGGGCATCTCCACGGTCGAGGACGGCACCGGCTTCGGGCTCGCGATCGTCCGCCGCATCGCCGAGGCGCACGGCTGGTCCGTGACCGCCACTGCCGGCGAGGACGGCGGCGCGCGCTTCGAGTTCGACGAGGTCGAGTGAACGAGGCCCCGGACGGGCGCGGGGCGGTCACGGACGGTCCGTCCGCCGCCTCAGTTCAGTACGAGGAATCGGTAGTTCAGCACCGCGGCGAAACAGACCCACGCGAGGTACGGGACGAGCAGCGCCGCCGCCCGGCGGTCGACGCGGGCGAACGCGGCGATCGTGCCCGCGAGCAGGACCGCGAGCGCGACGACGATCGCCAGCGCCGCCGCGATCTCCTGCAGCGCGAAGAAGGTCGGCGTCCACGCGACGTTGAAGCCGAACTGGAGGACGAACGCCCCGAACGCGAGGCGGCGCGCGCCCGACGGCTCCGCGCGCACGAGCAGCCACAGCGCGACGCCCGACAGCGTGAACAGCGCCGTCCAGACGACGCCGAACAGCCACCCCGGCGGGTAGATCTCGGGCTTCGTCAGCGCCGCGAACCACGCGGAGTCGGGGCCGCCCAGGACGGCCGGGACCGCGCCGACGACGTTGACCGCGAGGACCAGCGCGGCGAGGCCGACGAGCCCGTCGAGTCGGTCGTCGAGCCCCGAGATCGGGCCGCCGCGGTCGATCGCGGACGCGGAGTCGGTCATACCGGATCACTACGCGCCCGAACGGCATAAATCGGGTCGCCGGTTCCGGGAGCCGACTCAGGCCTCGGCGACGACCGACTCGATGCGGTCGAGCGCCTCTTCCACGTCGTCGCCGTCGACGTCGAGATGTGTACACAGCCGGCAGGTGTACTCGCCGAAGGCGCTGAAGGAGACGCCGGCGTCCTTGCAGGCGGTCGACAGCTCCTCGCCGGTCAGGCCGGCGGCCTCGCTGTCGACCATCACGATGTTCGTGTCCGGCTCCGGCGCCGACAGGCCGTCGATCCCGTTCAGCCCCTCGGCGAGGCGGGCGGCGTTGGCGTGGTCCTCGGCGAGCCGGTCGACGTTCTCCAGCGCGAGCAGGCCCGGCGCGGCGATCATCCCGGCCTGCCGCATCGCGCCCCCGAACAGCTTCCGGGTCCGGCGGGCGCGCCGGATGAACTCGGCGTCGCCGGCGAGCACCGACCCGACCGGGGCGCCCAGCCCCTTCGAGAGACAGAACATCACCGAGTCGACGTGCTCGGTCATCGCCGCGGGCTCGGTGTCGAGCGCGACGCAGGCGTTCAGGAACCGCGCGCCGTCGAGGTGGACCGGCACGCCGAGGTCGTGGGCGGCCGCGGCCGCCTCGTCGACGTGCGCCTTCGGGACGGCGACGCCGCCGCGGGAGTTGTGCGTGTTTTCGAGGCACAGCAGCCCCGTGCCGGGGCGGTGGAGGTCCTCGGCGACGTACCCCTCGCGAACCTGTTCCGGCGTCGGGACGCAGCGGTCGCCGCAGTCGAGGATGCGCGGCTGGACCCCCGAGAGCTGCGGGATGCCGCCCAGCTCCCACTTGTACACGTGGGCCTGCTCGTCGCACAGCAGTTCCTGCCCGCGGTCGGTGTGCGTGTGGACGGCGATCTGGTTGCCCATCGTCCCCGAGGGGACGTACAGGGCGGCCTCGAAGCCGGCGAGGTCGGCCGCGCGCGCCTCCAACTCGTTGACCGTCGGGTCGTCCGCGTACACGTCGTCGCCGACGGCTGCGTCGCGGGCGGCCTCGCGCATCTCGTCGCCGGGGCGGGTCACCGTGTCCGAACGGAAGTCGATCATACCTGAGCGTCCGCGCGACGGCGGAAATATCGCGCGGTCCGATCGTCGATCCGGGGCGAGGCGGGACGGGACCGTTGGGGGTAGCACGACCGCGATTCCCGTGGCGACGACTGCGACTCCCGCGGTGATCCCGTGGCGACGACCGCGACGACCGCGAAAGTCCCACCCGAGCCCCGGACGGGCGTCGTCGCGGCCGGGACTACCCGTGTACTGCGGCGGGTAGTCGGGGATCGTCGCGGTAGCGTAAACCGGTCGTCGCGTCCGCGGGAAGCCGGTCGTGGTGACGACGGAGGGAGAACTCACGTCCGAGGGATTCACGGCGCGGCATCGCGAACGTCCACCCAGTGCCGTACGCATCGAACGGGGACGTGGATCTGTACTACGAGGTGGACGGCGAGGGCGACGACGACCGCGACGTGGACGCCGTCGCGTTCTGCGGCGAGATCGGCTACGGCCCCTGGCAGTGGGGGTGGCAACACGCCGCGATCGCCGGCCCGTACCGCGCCGTGGTGCCGGCGACGCGCGGCACCGGCGACTCCGAGACCCCGCCGGGACCGTACACCGTCGGACAACTCGCCGCGGATCTGGACGCCGTGCTCGCGGACGCGGGGGTCCGTGCGGCCCACGTCGTCGGCGTCGGCCTCGGCGGGATGGTCGCGCTGCACGCCGCGTTTCACTCCCGACGCGTTCGGAAGCTCGCGCTCGTCGGGACGCCCGCCTACGGCGACGGGATGAACCCCGATCCCTTGTGGGGCGACCCGACCGACCCCGCGGCGCTGAAGTCGTCGCTGCGGGCGGCCGTCACCGACGAGTTCCTCGACGCGGTGCCCGACGCGGTCGCCCGGATCGTCGAGTGGCGGGCGGCGGAGGACGCCGGCCGCGACGCGTGGGAGGGCGCGCGGGCCGCCGTCCGCGGGTTCGACCTGTCCGACCGGCTGTACGAGGTGTCGAACGAGGCGCTCGTGCTCCACGGGAGCGAGGACGCGGTGTGCCCGCCGACGAAGGGCGAGGAGCTGGCCGAGGGGCTGCCCCGCGGGGAGTTCGTCGAGGTCGACGGCGCGGGCCACCTCGCTACCATGGAGGCGAGCCGCGAGGTGAACGACCGGGTCCTCGGCTTTCTCGACGCGGAGGCGTGAGCCGAGGGGCCGCACTGCTCGGGGGACCCCACCGCGGCGTCGGCGGTGTCGGCGGCGTCGGCGGCGTCGGCGACGCCGGCGGAACTCGGCGGTGGCGCAAACCCTTTGCCCGAGAACGACCCAGAACCGCCAATGACACGTCTCCGGCTCGCGCTGCTCAACGCGGCCCACGACGGCGCGAACACCGCCCGCAACTTCCGACGGGAGCTCGATGCCGACCTCGTGGAGTTCGACGCGAACGCACAGCAGCTCCCGGATCACTTCGACTTCGACGGCGTGGTCGTCACCGGCTCGCGCTCGTCGGTCTACTGGGACGAGGAGTGGATCCCGCCGCTGATCGAGTGGACCGCCGAGGCCGCCGAGCGCGACCTGCCGGTTCTGGGCGTCTGTTACGGCCATCAGGTACTCGCGGAGGCGCTGGGGGGTCGCGTCGGCGGCATGGACGACTTCGAGATCGGGTACAACGAGATCACTCACCGCGGCGACGACGAGCTGTTCGCGGGCATCGACGAGGAGTTCACCGTCTTCACCACCCACGGCGACGCGGTCGTCGAGCTCCCGCCGGGCGCCGAGCTGCTCGCGGAAAACGAGTTCGGCGTGCACGCGTTCCGGAAGGGGAGCTGCTGGGGCGTGCAGTTCCATCCCGAGTACGATGTCGAGACTGCCGAGACCGTCACCGAGGGGAAGCGCGACCGCATCGGCGACGAGCGGGTCGACGAGGTGCTCGCGGAGATCACCCCCGAACGGTACGACGCCGCCTGCGAGGCGAAGACGCTGTTCGACAACTTCGCCGCCCACTGCCGCCGCGTGCGCGACGCGGACTCGAACGCCGAGATCGAGGCGTAATCCCCGCCCGGCACCGATCCCACTGTCGAAACCCCTATGGCCCGCACCGCCGCATCGGCGGACATGGCAGTTGTCGACACGCTGATCGACGCCGTCGCGGCGAACCCCGGGTTGACGATCATCCTCGTGGTGTTGCTCGCGCTGGTGTTCGGCGCGTATCTCTTCATCCGCCGGATCGTCGTCAGCGCCGCCGAGGGCTACGATCAGGGGCGACGGTGACCGGCGTCCAGGGGCGCGATCGCCGCCGACGGCGCGGTCGGGCCCGACCGTGGCTCCGATGTCGCGGCCGGGATCGACCCCGGACCCAACAAGGACTTACCCGCGGGGCCTGACGCCCGGGTATGGTCGCAGCCGGCACCCTCGCCACGCTTCTGGTCGCCGCGCTCGCGTCGCTGTTCATGGCGTGGGCCATCGGCGCCGGATCGTCCGGGTCGACGCCCTTCGCCCCCGCCGTCGGCGCCAACGCCATCTCGGTGATGCGCGCCGGCCTGATCGTCGGCGTGCTCGGCTTCCTCGGCGCGGTGCTGCAGGGCGCCAACGTCACGGAGGCCGTCGGGAACGACCTCGTCGTCGGGGTGTCGATCACCGCCACGGCGGCCATCGTCGGGCTGATCACCGCCGCCGTGCTCGTCGCGATCGGCGTGTTCGCCGGCTACCCCATCGCCACCGCGTTCACCGTCACCGGCGCGGTCGTCGGCGTCGGCCTCGCGCTCGGGGGCGACCCGGCGTGGGGGAAGTACCGCGAGATCGTGGCGCTGTGGGTCGCGACCCCGTTCGTCGGCGGCTCCATCGCGTACGCCACGGCGCGGCTCCTCCGGGCCGAGCGCGTCCCCGAGCGCGTCGCCGTGCCGACGCTCGCGGGCCTCGTCGCCGCCCTCGTCGCCAACATCGGCTTCACCGTGCTCGGCCCGCCGGGCGTGCAGCGGTCGCTCGCGGGCGCCGTCGCCGCAGCCCTCCCCGCCGTCGGCATCGCGGGCGTCGACCTCGGCTGGGTCGCCGTCACGGTCGCGTTCTCGGTCATCGTCGCGCTCGCGCTGTTTCGCGACATGACGATCGACGAGGCGCGCGGGCAGCGTCGCTTCCTCCTCGTGCTCGGTGGACTCGTCGCCTTCTCCGCCGGCGGATCGCAGGTCGGGCTCGCGATCGGCCCGCTCGTTCCGCTCCTCGGAGGGGAGGGGGCGGACGTGCAGATCCCCCTCATCGCCGTGCTCGTCGGCGGGGGGCTCGGCCTGCTCGCCGGCTCGTGGACGGGCGCCCCGCGGATGATCAAGGCGCTCGCGCAGGACTACTCCTCGCTGGGGCCGCGCCGCTCCATCGCCGCGCTCATCCCCAGCTTCGCCATCGCCCAGACCGCCGTCGCGTTCGGCATCCCCGTCTCGTTCAACGAGATCATCGTGAGCGCGATCATCGGATCGGGGTACGCTGCGGGGGGTGCGGGGGTGAGCACGCGGAAGATGGCCTACACCGTGCTCGCGTGGATCGGGTCGCTGGCGCTGGCGCTCGGGCTGGGGTACGGGGCGTTCGTCGCGGTGGGTGCAGTGGTGTGAGTAGTACGACCGAGGCACAGCGGAGCGAACGGCCCCGCCGATTCCGAAGTCGGGCTGCGGTCGCTACTCAGCAGCGGACGGGAGGACATTACAAGCGAGAGTCAGCGGTTCTCAGGCGACGCAGATCGATTCGGTGTGCCACCTCCGGTCAGTTCTCGATTTCCGCCTCGTCGCCCTCCTCGTCGTCGACCGCGTAGTACTCCTCGGTGACGGTGACGCGGGCGCGCATGATCCGCGTGTTGTCGACCTCCTCGATGCGGATCTTCACGCCCTCGTACTCGATCTCCTCGCCCTCCTCGACGAGGCGGCCGGCGCGGTTGAACACGAAGCCGGCGAGCGTCTCGAACTCCTGACCCTCGGGGAGGTCGATCTCGAGGACTTCGTTCACCTCGTCGATGTTGACCTCGCCGCGCACGAGGACGGTGTTGTCGTCGACGAACTCGAAGGGGACCTCCTCGTCGCCCTCGAGGATCTCCCCGACGATCTCCTCGACCATGTCCTCCAGGGTGAGGATCCCCTCGGTGGTGCCGAACTCGTCGATGACGACGACCATCTGCATCCGGGTGTCCTGCATCTCCTCGAGCAGCTCGTCGGCGTTCTTCGACTCGGGGACGTGCAGCGTCGGCTGGACGACCCCCGCGAGGTCGGTCTCGCCCTCGCCGTAGTAGCGCGCGCGGACCAGATCGCGGATGTTCACGACGCCGATGATGTTGTCGAGGTTCCCCTCGTAGACGGGGACGCGCTCGTGGTCGGCCTGCACGCACGTCTCGATGGCCTCGTCGATGGAGGCGTCCTTCGGCACCGCGTTCACGTCGAGCCGGGGGGTCATCACCTCCTTGGCGATCGTCTGGTTGAACCGGAAGATGCGGTCGAGCATCTCCCGCTCCTCCTCCTCGATGACCCCCTCGCGCTCCCCGGTCTGGATCATGTTCTGGATCTCGTCGCGGGTGACGTAGGAGGTCTCGATGGCCGAGCGACCGCCGGTGACCTTGTTGATAACGCGGGTGAGGTAGTCGAAGACGACGATGAGCGGGAAGAGAACGTACTCGGAGAGCTTCAGCGGGCGGGCGACCCGAAGCGCCCACGACTCGGTGTTCTCGACGGCGTAGCTCTTGGGCGCCGACTCGCCGAACAGGAGCACGAGCGCGGTGATACCGAACGTCGCCGCGATGACGGCCTGCCCCTGACTCATGTAGATAGCGAACAGCCCCGTCGCGATGGAGGACATCGCGATGTTGACGATGTTGTTCCCGACGAGGATCGTCACCAGCAGCCGGTGCGGGTCGTTCTTCAGCTCCTTGACCGTCTCGGCACCGAGGCGACCGTCCTCGACGAGCTGCTCGACCCGGTGGCCCGCCAGCGAGAACATGGCGATCTCCGAGGAGGAGAAGAACGCGGAGAGCATGATGAGCACGACGATCGCGACGGCCCCGCCGACGGTGATCGTGGTGTCGTTGATCGGCACGACGTTCGCGAGCCCGCCGAACTGCGCGGGTGTACCTACTGGAGCGTGTACCGGCGACAAACCCATGTGATACGGGGATTTGATTGCCCCCCGGATTAAGCGTTGTCCTCGGACGCCCCGGGGCATCGTCCGCTCTCCCCACGCCGCCGTCGCCGGTGCCGTCGCCGCCGCGGCAGCCAACGGACGGCGGGAGGCGGCCGCGGCACGGACGCGCCGAGTTCCGCGGGCGAAGGGATTACCAGATCCGGCATCGTAGCCCCGGCCATGACAACGTCCGACATCACGCTGTACCGGCTCCAGGCGTGTCCCTACTGCGAGCGCATCGTTCGCACGCTCAAGCAGTACGGCCTGGAGTACGAGTCGCGGTTCGTCGAGCCGATGCACTCCGATCGAAACGCGGTCGCCCGGCTCACCGGCAAGCGGTCGGTGCCCGCGATCCGCGACGAGAACACCGGCGTGACGATGTCCGAATCGGGCAACATTGTGGAGTACCTCGACAACACCTACGGCGACGGCGCCCCGGGGGGTGCCTGAATGGTCGACTTCGAGGTCGTCGAGCTTCCGGAGGCGGGCCACGTCGCCGCCGGCGAGGAGGCGCCCGACTTCACCCGGCCGCTCGTCGGCGACGAGTACTGGACGGACACCGCGCTGTCGGCCCTCGACGGGCCGGTCGCGCTCGTGTTCTTCCCGATGGACGGCGCGTTCCCCGCGACGTACGTCTGGAACGAGATCCGCGATCGCGGGTGGGGCCACGGCGACACCGACGACGTGACCGTGGTCGGCGTCTCCATCTCCACCCCGTACGAACACAAGACGTTCATCGACGAGCGCGGGATGGACTACGAGCTGTTCTCGGACCCCTCGGCCGAGGTCGGCGAGCGGTACGGCGCCGTCCAGGACCTCGACGGGATGGCGGGGATCCGCGAGCACCGCCCCGCGGTGTTCCTCCTGGACGAGGACCACGTCGTCGAGTACGCGTGGGTCGCCGCCGAGTGGCCCGACTTCCCCGACTACGACGAGGTCGAAACGCACCTCGAACGCCTGTAAGCAGCGCCCATGAACGCCGACGGATCGAACCACGAGCGGGACAACGAACCGACCGACGCGACCGACCCGAGTGACTCGACTGACGCAACCGACTCGACGGACGCGTCTGCCGTGTCCGACGCCGACATCGACCGCGCAGCCGAGGCGATCCGCGCGGGAGAGGCGGTCGTCTACCCCACCGAGACGGTGTACGGCCTCGGCGCCGACGCGACCGACCCGGCCGCCGTCGAGCGCGTGTACGAGCTGAAGGACCGCCCGCGGGACAAGCCGTTGTCGGTCGCGTTCGGGAGCGTCGAGGCGGCGCTGTCGCTGGTGCCCGCGAGCGACCGCGCCGCCCGCTTCGCCCGGGCGTTCCTTCCCGGCCCGGTGACCGTCGTCGTCGACCGCGGCGACGCGCTCCCGGGCGAACTCACCGACGGCGAACCCCGCGTCGGGATCCGGGTCCCGGATCACGGGACGGCGCGGTCGCTCGCCGACGCCGCCGGGCCGATCACGGCGACGAGCGCGAACCGCTCGGGCGCCGGGAGCGTCCGCCGGGTCGAGGGCCTGGACTCGCGAGTCCGCGACGGCGCCGCCGCGGTCCTCGATGGCGGTGAGACGCCCGGCGGCGAGAGCACCGTCGTCGACCCCGACCGCGGTGTCATCCACCGCGCCGGCCCGCTGGCCGACGAGATCCGCGAGTGGCTGGCGAGCGAGCCCTGAGACGGGGGCCCGCCATCGTCCGCCACCGGGAGCGTTACAGCCCGATCAGACTCCGCAGACTCCGCGTTTTCACCCCGCAGTTCGCTCGGTGACGGCACTCCCGACACTTCTCGCTGCCCGACAGCCGCGCCGGCGGGCCGTCCAACTCGCGCACCGACCGGAGCACCCGGCGGTAGGTACCGGACCGTCGGACCGACAGGGAGACCTCACGGACGACGCCGTGGGCGGGGTACTCCACGAGCACGCGCCGGATCCGTCTCCCCTCCTGCCACGAGAGCGCGTGCATCGCGGCGACCGCCCGGACCGACTGCGGCTCCCACACGCCCCGCTCGGGCGGGTCGCCGGGGGAGACGATCACGGGAACGGGCGGATCGCCGGTCGGTTTTCCGCCCTCGTCGCGCGGCGCGTCCGCGCCGATGGCGCCGAGCACCTTGTGCGCGACGCCGCGGGCGTCCTTCCCGTCCAGGAGCACCCGGGTGTTCGTCGGCGCCGACAGCGCCGGCCAGTCCGACCGCTCGGCCAGTCGGTCGAGCGCCGCGCGATACTCGCTGGGTGGACGGTCAATCGGCTCGGCGGCGAGTTCCGCGTCGTCCAGTTCGCGTAACTCGGGATATCGAAAGGCGAGGTCGATCCGGGCGGTCGTCGCCGGCGGCGGTTCGCGGTCGTCCTCTCGGCGGTCGTAGTACAGTTGGCGGGGGCAGTACGTCGCCGTCGCGAGGTCCGTGAAGGTCGCTTTCTCCCGGGGCACGTGGGTGGTGGTGCCGGGTTCGTATTTGAACGTTCGCCGCGTCGCGGTCGCGGTGCCGGGCGGACGCGGTGCGGTCGCGGAGTCGGTGCGGTCGCGGAATCACCAGCAGTCGTACCGCGAGCGAGCCGGCCGAAGGCCGGCGAGCGAGCGGCCCTTTTGTCATGAACGGGTTTTGGCCGCCGGGTTCCCCGCAGCGAGCGGCTCCGCCGCTCGCGAGGAAACCCGGCGGTGAAAAGCGGTTCGTCAGAAGGAAACGTTCGTCTCGATGTCCTCGGCCGCCTCACGCAGCCCGTCCTCGCGGGCGTCCTCGGTGTGGCCCCCCTTGAGGTCCTGTTCCGCGAGCAGCTCGGCGAACTCGTCGCGGAAGCGGTCGTTCGCGCGCGTCGACCGGGCGTCGGCGGCGACGACCTCGGAGTAGCGGGCGACCGTTTCCTCCTCGGCGTCCAACTCGGCCGCCCGCTCGTCGAGCGGGACGTCGTCGACGTACAGCGACCGGAGGCGCGACAGATCGAACGGCGCCTCGCGGTCCGACTCCCGCACGAGGTGGAGGTCCATCCGCGCCGTGAACACCGCCTCCGGTGGAACGCTCAGCGCGTCGGCGATCGCGTCGTCGTCGGCCCCGTCGAAGTACAGCCGAACGAGACGGACGAGGTCCTCGTCGGCGAGGTCCGAGGCGAACTCGTAGCGCTCGCGCATCCGCCCGACGAGCTCCGCGAGGCGTCCCTCCACGTCCGGATCGGACGCCAGCGAGCCGTGCCCCTCCTCCTGTCGTTCCGTTACCGTGTCACCCCCCGTCGTGTCGAGGAAGATGTCGCGGAGTTCCTCGGTTTTCTCGTCCATAGAGTGGAAACTAGGCCGGCGCCGGCAAAAAACGTGTTGGGGCCGAGGGAACCGTTCACGGTGTCGACCGGACGCGGCGAACCGCCCGCAGGCGGCGGTGCCGCGGCGATCGTTCACGCACGATGGTGTGAGAAGATTTAATCGGAGGCGGAGACGCGATAGGCACATGCAAGCCGACGTGACGCGCGAGACCTTCTGGACGATCGGTCCCGTCGGGAAGGCCGCGTTCTACTACCTCGCGGCGGTCGCGATCGCGGTGTTCCTCTACGGGACGTACGCGCGGTTCGCGCGCTACGCCGCCGGCGAGGACGACTGGTTCGACCGCCTCGACGACCTGCCGGGGCGGGTGCTGCGGGCGGCGCGGATCGTGGCGTCGAACCGGGGACAGTTCGACCGCGACCTGTACGCGGGCGTGATGCACGCGTTCATCCTCTGGGGCTTTCTCACCCTCCTCATCGGGACGACCATCCTCGGGATCGACCTGGACTTCTGGCGGCCCGTGACCGGCGAGTCGTTCTTCGTCGGCGACTTCTACCTCTCGTACTCGTTCGTCATGGACGCGATGGGGCTGCTGTTCGTCGTCGGGGTGGGGATGGCCATCTACCGGCGCTACACCGAGCGCGAGGGTCGTCTGTGGGGTAAGCACACCTCCCTGGAGGACGACGCGTTCGTCTGGACGCTGCTGGCGCTGGGCGTCGGCGGCTACGTGCTGGAGGCGTTCCGCATCATCGGCTCAGCCGAGTTCGTCGCCTACGAGCAGGTGTCGTTCGTCGGCTTCTTCCTCGCCGGCCTGTTCGCGGAGGCGGGCGTCACCGTCGGGATGGCCGAGACGCTGTACCACTGGACGTGGTGGAGCCACGCCCTGCTGGCGTTCGCGTTCATCGCGCTGATCCCGTACGCCAAGCCGTTCCACATGATCTCCTCGTTCGCGAACGTCGTCACCCGCGACGAGAAGGCGGGCGTGCGCCTGCCCGGGGTTCCGGAGGACGCCGGCCCCGACGAGATCGGCTACGGCTCCATCGAGGACTTCTCCTGGCGCCACATCCTCGATCAGGACGCCTGCACCAAGTGCGGCCGCTGTTCCTCGGTGTGTCCGGCCAACGCCTCCGGCCGGAACCTCGACCCCCGCGACGTGATCCTCGACCTCAAGAGCTACCGCGAGTCGCTGGACGCCGGCGAGACCGAGGAGGTCGAGATCGTCGCGGACGGCGGCGACTCGGTCATCGCCGCCGAGTCGATGGAGTCGTGCATGTCCTGCATGGCCTGCATGGACGCCTGTCCCGTCGACATCGAGCACGTCCCGGAGTTCACCCAGATGAACCGCCGGCTGACCGAGACGGGCCAGATGGACGAGATGGTGCAGGACGCGATGATGAACGTGTTCCAGAACGGCAACACGTTCGGCGACCCCGCGCGAAAGCGTCCCGACTGGACCGACGACCTGGACTTCGAGGTGCCCGACGCCCGCGAGGAGGACGTGGAGTTCCTCTGGTACGTCGGCGAGTACCCGAGCTACGACGAGCGCAACCGGCGCGTCGCCCGGTCGCTGGCGACGCTGTTCGAGCGCGCGGACGTCTCCTACGGCATCCTCTACGAGGACGAGCAGCACGACGGCAACGACGTGCGCCGCGTCGGCGAGGAGGGCCTCTTCGAGATGCTCGTCGAGGACAACGTCGAGGCGTTCGAGTCGGCGACCTTCGAGAAGGTGGTCACGACCGACCCGCACTCGATGAACACCTTCCGCAACGAGTACCCCGAGGTGTCGGAGTTCGACGACCCCGTCTTCCACTACACCGAGGTCGTCGAGAACCTCGTCCGGCAGGGTCGCCTCGGACTGGACGGCACGGAACTGGACTACACCGCGACGTACCACGACCCGTGTCACCTCGGCCGGATGAACGACGTGTACGAGGCGCCCAGGGACCTCATCCGCGCCACGGGCGTGGACCTCTACGAGATGCCGCGCAACCGCTCCGACTCGTTCTGCTGCGGGGGCGGCGGCGGCGGCCTCTGGATGGACCACGAGGAGGAGTCCAAGCCCAGCGAGGAGCGTCTGCGCGAGGCGCTGGAGGACACCGACGCCGGGGGCGAGGTCGAGACGTTCGTCGTCGCCTGTCCGATGTGCGGGACGATGTACGAGGACGGCCGCAAGACGGGGAACTTCGAGGACGACATCGAGGTCGTCGACATCGCCGAGTTGCTGTGTGAGGCGCTGGCGGCGAAAGAGGGCGTCGCCGTCGAGGCTCCCGCCGACGCGGACGCCGACGGGGACGGGTCGCCGACGGCGGCCGACTGAGGCCGCCTCCCCGGGGTCGACCTCCATCTCTCTTCCCTCCTCGCCCCCCTCGGTTTCACCTCCGCCCGTTACGCCGGTTTCTCGACCGACAGCGCGAACAGCAGCGGCAGGTCCGGACTCCGCTCGTCCCCGTCGGGCTGGACGTACCACTCCCCCTCGCGCTCCAGCCACTCGAACCGCTGCCACTCCGCGACCGGGAACTCGGCGAGCTCGGTCACGCGCAGGCCCGCGTCGGCGGCGGCGGTGACGTGCGCCGAGAGCGGCCGGTGGTACTGATAGGTCACGTTCGCGTCGAGATCCGCGTCCTCGGTCGCGTACGTCTCGCCGTCGTCAATCCGGAGTTCGACGGGGTCCAGGTACGGGTAGCGGTACCGGGGCGGGTCCCCGTCGAACGCGGCCGCGACCGGGTGGTCGTCGACGAACAGCGCCTCACCGCCCGGCCGCAGGAGGGACGCGACCGTCTCGAAGAAGTCGTGCAGCTCCGGGAGCCAGCAGAAGACGCCGTAGGTGGCGACGACGGCGTCGAACTCCCGGTCGACGGCGTCCGCGACCGCCCCGGCGTCGGTCACGTCCGCCTCGACGAACCGCGCCGCCTCGGGGTCGATCCCCGCCCGGTCGCGCAGGTCGCGGGCCGCCTCGACCGCGACGGGGGAGAAGTCGACGCCGACGGTCTCGGCGCCCGCGCGGGCCCACGACAGCGTGTCGAGCCCGATGTGGCACATCAGGTGACAGAGGGACCGGCCGTCCGGGTCGACGCGCTCGCGCTCGACCGAGCGGAGGGTCGACTCGCCGTCGAGGAACCCCTGCACGTCGTAGTGGTCCGTCTCCGGGTGGACCCGCGCGCGCTCGTCCCAGTTGGCGCGGTTGGCCGCGACGGGGTCCCTGTCGTCGCCCGGCATCGCCCTACGACCGCGAGGCGTCCACGTCGATGGCGTCGACCGGGCAGATATCGACACAGAGCATGCAGTCGATGCACTGGTCCTCGCGGGTCGGCTCGACCTTCTTTTCGCTTTCGGGGTGGTCGGGCGTGTCGACCCAGTCGAACACGTCGACCGGACAGTTCTCCAGGCACGCCCCGTCGGCGATGCAGATGTCGTAGTCGACGGCGACGTGGGCGCCGTGGATGCCGAGCTTCTCCGGCGGGTCGACCGGCCCCCACACGTCGAGGCCGTTCTCCTCGCCGACGTGCTCGCGGTTCTCGTCGAAGTTCGGATCGATTCCCATTGCCGACGCTTACCGCGACACGTACAAAAACGCCGGCATCCGTGGGATGCGGAAGCGTCGCCGGCGCGGTCGCGGCGGGCGACGGCAAGCGGGGTCGAGACGGCAAGCGCGGTCGCCACGGGCGACACGGTTACGGTCGACGTGAACGACCCCTCTGCGTGAACCGCGTCAACGCCGACGATCTCGACTGGGAGGAGACCGACCGCGGCGAGGAGGTGGGGTGGCGCCGCAAGCGACTCGCCGCCGCCGCCGGCGGCGACGACCTCGGGTGTAGCCTCTATGAACTCCCGGCGGGCAAGCGCGCGTGGCCGTTCCACTATCACGCGGGCAACGCCGAGGCGCTGTACGTCCTGTCGGGCGAGGGGACGTTGCGCCACGCGGACGGGACGACACCGCTCCGCTCCGGCGATTACGTCGCGCTCCCGTCCGGCGAGGACGGCGCACACCGGGTGATCAACGACTCCGACGGGGCGCTGCGGTACCTGATGGTCTCGACGATGCGCGACCCGGAGGTGCTCGTGTACCCCGACTCCGACAAGGTGGGCGCGATGGCCGGTGCGGCGCCCGGAGGCGAGGGGGAGCGCGACGTGAGCGCGTACTTCCGCCGCGGCGACGCGGTCGACTACTGGGACGGCGAGGAGGGGTAGCGGGGCGGGAGCCCGGTCGCCCGAAACCACATATCGGCCGAGCCCGTAGATCGGCGTATGTCCGTCCCCCGCCTCGTGTACGACGACGACTGCGGCTTCTGCACGTTCGTCGTCTCGCACGCGCTGGAGCTGGGCGAGTTCGAGGCCGTCGGCTTCTCCGAGCTGGCCGCGGACGACGAGCTGCGCGCACGACTGCCCGACGACTACGAGGAGTGCATGCACCTCGTCACCGACGCCGCGGTGTACTCCTGCGGCGAGGCGCTCGAGGCCGTCGCCAAGCGCACCGGCGCCGCGGGCTGGTGGCTCACCGCGGCCGCGAAGGGACTGCCGAAGTACCCGCAGGCCCGTGAGAAGATCTACCGGTGGGCGGCCGACCGCAGGGACCTGTGGGGGAAGCTCGCGCGGCGCGACTCGCCGTCGAACGGCAACGCCTCGTCGTAGTCGCCGTCGCGTCCGGCGCCTCAGGCGTCCGGGATCTCGGGGGCGTCGGTCCGCCGCAGCGCCGCCCGCCCGGGGGCCAGGTCCCGCGGCGGCGCGCCCGGGAGGTACGCCTCCAGCGCCCCGCGGATCACGTCCACCTCCGCGGGATCGAAGCGCTCGCGGCCGTCCTCGATCGCCGCCAACGCGTCGAGCTCCGGGAACCCCTCGGTCGCGTCCCCGGCCTCGACCGCCGTTCGAACCCCGTCGAGGAGCGCGGCGTGGACCACCCACGCCTCCTCACGGGAGAACGCGAGCGTCCGCCATCCGCCCTCGACCGGTTTTGCCATCTCGATTGGCGCCTCAAAGTCCACCCACTTAGCTATGATCATGGTTCTCACACGGATAGCACGGCGGGTACGGAGCGAATTCCCGTCGACGGCCCCGCACCGTCGCGACCCCGTCTGTGTCGATCGCCCGACGTGACTGGTAAGCCGGCGACTACCGACGCGTGACGCAGGCAGATCGGTCACTCGGAGGCGGGAATCCCGATCGCTGACCGGGCTGTCGACGCGACTCGCGCCGCTATCGCGTCACGAGAAGGCCGACAGTCCGGTCGAACTGACTGGGATCGCCACGGATCTCGTGACGCCACAGGCGTCACTCGAAGGCGGCGATTCCAGTCAGATCCTCCCCGAGGATGAGCGAGTGGATGTCGTGGGTCCCCTCGTAGGTGTACACCGTCTCCAGGTTGCTCATGTGACGCATCGGCGAGTAGTCGGTCGTGATCCCGTTGCCGCCGAGCATCTCGCGGGCGACGCGCGCCTGATCGCGGGCCATCCGGACGTTGTTGCGCTTGGCCATCGACACCTGCTGGGGGCGCAGGTCGCCGCGCTCCTTCAGATCCGCGAGCCGGTACGCGAGCAGCTGCGCGAGGGTGATCTGCGTCGCCATCTCCGCGAGCTTCTCCTGTTGGATCTGGAAGCGGGCGATGGGGCCGCCGAACTGGTCGCGCTCGGTCTGGTACTCGCGGGCCGTCTCGAAGCAGTCGCGGGCGGCGCCGACGGCGCCCCAGGCGATGCCGTACCGGGCCTGCGTGAGACACGACAGCGGCCCCTTCATCCCCGTCACGTCGGGGAGAACGTTCCCCTCGGGGACGCGCACGTCGTCGAGGACGATCCCGCCCGTGACCGACGCGCGCATCGAGAGCTTCTCCTCGATCTTCGGCGTCTTGACGCCGTCGCGGTCGGTCTCGACGAGGAACCCCCGAACGGGCGATCCGTCGTCGGAGGTCAGTTTCGCCCACACGACCGCCACGTCCGCGATGGGCGAGTTGGTGATCCACGTCTTCTCGCCGTTCAGGACGAAGCCGTCGGCGTCGCGTTCGGCGCGCGTCTCAATCCCCGAGGGGTTCGAGCCGTGCTCCGGCTCCGTCAGGCCGAAGCAGCCGACGACCTCGCCCTGGCCGAGCGCGGGGAGCCACTCCTCCTTCTGGGCGTCGCTGCCGAACGCGTGGATCGGGTACATCACGAGTGCGCCCTGGACGCTCGCCATCGAGCGCAGCCCGGAGTCGCACGCCTCCAGCTCCTGCATCAGCAGGCCGTACGCTCGCTCGGAGACGTTCGGGGAGCCGTACCCCTCCAGGTTCGGCGCGTAGAAGCCGAGCTCGCCCATCTCGGGGATGAGGTCCGTGGGGAAGGTCCCCGCCTCGTAGTGGTCGGCGATGTCGGGGGCGACCTCCTCGGCGACGAACTCCCGGGCCGTATCGCGGATCAGCTTCTCCTCGGCCGAGAGATCCGCCTCCAGACCGACGTAATCGAGCATACGAGGAATCGGTGACACGTCGACAAATGGGTGTCGGGATCTGCCGGATCCTTCGTGAGGAACGCGGTCGGTCGGCCGAGTCCCTCCGGGGAGGTGGGCCGCCCCCGCGGGCGCGGCGCACGGAAGGCTTACCAACTCCACCGCGAAAGAGGAACGACGAATGGCCGACATGCCCTCCTCCATCCCGGGGATCGGCGGGCCGTGGTCCCGCGGCGACGACGGCGACCGCGACCCGCGGGTCATCGGCGTCGACGGCGACGACGCCGACGCCGTCCTCGCGGCGCTGTCCTCGGACACCGCACGCGCGATCCTCTCCGCGCTTCACGACAGCCCCGGCCCCGCCAGCGACGTGGCCGACCGCGTCGACACGTCGCTGCAGAACACCCAGTACCACCTGAAGCGCCTCCGCGATGCGGGCGTCGTCGAGGTGGTCGACACCGTCTACTCCCAGAAAGGCCGCGAGATGGACGTGTACGCTCCCGCCGACGGGCCGCTCGTGCTCGTCGCCGGTCCGGAGTCCGAGGCCTCGGGGATCCGCGCGACGCTCAGCCGACTGCTCGGCGGGATCGGCGCGGTCGGCCTCGGCGCCGTCGTCGTCGAGACCGCCCTCGGGGGCCCGTTCGCGCCCACGGTCGGGTTCGGCTCGGCCGGCGGCGCCGACGGCGCGGCCGGCGACGGCACCGACGTGAGCGTCGAATCGACGAACGCGACCGCCACGGAGGCCCCTGCCGACGACGCCGCGACGCCGACGCCGACCGAGTCCGCCGGCGACGGCGGGATGGGGATCCAGGAGGCGACCGAGACCGCCGCGGAGACGGCGACGCCCGCGGCGACGCCCACCCCCGACCCGACCGCGACCGAGGTGGCCCGCGACACGACGTACGCCGTCGCCGCCGACGCCGGGCCGACGCTGGTCGACCAGCTCGCCGCCTCGCCGGGGTTCCTGTTCCTGTGTGGCGGCCTGCTCGCGCTCGCGGTCGTGGCGCTGGTCGCCCGACGCCGCGGCGGGGCGTGAGCCGGCGGTGCGGTCGATCGCCGGCCATGCCGGCGGTTCACCACGCCGGTGCCCGCTGCCCGCCGTCGCCGTCGCGGTGACTAAAAACGGCGTTTGACCATAGAGAAAGTACTTGACACGAGCGCCGTTACGAGGTAGTACCGGTTCCCGGTGGCGCGCCGGCCCTCCGTTCGCGGTTCCCCGAATCGGCCCTCCACCCGCCGCGCCCAGGTCACACACCAGCCACCGTCTCCCCGACGCCCGCAGACCGGGTGCGCGGACGGCCGGCGACCCGGGAGCCAGGTCCCCGTTGACGCGACCCGCACGTTCGGCGCACGGCGAGACGATCGGCAGACGCCGTCTCACTACGCGTCCGTCCCCCGCCGAGCGGCCTCACGGCCCCCGTACGGGCACGGAGAACCGCTCGAACACCTCGCCGTCGGGGGTAACCAGTTTCCCCGAGAGCCCGTCGTCGGTTCGCGTCACCTCGGCGTGTGCCGGCCGGTTCCCCCGAGGTTGTGCGTAACTGCCCGGGTTGAGCAGCGGTACCGCCCCCGAGTCGTCGAACTCGGGGCGGTGGCTGTGGCCGAAGACGACGAGGTCGGCGTCGCGTTCGCGCCCGAACATGACGAGCCCGGTGGCGCCGCTCCGGCTGCGGTGGCGCACGGCGATCGTCGCGCCCTCGTAGCCGACGACGCGCTCGCGCGGGAGCCGGTCGCGCAGCGCCGCGTCGTCGTTGTTGCCGGTGACGCCGTACACCGTCGCCGCCTCGCGCTGCAGGTCGTCGAGCACCGGCTCCCGGTAGAAGTCGCCGGCGTGGATCACCGCGTCGGCGTCCCGGACCGCATCGAGGGTCCGTCCGCGGAGCCGATGGTCGTCCGTCGCGTGGGTGTCGGAGATGACGACGAGCATACCGACCGGAGGGGACGGGCGGTCCTAACGGTTCGGGAGGTCGGCGTCCGCGGCTCCCCGGGGTTGATTACGGTCGACGGCGACGTGCCGACAATGGCTGGAGGAAGCAGGTCCGTCGTCATCGCCGCGCTGATCGCCAACGGCTCCATCGCGGTCATGAAGTTCTTCGGCTTCCTGCTGACCGGGTCGCCGTCGATGCTCTCGGAGACGTATCACTCCATCTCCGACACCGGGAACCAGGTGTTGCTGCTGGTCGGCCTCCGGTACTCCGGCAGGGAGGCGAACCGTTCGCACCCGTTCGGCTACGGCAAGGCGCAGTTCTTCTACGCCTTTCTCGTCTCGGTGCTGCTGTTCGGCATCGCCGGCTGGGAGTCGCTGAAACACGGATACGACGCGCTGCTTCACCCCGGACACGGCGGCGAGCGCGCCGACGTGATCCTCGCTGGGATCAACTTCACCGAACTGGTGCCGGTCGACCCGTTCTGGATCAACGTCGTCGTCCTCCTGGGCGCCATCGTGTTCGAGGTCTACGCGCTCGCGAAGGCGAACGCGGAGCTCCAGCGGCAGATCGAGACGTACGGCTGGTCGGGGGTCCGCGAGGCGTTCTCGAAGACCAGCGACGTGACGACCCTCACCGCCTTCACCGAGGACGCCATCGCGCTGGCCGGTGCCGCCGTCGCGCTCGTCGGCATCACGCTGGCGCGGTACCTCGACATGCCGATCTTCGACGCGATCGCCTCGCTCGTCATCGGCGGGCTGTTGATGGGCTTCGCCGTCGCGCTCGCCTGGGAGAACAAGCGGCTGATCCTCGGGGAGTCGCTCCCGGCGGGCGTGGAGGAAACGCTCCGGTCGGCGATCGCCGATCACGAGGGCGTCGTCCACGTCGACGGGTTCCGGACGGTGTTCGTCGGGCCCGGCGAGGCGCTGGTCACCGCGGACGTGAGCTTCGACGGCGACGCGGCGGCCCGCGGCGTCGACGAGGACATCACGCAGATCGAGGCAACGCTTCGGGACCTCGACGACCGCGTCCGGATCGTCTACATCGAGCCGGAAGTGTGAGTCGCGCGATCGGGGCCGGACGGCACGGCTCTGGTTCGCCTATTCGTTCGCCAGCGCCAGCGACGCCAACAGCGCCTCCAGCTGCACCTGCTCGTTGGCGCCCTCGGTGATCCGGAAGTCGGCGTCGCCGATGCGCTCCATCAGCCGCACCGCCTCGCGATCCGAGAGGTCGAACTCCCACACCGAGCGGTGGAGCTGGTCGATGATGTCGCCGCCGGCCATCCCCGTCTCGGTGAGCAGCGTGTCGAGCGTCGCCCGCGACTTCGAGAAGTCGCCGGCGAGCGCGTCCTCGACCATCGCCTCGATCTCCTCGGGGCGCGCCGTCGCGGTGATCTCGTAGACGGTCTCCTCGTCAACGACTTCCCCCGTGGTCGCGGCCGCCTGGAGGGAGTTGATCGCGCGGCGCATGTCGCCGTCGGCGGCGTACACCAGCGCGTCGAGCCCCTCGTCGGTGATCTCGATGTCCTGGTCGGCGGCGATGTCCCGGACCTGCGCCGCGACGGCCTCGTCAGACAGCGGCGAGAAGCGGAAGACGGCACACCGCGACTGGATGGGGTCGATGATCTTCGAGGAGTAGTTACACGACAGGATGAAGCGCGTGTTGTCGGAGAACTGCTCCATCGTCCGCCGGAGCGCCGACTGCGCGTCGTCGGTGAGGGAGTCGGCCTCGTCGAGGAAGATGACCCGGTAGTCGTACCCGCCGAACGACGAGCGCGCGAAGTTCTTGATCCGGTCGCGCACCACGTCGATCCCGCGCTGGTCGGAGGCGTTGAGCTCCAGGAAGTTCGTCCGCCAGTCGTCGCCGTAGATCGTCTTGGCGATGGCGACCGCCGAGGTCGTCTTCCCGACGCCGGCCGGCCCCGCGAACAGGAGGTGCGGCAGGTCGTCCTGTTCGATGTAGCTTTGCAGTCGCGAGACGATCTGCTCGTGTCCGTACACGTCCTCCAGCGTCTCCGGGCGGTACTTCTCGATCCAGACCTCCCGCCCGGGCGCGGGGCCGGCGTCGTCCCCGTCGCCGGCCTCGGTCGCCTCCGCGTCGTCGGCCTCGCTCATGGACGGTGGTCGGCGGCCCGGGGGGATAAACGCCCCGAGATACCGCCCCCGGTACCCTGGACCGACGCGCGCCGTCGGTAACGGGTGCCCGCGGTCGGGGGCGCCAGAGCGCACGCGACGGCAACGCTGAAAGCCGCGCGGCGGCGACTGCGGACATGGACGTGACCTGCGAGGTCGTCGGCGAGGGGACCGAGACGCTCGCGCTCGACGACGGCGCGACCTACGCCGACGTGTGCCGGGCGGTCGGCTACTCCCCCCACGAGGTAACCGTGCTCGTGGACGGGAGCCCGGTCCCGGAGGACGCCCCCGTCGAGGCGACCGAGCTGAAGGTGCTCCGGCTCATCAAGGGCGGATGACAGGCGACGACGCCGACAGCACCGCAGACAGCGCCGTCGACAACACCGCCGACAGCGCCGGCGCCGCGTCCATCCGGCCCGCCCGCGGCGACGACGCCGACGCGGTCCGCCGACTCTTCGACGCCGCGATGCTCTCGGTTCCGGACGACCTCGCCGACCGCGTCGCCGGCGGCGACGCGCTGGTCGCCGTCGACGCCGACACCGCAGGCGAGACCGACGACCCTGCCGTGATCGGGGCGCTCGTGCTCGCCGACAGTCACATCGACGCGATCGCGGTACGAAAGCGCCGGCGGGCCGACGGCGTCGGCACCGCCCTCGTCGCGGCGGCCGCCGGGCGGACCGACGGGCCGCTGACGGCGACGTTCCGGCCGCAAGTGCGGCCGTTCTACGAGTCGTTGGGCTTCGAGATCGAGGAGCGCGACGGGCGACTGTTCGGAACGCTCGCGAGGGCCGACGCGGGCGACGCGCCGGAGTGACCGACCGGGATCAGCCCACGTCCGACAGCGGCGCGGCCGCGAACGGGGTCAACATCTCCTCGGGCGTCAGCCCGCCGTGCCAGCCGACGTACCCGAGCTTTTCCGGTTCGTCGCCCCGCCAGGCCGCCTTCCGTCGGTGGACGAACACCACGTCGCCGCAGCGGCGGCGGAGACGGTCGGAGACCGCGCGGTCGCCGAACAGCCCGCGGACGAAGGCTTCCTCGCGGGTGAACGCCCGCCCGTAGAAGGTCCGATCGAGGTAGTCGAGCACCTCCTCGGTCGTCCCCGGCCGGAGGTGGAGGTGGACGTTGCGCGCGCCGCCGACCGGCGGGAGCGGGTCGCCGTCGTCGCCGTCTTCGCCGCCGTACCCGCCGTCACCGCCGTCGCCTCGCGCCAGCGGGTACTCGGTCGGGGCGCCGGTCTCGTAGCGACGCATGCGTTCCGTGAGGAAGTCGTGCTCCCAGAGGTCGACGTTGGTCTCGGGGTCGGTGTCGACGTGGCCGTGGTCGGCGGTGAGCACGAGCAGCGTCGACTCGGCGACCTCCTCGGGGACACCCGACAACGCCGTCGCGACGGCCTCGGAGACGGCCGCGAGCGTCTCGCGGTAGCGGTCGGAGTCGGTGCCGGCCTCGTGGGCCGCGCCGTCCACGTCCGAGAGGTACGCATAGCAGTAGGTGTCCGGATCCGACTCGGAGAGCGCCTCGGTCAACAGCGACCGGAAGCCGTCGAGGTCCTCGTACCCGTGGGAGTCGGCGCCGGCGAGCGCGTGCGCCGAGTACGCGCCCGTCGCGGCCTTCGTGGGCTGGACGGTCACGGAGTCGACGCCCTCGGTAGCCAGGGACTCGTATATCGACCCGCCGGCGAAGAGGTCGCCGGCGTGGACGCCGTATGCCTCGTCGGCCGGGTCGCCGGACTTCGTCGTGAACGGGAGCGTCTGGACGACGCGGTCGGCGTCGCGATGGTACACGTCCCAGCCGATCACGCCGTGCTCTGCGGGCGTGCGGCCGGTGTGGACGGTCGTGATCGCCGCCGCGGTCTCGGAGGGGTAGACGGACGTGAGCGGCGTCACCCGGGCGGTCTCGGCGAGGTCGGCGATCCACTCGGGCGCCCGGCCGGCGGCGACCTCGCGACGCCACTGCTCGTAGCCGAAGCCGTCGACGAGCACGTGACAGACGCGGTCGTAGTCGGCGTCGTCGCCGGGGGCGGTGCCGGCGAGGCCGGGCACGTCGGCGACGGCGCCGTCCGGGAGCGGGTCGCCGGGGAGGTCGACGCCGAGCACCCCGCCGAGGGTCGCGGGGACGCCGGCGAAGCAGTACCGGCCGTAGTCGGGGAACAGGTAGCCGTCGCGCTCGCGGTCGTCGCTGACGCGGGCGGCGACCTCGTCGTCGAACATACCGGTCGTAGCGACGACCCCGCCGTCAAACCCGGGGATCCGGGGATCGGCCGCGGAACCGAGGAGGGGACGGGTCCGTCGGTCGACGGGCCCACCGCGTCAGACCAGCGGCTCGACCAGCTCGCGGCCGTCGGCGAGGATCGCTTTCGTGTTCCTCTCGGAGCCGGATTCGGCGTACACGCGCATCTTCGGCTCGGTGCCCGAGGGGCGCACGAGCAGCCACGAGCCGTCGGCCAGGAGGAGCTTGAAGCCGTCCACCGTCACCACGTCCGCGACCGCCTCGCCGGCGACCTCGTCGGGGATGTGGTCGGCGAGGTCGTCGATGACGCGGGCCTTCTCGCTGTCGGGGCAGTCGACGCTCACCTTGTCGGCGACGATGCGGCCGTGCTCGGCCTCCAGCCGGTCGACGCGGTCGTCGTACGACTCCTCCGCCTCGGCGGCGGCCGCGAGCAGCGCCATCAACACGCCGTCCTTCTCGCGGACGTGCCCGCGAACGGAGAAGCCGCCGGACTCCTCGCCGCCGATCAGCGCGTCGTGCTCGCCCATCGCCTGTGCGACCCACTTGAAGCCGACCGCGGTCTCGAACACCTCCTCGCCGTGCGCCTCGGCGATCCGGTCGATGAGGAACGTCGTCGAGACGGTGCGGATCGCGGGCCCGGAGTCGCCCTCGAGGAGGCGGTCGTACGTCGCCGCGAAGAAGAGGTTCTCGTCGAGGTGGCCGCGCCCGGGGGTCACGATCGCCAGCCGGTCGGCGTCGCCGTCGTTGGCGATCCCCAGGTCCGCGTCGCCCTCGGCGACGTGCGCGGCGAGCGCTTCGAGGTTCTCCGCCGAGGGCTCCGGCGACCCGCCGCCGAACTCGGGGTCGCGGTCGCAGCGCAGGCGCTCGACCTCGGCGCCCGCGGATTCCAGCAGCGCGTCGGTGACGCCGCGGCCGCTGCCGTGCATCGCGTCGTACGCGACCGTCAGCCCCGACAGATCGAGCGCCCCCCCGCGGGCGACGAGGTCGCGGGCGTGTTCGGTGTGGGGGGTCTGAAGGTCGACGCGGCGGATATCGCCCTCGTCGGCGGTGCCAGCGGCGTCGAGGGTCGGCTCGCGGAGGTTCGCCTCGATGCGCTCGGTGACCTCCGGAAGGGCGGGCGCGCCGTCGTCGGGGATGAACTTCACGCCGTTGTACTCGGGCGGGTTGTGCGAGGCCGTGACCATCATCGCGCCCGCCGCGTCGCGCTCGACGATGGCGTACGCCACGAGCGGGGTGGGGCAGTCGCGCTCGGGGAGGAGCACGTCGAAGCCGTTGCCCGCGAGCACTTCCGCGAGCGACTCGGCGAAGCCCTCGGAGGTCGGCCGGGCGTCGTAGCCCACGATCACGGGGCGGTCCGCCGTGCCCTCCGCGGCGGCGTCCGCCTCCGCCAAGGTGTCGGCGACGGCTTGACCGACGATCCGGACGCGGCGGTCGGTGAACGTGTCGAGGGTGGCGCGCCACCCGTCGGTTCCGAAGGAGATCTCGTCCATGCGGGAGCCGTCGGCGCGGGGTGGCAAAAACCCGGGTGCCCGCGGTCGGGCCGTACGAGGGCCGGATCCGGCGCCGGCCGCCGTCAGAACCCGACGGGCTTTTGCGCGCGCCCGGGAACTCTCTGGCATGTCGGAGACGCCTACCGTCGTCGCCGTGAACGGCTCGCGACGCGACGGGAGCTACGGCCGGGCGACGCTGCGGTACGCCCTCGATGCGGCCGCCGAGTACGGCGCCGAGCCGGACTTCATCGATCTGGGTGACCCCGAGCTCGACGTGCCGCTGTATCACCCGGACGTCGACGCCGCGGACGCCGGCGACGTGCCGGACCTGCTCGCGCGGATGCGGCACGCCGACGGCGTGCTCCTATGCACGCCGGTGTACCACGACTCGTACTCGTCGGCGTTCCGGAGCTTCCACGACTGGTGTAGCTTCGACGAGTACGACGACACCGTCGTCGGGCTGTTCGCCGTCGCCGGCGGCGGCTCCTACGGCGGGACGCTCGAACACATGCGCGCGACGATCCGCGGGGTCCACGGCTGGGTCGCCCCGCTCCAGGTCGGGATCCGCAACGCGCGAAACCGCTTCGAGCCGTGGGACGAGGGCGACCGGCCGCCCGAGGGCGCGATCGGCGCGGACGCGCGCTACGAGTTCGTCGACGACGCGCTGCGCGAGCGGACGATGAAGCTCGGGCGACGGATCGCCCACTACGCCGGGCACAAGGACGAGTTCCTCGACGTTCCGGAGTAGCGGCCGGGCGCGCGAGGTCGACCGACCGTCGACCGGTCCTACCCGATCAGCCGCTCCTTCTCCCGTCGCGACCGCTGTTTGATCGCGTACTCCCGGCTCATCGCCGCCGACTTCGAGTCGAACGCCTCGACGTGGACCAGCTCGACGGGCGTCCGCCCGCGGGTGTACTTCGCGCCGTCGCCGGCGTCGTGCTCGGCGACGCGGCGGGCCACGTCGGTCGTGTAGCCGGTGTATAACGACCCGTCGACGCACTCCAGGACGTACACGTAGTGGTCGGCCGCCGGGACGGCGACGCCGTCGACGCGGTCGGGGTCGTCGCCGGTGCGGTCGGAGTCGTCGCCGTCGTGGCCGGGGTCTTCGCCGCGGGCGTCGACCGTCGGATCGCGATCGCTCACGGCGACGGTGTTCGGCGCGCGTGAAATAAACGGACGCGGTGCGGCACGGCGCCGCCGGTCCCGAGTCCCGCGGGGGAACGGGGGACGGATGGGTGGTGGCCGTCGCGGCGCGGTGAGGTGGTCGCAGAGCGGTTCAGTCGTCTGCGCGGGTCCGATCCCGTGCCGCTTCGGCGATGCCCGCGTTCGCAGAGCAGGACGGGCACGCGTTCAGGTCCCCGCGTTCGTCGCTGAACACGCGGGCGAAGCGGTCGGATACGTGCGACCCGCAGTGGTCGCAGCGTGGCATGTGGTCGTCCGGCATCCACCGCTGCCGGTACCACGCGTAGGGGTGCATGACACATATACTCTTTCACGGCGCACGCGCCGTGCAGCGGCGGAAAACGGCGTCGAACCGGTCGGTCAGTCGTCCCCTCCATCGCGGGAGCCGTCGACGCCGATGGCGATCAGCCCGGCCTGCGTCCCGGCGACGAAGCCGGCGTCGACGTTCACCACCGAGAGGACGGTACACGACTGGAGCAGGCCCAACAGCGCCGCCTTCCCGTCGCCGCCGACGCCGTACCCCGTCGACGTGGGGAGGCCGATCACGGGCGCGCCGACCAGCCCCGCGACGACGGGCGGCAGCGCGGCCTCCCGTCCCGCAACCGCGACGACGACGTCCGCCCCGCGAAGGGCGTCCAGCTCGTCGAGCACGCGCGTGAGGTTGGCGACGCCCACGTCCTCGACCGTCTCGACGCGCGGGCCGGCCTCGCCGGCGACGACGGCCGCCTCCCTGGCCGCGGGCGCGTCGGCGGTGCCGCCGGAGACGACGACCACGTCCGCGTCGACGGCGGGCGGCACGTAGTCGTCGGCGTGGACCACGACGGTCCGCGCCCGGGCGTCGCGCTCGACGGTCGCCTCCGGGTGCTCCTGGTCCATGTAGGCCCGCACCTGTTCGGCCGTCTCGTCGTCGGCGCGCGTGACGAGCGCCCGTCCGGTCGAGTCGACCGCGGCGTCGGCCATCGCCGCCACCTCCGCGGGCGTCTTCCCCTCCGCGAGGATCCCCTCGGGGATCCCGCGGCGATGCTCCCGGGCGGCGTCGAACCGTCCGGCCTCCGTGGTCGCGTAGCCGCGCAACCGCGCCTCCGCCTGTGCGGGCGTCAGGTCGCCGGCGGCGACCGCCTCCAGCGTTTCGCGCATGGACGACCCTCGGGGGCGGACCGACTCGAAGCCTCCGACCGGGAACGGTATATAAACCCGAAGTCGGAAACACCCGTGAACGGCCGCGAGGGGCCCCGCCTCGCGGGATAACTTGGGAAATCTTATAAGGAGGCGTCGGGAAAACCAGATTGCATGGCAGACCTCATCGTCAAGGCAGCCGTCAAGGAGTACCTCGAGGAGAAGAACGTCGCGTCCGATTTCTACGACGCACTCGACGGGGAAGTCGAGGAGCTGCTCGAGGACGCCGCCCGCCGCGCCGAGGAGAACGACCGGAAGACGGTCCAGCCGCGCGACCTGTAAACTCGGCCACCTTTCCTCCACTTCTTTCACCGACCGCGTAGCCGCGGCGCCGCCGATCGCGCGTGCTCGACGAGCTGGACGCCGACGCTGAGCCCTACGGCTCCGTCCGCCGCACGTCGCCGTCGTCATCGCCGACGAACACCGCGTCGGCCATCCCGACGAACAGGCCGTGCTCGACGACGCCCGCGGCGGCCGACAGCGTCCGCGCCAGCGACGCCGGCTCCGAGACGGCGCCGAAGTCGCAATCGAGCACGAGGTTCCCGTTGTCGGTGATCACGGGACCGTCCTTGCGCTCGGCGTCCCGAAGCGTCGGGTCGCCGCCGGCGTCGCTGACCGCACGCTCGACGCGGGCGAGCGCGTCCGGCAGTACCTCGACGGGGACCGGGTGTTCGAGCCGGTCCGCGAGCTTCGAGTCGTCGGCGACGACGAGGAACTCGTCGGCCGCCGACGCGACGACCTTCTCGCGGGCGTGTGCGGCGCCGCCGCCCTTCACCAGCGCGTTCGCGTCGAGGGCGACCTGGTCGGCGCCGTCGATCGCGAGGTCGACGCGGGCCACGTCCGACAGCGTCAACAGGGGGATCCCGACCTCCCTCGCGAGCGCCCGCGACTGGTAGGAGGTGGCGACGCCCTCGATGTCGAGCCCCTCGGCGACGCGCTCGCCGAGGTCGCGGATCGCGTGCGCCGCCGTCGAGCCGGTGCCGAGCCCGACCACGTCGCCGTCGGTCGCCTCGGCGGCGGCCGCCTCGCCGGCCGCCCGCTTCGCCGCCTCCGTCCCCGCGGTGTTCTTCATGGTCGGGTGCTCCGCCGGGGGGCGCAAAACGCTTGCCCGTCGAGGCGGCCGAAGGTACTTACGCCGGAGCGACGCAGACCCCGCCGTGTCCCTCGCTACCCTCTCTCCCCGTGTCCTCCGTCTCGTCGCCGTCGCCCTCGTCGCGTCGGCGCTCGTCGCCGCAGCGGTCCCGGCCGACGGCGCCGCCCGTGCGCCGCCGGAGCCAGCCTGCGGCGTCTGCGTCGACGGCGCGCTCGCCGACGCGGCCGACCGGCACGGCGTCGCCGTCGCGGTCGAACGCGCCACGCTCGACGTGCACGTGTCCGACGACGGCTCGACCCGCTGGACCGCCCGCCTCGACCTGTCCGACGGGACCGATGCGCTCCGGAACGACTCGCTGCGGGCCGCGATCGTCGACGCCGCGACGGCCTCGGACGGCGGCGACCGGACGAGCCGGATGGACGGCGACACGCTGGTCGTCGAGCACCGCCGCGGCGACGCCGCCGAGCGCGAGGCCGGCGCGGTCCTGTTCACCGCCTTCGACGCCCGCGACCCCGTGCTGCCGTTCGTCATGGGCGGCGAGGGGACCGTCTATCCCGGCGCGGACGCGCTCGTCCTCCACGCGCCGGAGGGCCACGTCGTCGCCGGCGGGGTCGGCGACGGGACGGTCGAGGGACGGACCGTCGTCTGGCGCGGCGCGGAGGGCGGGGACGACGGGATCGACCGCGACGCGGTGCCGACGTTCGTCCCCGAGGGTGCGGTGGCGCCGGGCGTTCGGGGCGTCCTCGCCAGGCTGCTCGCGGGGTACTGAGGCCGTCCCACCGTGGCGCCCTCGGGAGGTCTTCGGAACCGAACCGACGGCCCCGAACGGGCGGCGCCGCCGACCGGGACGGGGACGAAGACGGTATTAGCCGCCGCGACCACGGTCTGGGTATGCACGTCGAGTTCGACCGTGACACCTGCGTCGGGATGTACCAGTGCGTGGCCGAGTGGGACGCCTTCGAGAAGGACATGGACGCCGGGAAGGCGACGCTCGTCGGCGGCGAGGAGACCGACGAGGACACCTTCTCGCTGGAGGTGCCCGACGGCGACGAGCTGGACGCGAAGTTCGCGGCCCGCACCTGCCCGGTCGACGCCATCCGTCTGTACGACGACGACGGCGAACAACTGATCTGAGGGGCGGGCGCCCGAGAGACGTCCGGTCGGCGCCGAACCGGGAACGTCGAGGAGGGTCACAAAGAAGCGGTCGTCCGCGCCCGAGCGAGCGGGAACGCGAGAAACGGTTATCACGGATCCTCGTGTTGACCCGACCGATGCCAGCATCCGAGCGCTGTCACATCACGGAGTGGGCCGCGCTCCTCGACGAGTCCGTCCCCGAGACGGCCTGCGACGAGCGCCGGTTCGAGTTCCGGCCGCGCGAGGAGCGCTGAACCGGCCGTTCGAGCCGTGAGGCGTCCGGCTTCACTTTCGCCACGGTTCGCGAAGGTTTACCCCGCGTGAGGCGCAAGATCCGACGATGGCCGAGGCCGCCGCGGAGGACGAGTACGTCGAGCACCCGCTGCTCGTTCCGGAGTTCATCGAGAACCGTCGCTACCAGACGGAGCTGGCGGCGACCGCCCGCGAGGGTCACACGCTCGTGTGCCTCCCGACCGGCCTCGGGAAGACGACCGTCTCGCTTCTGGTCACCGCCCACCGGTTGTACGAGACCGGGGGGAAGGCGCTGTTTCTCGCGCCGACGAAGCCGCTGGTCCAGCAGCACGCCGACTTCTATCGCGAGGCGCTGGACGTCGCCGACGAGGAGATCGTCGTGTTCACCGGGGAGGTACGCCCGGACGACCGCGCGGAGCTGTGGGAGAGCGCGAGCATCGTCATCGCCACGCCCCAGGTCGTCGAGAACGACCTCGTCGGCAACCGGGTCTCGCTGGCGGACGTGACGCATCTGACGTTCGACGAGTGCCACCGCGCCAGCGGCGACTACGCGTACGTGTACATCGCCGAGCGCTACCACGCGGACGCCGAGAACCCGCTCGTCACCGGGATGTCGGCCTCGCCGGGGGGCGACCGCGAGGAGATCACGGCCGTCTGTGAGAACCTCGGCATCGACCAGGTGGAGGTGATGACCGAGGACGACGCCGACGTGGGCGAGTACACCCACGACACCGACGTGCAGTGGGAGCGGATCGACCTCCCGGAGCCGATCGTCGAGATCCGCGACGCCCTCAACGAGGTGATCACGGACAGGCTGGAGAGCCTGAAGCAACTGGGCGTCACGAACACGACTCAGCCGGACGTCTCCCAGAAGGACCTCAACAAGATGCGCGGGGAGCTCCAGCGCATGATGGACGGGGGAGACTCGGACGCCTACACCGGGATGTCCGTGCACGCGGAGGTGATGAAGCTCCGGCGCGCCGTCGAACTCGTCGAGACGCAAAGCGTCGAGGCGCTGCGGCGGTACTTCGAGCGCCAGCGCAACGCCGCCCGGTCGTCGGGCGCCTCGAAGGCGAGCCAGCGACTCGTCTCCGAGCCGAAGGTGCGCGAGGCGATGCGCAAGGCCGAGAACTTCGACGACCTCCACCCGAAGTTCCGCCGGACCCGTGTCCTGCTGGCGCAGACGCTCGGCATCGGCGGCGGCGAGCGCGTCATCGTGTTCACGGAGTCGCGGGACACCGCCGAGGCGCTCACGGAGTTCCTCTCCGCTTCCTTCGACACCCGGCGGTTCGTCGGCCAGGGCGACAAGGAGGGCTCCGACGGCATGACCCAGAAACAGCAGCAGGAGACGCTCGACGCCTTCCGGGCCGGCGAGTTCGAGGTGCTCGTCTCCACCAGCGTCGCCGAGGAGGGGCTGGACGTGCCGGAGGTCGATCTGGTGCTGTTCTTCGAGCCCGTGCCGACCGCCATTCGCTCCATCCAGCGCAAGGGGCGGACCGGCCGGCAGGCCGAGGGGGAGGTGGTCGTCCTCCTCGCCAACGACACGCGCGACGAGGCGTTCTTCTGGATCTCGCGGCGCCGCGAGAAGGAGATGGAAAACGAGCTTCGCGAGCTGAAGGGCGTCGCCGACGAGCTGACCGACGAACTCGACGACGACCAGACTGGATTGACCGAGTTCGACGGCGAGGAAACCAACGACGGCGACGGCGAGGCCGACGACGCGACCGTCGCCGACGCCTCCGCGGAGTCCACGTCGGACTCGACGCCGGCGTCGACCGCCGACGGGTCACAGCCCGGACTGACCGACTTCGACCCCGAGTCGACGGGCGACGACGAGACGACGAAGGACGGCGGCGAAACGGCGGACGACCGCGGTGTGAGTGGCGACACGACCGTCGACGGCGGCGACGGCGACCCTGACGACGAGACCGACGCCGGCAGTGACGCGGACGACGGCGTCGTCGCCACCGCCGGGAGCGACGAGGGCACCGAGATCGTCATCGACCAGCGCGAACTGGAGTCGACGATCGCGCGCGACCTCTCCACCCGCGAGGGGATCACCACCCGGCTGGAGACGCTGGCGGTCGGCGACTACGTGCTCTCCGACCGCGTCGCCGTCGAGCGCAAGTCGGTCGCGGACTTCCTCGACACGCTCGTGGGCGGCGACCGCTCGATGTTCGAGCAGGTGAAGGACACCGCCCGCGCGTACGCCCGGCCCGTCGTGATCATCGAGGGCGAGGACCTGTACGGCGAGCGCAACGTCCACCCGAACGCGGTCCGCGGGGCGCTGTCGTCGCTGGCGATCGACTTCGACGCGAGCGTCCTCCGGACCGAGGACGAGGCCGACACCGCCGACCTGCTGGAGGTGATCGCCCGTCGCGAGCAGGAGGAGAACGACCGCGAGGTGTCCGCACACGGCGAGAAGGGGGCGAAGACGCTCGCGGAGCAACAGGAGTACGTCGTCTCGTCGATCGCGGACATCGGTCCCGTCACCTCGCGCGCGCTGCTGGAGCACTTCGGCACCGTCGAGGCGGTGATGACCGCCCGCGAGGAGGACCTGCTGGAGGTCTCGGGCGTCGGGCAGGTGACCGCCGAGCGCATCCGCGAGGTCGTCGGAAGCGACTACCCGGAGTAGCCGCGAGTCGCCCGTTCTCCGGCGTGTACGGTTCGGTTCTCAGCGACGCAGCGCCGAGAGCGCCTCGGCCGCCTCCCGAGCGGCCGCGAGGTGGTCGGCGGCGACGCGGGGGTCGGACGCCTCGGCGGCGGCTTCTGCGTGGCGCCGCAGCGTGCTCGCGAGCGCGTCGCGGCCGGCCGCGAGGTCGTCGCCGGCGGCTCCCGCGTTCGCGTCGCCGGGGGCGGACCGGGTCGATGCCGGGGAGGTATCACGTCCGGCCGCCACGTCGACGCTCGCGTCCACGTGGCCCGTCGTCTCCGGTGCCGCCGTCCCGGCCGTCCCCGCGGCGTCGACTCCGGCTCCGTCCACGTCCCTGGACGCGTTCACGTCCTCCGGTGAGGACTCTGTCGGATCCGTCGGGGTCGGGGACGGGCTCTCGTTCGGCGTCGCGTCGGGCGCCGCGTTCTCGTTCGCCACAGCGGCGTTCGCCGCGTCCGGGTCCGCCGCATCCGCGTTCGCCGCGTCCGTGTTCGCCGGCTCGCCCGGAGCCGCCCCGGTCGAGCCCTCCACGTCGCACTCGGGGCAGAACTCCTGCCCGTTCTGTCGGAAGATCGGCGAGCCGCAGGCGTCGCAGTGGTCGTTCGTCATCGTCGCGCCCTTGAGCAGGAGCTCGCTCATCCGGCGGGTCGACTCGCGCTTCTCCTCGTCGCGGGCGAACTTCTCGCGGAGCTTCTCGCGTTCGGCCTCCTTGTCGAACTCCGAGTTCCCGTCGGCCGTGTCGTCGGACGCGTGTTCGCTCATGCTCGGGGGATGGTCGTCGCGAGCGAAAAAGTCAGCGGCGTCGAGGGGAGCTCACAGCGATCGAAGCGACGGGAGCACAGCGCCCAACACCGCCCCGTAGAGCACGTGGG
Source organism: Halobaculum roseum (assembly GCF_019880245.1). Classification (NCBI taxonomy): domain Archaea; kingdom Methanobacteriati; phylum Methanobacteriota; class Halobacteria; order Halobacteriales; family Haloferacaceae; genus Halobaculum; species Halobaculum roseum. Next base: position 1,949,967 of record NZ_CP082286.1, read on the forward strand.
CCGCGAGGCTGAGTGTATCGAGGTTCGGGAGCGGGGGGTTCGCGGGCGAGCCGACCGCAGCGAGCCACGCCGGCATCACGAGTGCCGCGAGGATCGCCCAAAGCGCGACCCCGTAGCCGGCACCGAGCAGGGTCGACCGGGTCGGGTCGACGACGCCGAGGGCGTTCGCGAGCGCGACGAACCCCACGCCGAGGACCGCGCCGTGGCTCACGTGGACGATCCAGCCGGCGAGCCCGCCCGACAGGCCGTACAGCGAGGGGATCGCGACCTCCAGCGCCGCCGGCGCGAACAGCGAGAACGCCGCGCCCATCGCGATCCCGGCGAGCGCGCCCGCGGCGACGCCGCCGCGCCAGCCGGTCTCGACCGTCTCGATCCCAGGTTCCGCCGTCGTAGTCGTTCGTGTCTGTGTCGCCATAGCGTCACGTACGGACGCGCGCTCCGGGGATAGCCGTACGTACACGATGCGGCCCCGACAGGTCGGGCACCCCCCCCGCGACCCGGAGCATCGTCGTCGCCCGGTCCGTCGGCCGATTCGGCCGACGTCCACGCGACCGCCACGGCACCCGTAACTTCAAAGCTGAAGAGGCGAAAGTACGACCGTGTCGACGACGGACGGTCACCTGCGCTTCTTCCCGTACGACGAGCCGTACCCGAACCAGGAGGAGGCGATGGATCGGATCTCCAACTCGCTGGAGCGGGGACAGGACGTGCTGTTCGAGGGCGCACCCGGCACCGGCAAGACGCTCTCGGCGCTCGTGCCCGCGCTGCAGCACGCCCGCGATCACGACCGCACCGTCGTCATCACGACGAACGTCCACCAGCAGATGCGCCAGTTCGTCGAGGACGCCCGCGCCATCCACGAGACCGAGCGTATCCGCGCGACCGTGTTCAAGGGGAAGTCGTCGATGTGCCACATCGACGTGGACTACCAGGAGTGTCAGACGCTGCGCGACACCACGCGCTCGCTCGTCGAGGACCGGTCCGACAAGGAGCAGTTGGAACAACGGCTCGATGATCTCACCGACGAGATGCGCGAGGGCGCCGACGGTGCGGGCGGCGGATCCGGCGGCGACGCCGGAAGCGCCGCCGAAGCCAGACAGGCCGTCCAGGAGGAACTGGAGCGCCTCGACGAGGAGATCGACGACGAGGCCGCCAACACCTGCGACTACTACCTCCAGAACCTCACCGGCGACACGGGCGAGTTCTTCTCGTGGCTGTTCGACGACGTGCGCACCCCCGACGAGGTGTACGAGTACGCCGGCAGCCGGGGATTCTGCGGCTACGAGCTGCTGAAAGAGGGAATGGAGGAGGTGGAGCTCGTCGTCTGCAACTACCACCACCTGCTCGACCCGCAGATACGCGAGCAGTTCTTCCGGTGGCTCGACCGCGACCCGCAGGACGTGATCACCGTCTTCGACGAGGCGCACAACGTCGAGGACGCCGCCCGCGACCACGCCTCGAAGACGCTCACCGAGAACACCCTGGAGTCGGCCCTGAACGAGCTGGAGGAGACCGACGACTCCCGCGCCGAACCCGCGGAGAACGTCCTCCGGGCGTTCACCGAGGCGCTGCGGGACACCTACGACGAGAAGCTGGGGTTCGGCGCCCGCGAGCAGGTCGGCGAGAACTGGGACGACGTGAGCATCGCCAACGAGGACCGTCGCGACGACCTGACGCTCGCGTTCCTGGAGCGCTACGAGGGACAGGGCATCCGCGCGGAGTGCGACCTGGCGCTCCAGCTCGGCAAGCGCCTCGACGAGGAGTACGAGGAGGCGTACCGCGACGGGGAAACGACGACGCGGCGGGAGTGTCAGACCCTCCGGGCGGCCGCGTTCGTCTCGGCGTGGATGGACGACGGCGGCGAGCTCGGCCAGCACCCGGTCGTCTCCGTCCGGCGCGACGCCGGCACCGACGAGGTGTACGGCCGCGCGGAGCTGTACACCTGCATCCCGCGGGAGGTGACCGCGGAGCTGTTCGACGAGGTGTACGCGAGCGTCCTCATGTCCGCCACCCTCCGCCCGTTCGACGTGACCGAGGACGTGCTCGGGCTGTCGGACCCGGCGACGCTCGCGTACGGGATGGAGTACCCCGAGGAGAACCGCCGAACCTTCTCGGTCGCCACCCCGGCGCTGTTCGCCTCCGAGCGCGACGACCCCGCGACACAGGAGACGATCGCCGCGACGCTGTCGGATGTCGTGCGGTTCACGCCCGGCAACAGCCTTCTGTTCTTCCCGTCGTACGCGGAGGCCGAGCGCTACCACGAACTGCTTTCGGGCGACCCGAACCTCGGTACCCTCCTGCTCGACGGTTCGGAGCCCGACACCGAGCGACTCCGCCGCCGCCTCGTCGACAGCGGGGGCGCGACGCTGTTCACGTCGCTGTGGGGGACGCTCGCCGAGGGCGTGAGCTTCGACGGCGACGACGCCCGGACGGTCGCGGTCGTGGGCGTGCCGTACCCGCACCTCTCCGAGCGCATGGAGGCGGTGCAGGAGGCCTACGACCGTGCGTTCGCCGAGCGCTCACGGGACGCCGGCTGGGAGTACGCCGTCGAGATCCCGACCGTCCGCAAGACCCGGCAGGCGCTCGGGCGGGTGATCCGCTCGCCCGAGGACTTCGGCGTGCGCGCGCTATTGGACAAACGCTACACCTCCGCGGACATGGGAAAATACTCCGTGCGCGGCGCGTTCCCCGTGGAGGAGCGGGAGGAACTGATCGACATCGGCCCGGGGAAGCTGAAGTTCGCGATGCTGAATTTCTTCACCGACCACGCGGCCTACGACGGGGAGCCGCCGGAGCCGTAGCGAGGTGAGAGTGCAGTACGGAGGCGACTACTCCAACAGCTCCACGAGCAGCCCCTTCTGCGCGTGCATCCGGTTTTCCGCCTGCTCCCACACGAGCGACCGCTCCGACTCGAGCACCGCGTCGGTCACCTCCTCGCCGCGATGGGCGGGCAGGCAGTGCATGAACGCCGCGTCCGTTTCGGCGAGCAGGTCCTCGTTGACCTGATACCCCTCGAACGCGGGGAGCTTCCCCTCGCGTTCCTCCTCCTCGCCCATACTCACCCACACGTCGGTGTACACCACGTCCGCGTCGGCGACGGCCTCCTCGGGGGAGTCGACGGCGGTCGGCTCGGTCCCGAGTTCGGCACAGCGGTCGTACACGTCGTCGCCGAGGCCGTACCCCTCGGGCGTCGCGACCGTGAGGTCCAGCCCCGCCAGGGCGGCGCCGACGGCGAACGAGCGGCCGACGTTGTTGCCGTCGCCGACCCACGCCGCCGACACCTCCGAGAGGTCGCCGACCTCCTCGCGGATCGTGAGCAGATCCGCGAGCGTCTGGCACGGGTGGGCGTCGTCGGTGAGCCCGTTGATCACCGGAACGCCGGCGTACTCCGCGAGGGTCTCGGCGTTCTCGTGGGCGAACGTCCGAACCATGATCGCGTCGGCGTAGCCGCCGAGCGCGCGGGCGGTGTCCTTCAGCGGCTCGCCGTGGCCCAGTTGGATCGCGTCGGGGCCGAGGAACATCGCGTGGCCGCCCAGCTGAGTCATCCCCGTCTCGAAGCTCGCGCGTGTCCTGGTCGAGGGCTTCTCGAACAGCATCGCCAGCGTCGTCCGCGGGAGCTGCGTGAGGTCCTTGCCCGCCTTCAGGTCGGAGGCGCGCGCGAGGACCTGCGCCAGTTGGTCGGTGGTCAGGTCGTCGATGTCGAGGAAGTCGCTCGGGAACTCGTCGGCGTCGGTCGGCGTCGTCGATGTCGTGTGGGTGCTCATCGTGATCGTGGGTCGTGGGGTGGGTGTCGTGTGTGGTGAGTCGGTGGTCGTGTGAAGTACGTCAAAACGGGGCGGGCGACGGTCGGAGCCGCCGGGGCCGCCGTAGATCAGTCGTCGGTTCGGCCTCGCAATCGTCGCGAGGCGTCGGTCAACACGTCGACCGCGCGGTCGAACTCCGCGAGGGGGAGCCGTTCGTCCGGCGCGTGGTCCAGCGAGGAGTCGCCGGGGCCGTACGTCGCCATCGGCACGTCCCAGGCGCCGGCGAACAGGTTCACGTCCGCGGTACCGGTCTTGCGGAGCAGGCGGGGGTCGCCCCCCGCCTTCCGGATCCCGCCCCGAAGCGCCGTCGCCACGGGGTCGCGCGGGCTCCCCATCACGGGGGGGATCGGCTCGTTCCAGTGGACCGTCCCCACGTCGAGTTCGGCGTCGGCGCGCTCGCGGACGTCCTCGGGGTCGAGCGACGGCGGCACGCGGAACTGCACGTCCATCGTCGCCTCCATCGAGAGGCCGTCCTCGGAGAGGCCGCCCTCGACGGCGACGGGCTTGGTCGTCACCTGCTCGAAGACGGCCCCGTAGTCGTAGTAGTCGAACGCGCCCTCGACGCGCTGCCACCAGTGCATCGCGTGTTCGACGGCGTTTGGGTCCGGCCGGGAGGTGTGCCCCGACTCACTGGTGGCGACGTAGGTCCCCGAGATGAGCCCGCGGTACCCGAGCGTCACGGCGTCCCAGCCGGACGGTTCGCCGTTGATCACGGCCTCGGGCGCGTCGCGGGTCTCGACGAGGTGGCGCGCGCCCCGGGAGTCGGTCTCCTCGCCGGTCACGCCGACGTAGGAGACGCCGGTCTCGACGGCCGCGACGGCCATCGCCGCCAGCGGCCCGGTCGCGTCGACGCTGCCGCGGCCCCACAGGACGGGCCCCTCGGCGTCCAACTCCTCGTCGCCGTCGGCGATCTCGACGGGGATGTCGCCCGGGACGGTGTCGACGTGCGACGTGAGCAACAGCGAGTCGTCGCCGGGCGCGCGGACGTTCCCGACCTCGTCTGTGTACGCCTCGCGGTCGTGCGCCTCGAAGAAGTCGACGAGGACGGCCGCCGCATCGGCCTCCTCGCCCGAGACGGAGGGCGTCGACACGAGGTCGTACAGCAGTTGGCGACCCTCGGTGTCGAGCGCCTCCGTCGGGTCCAGCGGGTTCGACACCGCCATCATCCGGACACCTCGGGCTCGCTCGCCATCGTCACAGCACCTCCGTCAGCGCGTCGACGACCTCGCGGGCGTGCCCCTCGTTGATCACGAGCGGCGGGAGCAGGCGAAGCACCGAGCGCCCCGCCGGCAGCGCGAGGATCTGGTGGTTCAGCGCCAACTCGCGCAGGTAGCGGTTCGCCCCGCGCTTCACCTCGATGCCGATCATCAGGCCCTCGCCGCGCACCTCGCGCACGGGGAGGTCGTGTTCCTCGACGGCCTCCTCCAGTTGCGTGGTGAGGTAGTCGCCGACCATCGCCGCGTGGCCGGGCACGTCCTCGGCGACCAGCTCCTCCAGGGTCGCGTTGGCCGCGGCGGCGACGACCGGGTTGCCCGAGAACGTCGACCCGTGGCTCGCGGCGCCGTCGGCGATCCAGTCGGCACACAGCGTCGCGCCCAGCGGGAGGCCGGAGGCGACGCCCTTCGCCGTCGTCAGGATATCGGGCTGGACGCCCGCGCCCTCGCAGGCCCACAGGTCACCCGTGCGGCCCATCCCGGTCTGGATCTCGTCGAACACCAGCGCCGCGCCCGCGTCCGCCGTCAGGTCGCGAGCCGACCGCAGGTACTCGTCGCCGGCGGGGTTGATCCCACCCTCCCCCTGCACGGGTTCGAGGAAGACGGCCGCGGTCTCGTCATCGACGGCCTCCGCCAGCGCCTCCTCGTCGCCGTAATCGACGAACTCGACGCCGCCGGCGACGGGCTCGAAGGGGGCGCGGTACTTCTTCTTCCACGTCATCGCCAGCGCGCCCAGCGTGCGGCCGTGGAAGCCGCGCTTCGTGGCGACGACCTTCTCGCGACCCGTCGCCGAGCGCGCGAACTTCATCGCCGCCTCGTTGGCCTCGGTGCCGGAGTTGCACAGCCACACCTTCGAGAGGTCGCCGGGGGCGACCGCGCCGAGTCGCTCGTACAGCTCCGTGCGGGCGCTGTTGGGGTACGACGCCTGCACGTACAGCAGCTCGGCCGCCTGCTCCTGCACCGCGTCGACCACGGCCGGCGGGCAGTGCCCGAGCGGGGTGCAGGCGTAGCTCGCGCCGAAATCGAGGTACTCGGTGCCGTCGCTGGCGGTGAGGTGAACGCCCTCGCCCGACTCCAACTGGATCGGCTTCTCGGAGAAGACGAACCCCTCGCCCGCGTCGCTGGGGTCCTCGAAGGCGCTCATCCGTCCACCTCCGCGTCGGCGGCGTCGCCTCCCGCGTGGGCTTCGTCGCCGTCGATAACCGCCGAGCGCTCGATACGCGTCCCGGCGCCGTCGAGCGCGGCGACGATGGGGTCGCGGACGTTCGCGTCGGCGACGGTCACCGCCGTCGCGCCGGATTCGAGCGCCTCGGTCGCCGCCATCACCTTCCGGGTCATGAACCCCTCGGCGGCGTCGGTGAGCGCGTCGTACTCGTCGCCCGTGGCGACCGACTCGATGAGCGTGTCGGGGTCGTCCGGGTCGGCGTACACGCCCGAGACGTCCGTCAGGACGACCAGCTCGGCGCCGAGCGCGCCCGCGACGGCCGCGGCCGCGCGGTCGGCGTCGGTGTTGACCGGGGTGCCCTCGCTCTCGGACTCCATGCCGAACATCGGCGGGGAGACGACGGGAGTGTACCCGTCCGCGAGCAGCGTGTCGAGCAGGCCGTCGTTCACCTCCTTCGGCGTGCCGGAGTGGTCGCCGCGCTTGATCTTCTTCTTGCCGTCCTCGACGACGCGGACGGCCGATTTCCGGGGGCCGGTCAGGAGGCCGCCGTCGACGCCCGAGAGGCCGACGGCGTCGACGCCGGCGTTCTTCATCGCGGTGACGAGGTCGGTGTTCACCTGCCCCGCCATCGCCATCGTGAACGCCTCCATCGTCTCCTCGTCGGTGAAGCGGCCGGTGACGCCCGAGGGCGTCTCGACGTACTCCGACTCGATGCCGAGGCGGTCCAACAGGTCGTCGACGGCGGTCGAGCCGCCGTGGACGACGACCACGTCGCGGCCGTTCGCGACGAGGTGGGCCACGTCGCCGACGGCGCCCGCGGGGTCGACCGCGCGGGCGCCGCCGAGCTTCACGACGACGGGCGGGCCGTCGCCGCCGTCCGCGAGGGGGCCGCCGTCGGCCGCCGCGGCCGCGCCGGGCCAGCTCACGGCGATCCCACGGGGTGGAGCCCCTGGAAGTCGAGGCCGGCCGTCTCCTCCAGCCCGAGCGCGACGTTGGCGGCGTGGACCGCCTGCCCCGCCGCGCCCTTCATCACGTTGTCGATGGCCGAGAAGGCGACCACGCGGCCGTTCTCGGGGTCGAGCTCGAAGCCGACCTCGGCGTAGTTCGTCCCGGCCACGGCCTTCGGCTCGGGGTAGCGGTACACGCCGCCGCCGCCCGCGACGAGGCGGACGAACGGCTCGTCGTCGTACGCTTCGCGGTAGGCGCCCCACAGGTCGCCCGTGGTGACGCGCTCGCTCGGGAAGGCGTGACACGTCGCCGCCGCCCCGCGGGTCATGTCGACCGCGTGGACGGTGAACGACAGTGAGAGGCCGAGTTCCTGCTGGATCTCCGCCTCGTGGCGGTGGCCCGTCGGCGCGTACGGGCGCACGACGCCCGAGCGCTCCGGGTGGCTGGAGGCGGCGCCGCCGCCGGCGCCCCCCTCCGAGGAGCCGACCTTCAGGTCCGCGACGACCCGGTCGTCGGGCGTGATGACGCCCGCGTCGACCAGCGGCTTCAGCGCCAGCATCGTCGCCGTCGCGTTGCAGCCGCCGGAGGCGATGAGGTCCGCGCCTTCGAGCTTCTCGCGGCCCAACTCGGGGAGCGCGTACGCGGCGTCCGCGAGGTGCTCGGGCGCCGTGTGGCCGTCGTACCACTCGTCGTAGTCGGCCTCCTCCTCCAGGCGGAAGTCCGCAGAGAGGTCGACCACGGTGCCCGCGGCGTCGCGGAAGGCGTCGATGTGCTCCATCGAGACGCCGTGCGGGGTGGAGGCGAACAGCACGTCCACCGACTCCAGATCCTCCGGCGAGGAGAAGCGAAGGTCGACCCCGCGCAGGTTCGGGTGGACGTAGCCGAGCGTCTTGTTCTCGTACTCGCGACTCGTGGCCTGCGCGAGCTCGAAGTCGGGGTGACCCGTCAGCAGGCGACATAGCTCGCCGCCCGCGAAGCCGGAGGCGCCGACGACGGAGGCGGAGGCCGAGCGGGTCGGGTGACCGTCCTCGCTCATACCGTCGCCACCGCCTCCTCGGCCACTTCCGCCTTCAGTTCGAGCCAGTCGACGACCGCCGCGGGGACGTCGACCTCGCTCGCCTCGTTCAGCGCCTTGAACTCGACGGTGTGGTTCACCTCGTGAACCGTGTACTCGCCGTCCTTCGTCTCCATCAGGTCGACGCCGAGCAGGCCGCCGCCGACCGCGTCGCTCGCGGTCGCAACGAGTTCCTTCGCCTCGTCGTCGAGGTCGAAGGTGGCCGTCTCGCCGCCCTTCGCGGCGTTGGTGAGCCAGTGATCCGAGGAGCGCGTCATGGCGGCGACGGGCTCGCCGTCGCAGGCCAGCACGCGGATGTCGCGGCCGGGCTTGTCGACGTACTCCTGCACGTAGAACACCTTGTGCTCGTAGTGCCCGAGGGTCGCCTTGTGCTCCAGGATCGCCTCGGCGGCGGTCTCGGAGTCGATCTTCGCCATCAGCCTGCCCCACGAGCCGACGACCGGCTTGATCACGCAGGGGTAGCCGAAGTCCTCGATGGCCTCCATGGCGGCCTCCTTCGTGAACGCGACCTCCGTCGCCGGTGTCGGCACGCCCGCCGCCTCCAGCGCGAGGCTGTTCTTCACCTTGTCCGCACAGACCGCCGCGGTCTCGGGACTGTTGATCACGGGAACGCCGTACGCCGACAGGAACCGCGTCGCGTACAGCGAGCGCGAGGTGGCGAGACAGCGGTCGATCACGAGATCGCAGTCGGTCACGCCGGCGCTCGTCGAGTCGAGGCCGAACCGCTGCTTGCGCACGTCGATCTTCGCGACCTCGTGGCCGCGCTCGCGAAGCTCCGACAGGAGGAGCTTCTCGTCCTTTCGGATCCGGGAGTAGAGCAGGCCGATCTTCATCTTACTCCCCCCAGTCCTCTTCGAGCTCCGGGGCTCGATCGAGGACCGGCGGGGAGACGTCGACGACCTCCAGTTCGGCGCCGCACGTTTCACAGTCGACGATCTCTCCGATCTCCAGGTCGTCGTGCAGGGCCACCGTGCCCCCGCACTCGACGCATTCGGCTTCGGTCATGGTGTACTCACCAGTACCTCGCTATCGGACTTTAATCCGTCGATTCTGTCAAGGAAAATTAATGACGTAGTCGTCGCTACGCGGCGTGAGCGGACGGGTCGGCGCGGATCTCGAATCCGGTGTTCGAAATCTGAGTAGTGTAGGCCCCGAGGGGGGCCGGCGGGGCCACCGCCGCCGGCGGGCGCGGGACGGCGGCCGGGACCGGACGCGGCGACGGTCGCGGTCGGACGCCCCCTCGCGGTCGTCGTCGCGGCCGTCGCGGAAGTCGCGGACGCCGGCCGCGCGACGGGGCCGTCGCTCGCGGTCGGGCGAGCGGCCGGGGTCGTCGGAGGCGGGTCATGGTCGTGGTGTCGGTGTGGGTCGCGGTGTCGCGCTCAGGCGTACTCGTCGACGGCCTCGGACAAGTCCGTTTCGGCGGCCGCCAGCGCGTCGCGGCGGGCCGCGAGTTCGGCCTCGTGGTCGGCGACCGTCTCGGTCATGCGCGCGAGGGAGTCGGCGACGGCGTCGGGCGCCGGGCCGCCGCGGGAGTCGCGTGCGGCGACGCTCCCGGCGGGGTCGAGCGCGGTCGACAGGTCCTCGCGGCTCACGTACGCGTAGAGGGACTCCCCAAGTACCTCTTGTGCGGCCGTGTCAAGATTTGCGGCGAGGGTCTCCGGATCCGCGTCGTCGGGGGCGGTCGCGGCGGCCTCGGCGACGACCTCGTGGGCCGTCCGGAACGGGATGCCCGCCGACGCCAGCGCGTCGGCGACGCCCGTGGCCGTCGAGAAGCCGGCGCCCGCGTCCGCCGCGCACGCCTCGGCGTCCCAGTCGCCCGTGGCGACCGCGCCGGCGACGACCTCGGTCGCCTCGGTCGCGTCGTCGACGGCGTCCCAGGCGTGGGGCGTCGCGCGCTGGAGGTCGCGGTTGTACGCGCGCGGCAGTCCCTTCAGCGTGGTGAGCAGCCCGGTCAGGTCGCCCGACACGTCGCCCGCGACCGCGCGGGCCAGCTCCAGCGTGTCGGGGTTCACCTTCTGGGGCATGATCGACGAGGTCGACGCGTAGTCGTCGGAGGGGTCGAAGTAACCGTCCTTGGCGTGCTCGATGAGGTCGGCCGCGAGTCCCGACAGCGTCGCCGTCAGGTTCGCGAGCGCGGCGGTCCCCTCGACGAGGAAGTCGCGCGCGGAGGCGGCGTCCGTCGAGTTCTCGACGACGCCGTCGAAGCCGAGCAGGTCGGCCGTGCGCTCGCGGTCGATGTCGAAGGTGGTGCCGCCGAAGGCCGCGCCGCCCAGCGGCGACTCGTTCGTCCGGTCGAACGCCGCGAGCAGCCGGGCGGTGTCGCGCTCGACCGCGCCCGCGTACGACGACAGGAAGTGCCCGACGGTGACGGGCTGGGCGTACTGCCGGTGGGTGAACCCGGGCATGACGGTGTCGGCGTGGTCGGCCGCGGTATCGAGCAGGGCCTCCCGGAGCGCGAGCGTCGCCTCGGCGGCGTCGAGCAGGTCCGCGCGGTAGCGGTGGCGGATGCAGGCGGCGACCTCGTCGTTGCGCGAGCGGGCGGTGTGCATCTTCCCGCCCACGTCGCCGACGCGGTCGACGACGGCCGACTCGATCGCCTCGTGGACGTCCTCACCGTCCGGGAGCGCGTCGTGGCCGGCCGACTCGACGGCGTCGAGCCCCGAGAGGATCTCGGCAGCCTCGTCGTCGGCAACGATCCCCTCCTCGGCGAGCATCACCGTGTGCGCGCGGTCGACGGCGAGGTCGGCCGCGAAAATGCGTTCGTCGGCCGCGAGGCTCGACATGAATCCGCGGGCCGGACCGCCCGCGAAGCGGCCGCGGCGGACGACCGTCTCGGCGTCCGCGTCGGTGTCATCCACGTCGCCGCCGGCGCCACCGTCGTCGGTCATCTACTCGTCGTCCTCGCTTCCACCGTCGGCCGCCAGCGTCTCGCCGTCCTCGCCGGCCTTCACGTCCTTCAGCACGCGGTTCGCGAGGCGCTCCTGGAAGCCGTGGTACTTGGCGACGCCCGTCGCGTCGGCCTGCTCGATGCCGTCGACGGTCTCCGTGTTGAACGACGCCGCCGACTCGGAGTAGACGCCGTACTCGGAGTCGCGGGCGACGGGGCGGCACTGCCCGCCCTGCAGCTTGACCGTGACCGTGCCGGTGACCTTCTCCTGACCGGCGTCGAGGTACCCCTCGAGGGAGTTGACGAGCGGCGAGTTCACGAGGCCCTTGTACCCCTGCTGGGCCCACTGCTCGTCGACCTGCTGTTTGAAGTCGCGTTCGCTCTTCGTGAACACGAGCTGTTCGAGCGCCTCGTGGGCGGTGAGGAGGACGGTCGCCGCGGGGTGCTCGTAGTTCTCGCGCACCTTCAGCCCGAGCATGCGGTCCTCCATCATGTCGGTGCGGCCGACGCCGTACTGGCCCGCGATCTCGTTGAGGTCCTCGATGAGCGCGACCGGGTCCAGCGCCTCGCCGTCCAGCGTGACGGGGTAGCCCATCTCGAAGCCGATCTCGACGAGCTCCTCGCCGTCGACCTCGCCGGGCGTCGTCGTCCAGTCGTAGATGTCCTCCGGCGGGACGTAGGTGGGGTCCTCCAGGTCGTCGCCCTCGACCGAGCGCGACCAGAGGTTCGTGTCGATCGACCACGCGCCCTCGTTGCCGCCCTCGACGGGCAGGTCCTTCTCGTCGGCGTACTCGATCTCCCACTCGCGCGTGAGGCCGAGCTCGCGCACCGGCGCGATGACCTCCTTGTCGGAGGCGCGCCAGACGGTCTCGAAGCGGAGTTGGTCGTTGCCCTTGCCCGTACACCCGTGGGCGAGGGCGTCGCAGTCGTGCTCCTCGGCGACCCCCAGGATCGCCTCCGCGATCACGGGGCGCGCGAGCGCGGTGCCGAGCGGGTAGCCCTGATACGTCGCGTTCGCGCGCACGGAGTCGAAACACAGCTCCGCGAACTCCGTCTTGGCGTCGACGACGTAGTGCTCCAGGTCGAGCGCCTCGGCGGTCTCCTCGGCCTCCTCGAACTCCTCCGCGGGCTGGCCCACGTCGACGGTGACGCCGACGACCTCGTCGTAGCCGTACTCCTCCTCGAGAAGCGGGACGCAGACGGTCGTGTCGAGTCCGCCGCTGAATGCGAGTGCAACGCGCTTTGTCATACTCCACGCTCGAACGTCGACACTCATAAATTCGGCGTTTGAAGTCGATGAAATTTACTTGCGGACTGCACGCTACCCGGAGGAACGCGAGCGGGTCGGGCCGACGAGGGAGTGGTGATGTGTGGGCCTAGCGGCCCGGTCGTCGCGGCGCGGAAACTCGGCTCCGGGCCGCGGCACCGCGAACGCGTCGCTCGAAGGAGTCGCGAACGTGAGCGACGGCGTCCGCTGTCATAGCCATAGGTACTCACTCGATCGATAAAAACGGTACCGGTCCGGCGAAGGTTGCGACGCGGCCGACGGCGGAGCGACCGTGGGACGGTGCACCCTCCCGCCGTGTTGGCGAAGCGAACCCGTTTTCCCCGGTCGCGCCGGAGTTTCGGGTATGACAACCGGGACGCTGCGGCTCGCAACCCGCGGCTCCGACCTCGCGCTCCGACAGGCGGCCGGCGTCCGAGACGAGATCTCGACGCGCCGCCGCGACGTGGAGCTGGTGGAGGTGGAGACCCGCGGCGACCGACTCGACGAGGACCTCATCACCGAACTCGGCCGCACCGGCGCGTTCGTGCGCGCGCTCGACGAACACGTGCTCGCGGGCGAGGTCGACGCCGCGGTCCACTCGCTGAAGGACATGCCCACCGACATGCCCGACGACCTCGTCGTAGCGGCCGTCGGCGAGCGCGCCCCCGCCGGCGACGCGCTCGTCACCCGCGACGGCGGCGACCTCGCGGACCTCCCGCGCGGCTCGGTCGTCGGCACCTCCTCGCTGCGACGCAAGGCGCAGGTGCTCGCCGAGCGCCCAGACCTGGAGGTCCGTCCCCTCCGCGGCAACGTCGACACGCGGATCCAGAAGCTCATCGCGCCCGCGTTGCAGGCCGAACACGAGCGCCGCGTGGAGGCCGACGCCGACCACAAGGGCGATCCCGAGGCTCGCGAGGACGACCGCGAGTACGAGCGAACAGTCGAGGAGTGGTTCGACGACCTCACCGAGTTTCAACGCGGCGCGTTGGAACACGAGCTCGACCACGAGTACGACGCGATCGTCCTCGCGGAGGCGGGCCTCCGGCGCTCGGACCTGTTCTACCGCGACGAGTACGAGGTCGAGCGACTCGACCGCGCCGACCACGTCCCCGCCCCCGGCCAGGGCGCCGTCGCGGTCACCGCGAGCGACCCCGACGTGATCGAGACGATCCGGTCTGCGATGGACCACGAGCCGACCCGCGTCGCCACCAGCGTCGAGCGTACCGTGCTCGCCGAGTTGGGCGGGGGCTGCATCGCGCCGATCGGCGTCAACGCGCTCGTTCAGGGCGAGCACGTCAGCGCCCGCGTCCGGGTGCTGTCGGCCGACGGCGACACCGAGGTGAAGGCGAACCGTGATCTCCCGCTGCGCTCGTATCGCGAGGCCGCCGCCGACTTCGCCGACTCGCTGCGCGAGCAGGGCGCCGCCGACCTCATCGAGGCCGCGAAGCGCGCTGCCGATACCGATACCGCCAAACGCGCCGAGGAGGGTGACGAGTAGATGAGCGACGAGCGCGACGCGACCGGCGACCGCGGCGGCGACGGGATCGACCGCGACGGCGGCTTCGTCTCGCTGGTCGGTTCCGGCCCCGGCGACCCCGAACTGCTCACCGTGAAGGCCCGCAGACTCCTGGACGAGGCCGACGTGGTGCTGCACGACAAGCTGCCGGGCCCCGAGATCCTCGGCTCGATCCCCGATGAGAAACGCGAGGACGTGGGCAAGCGCGCCGGCGGCGAGCGCACCAGCCAGGAGTACACGAACGACCGGCTGGTCGAACTCGCCGAGGCGGGCGAGCACGTCGTGCGCCTGAAGGGCGGCGACCCGTTCGTCTTCGGCCGCGGCGGCGAGGAGGCCGAACACCTCGCCGCCCACGGCGTCCCGTTCGAGGTCATCCCCGGCGTCACCTCGCCCATCGCCGCCCCGGGCGTCGCCGGCATCCCGGTGACCCACCGCGATCACGCCTCCTCCGTCTCGTTCGTCACGGGCCACGAGGACCCGACGAAGGACGAATCGGCCGTGGACTGGGACGCGCTGGCGGCGACCGGCGGCACCATCGTCGTGCTGATGGGCGTCGGGAAGCTCCCGCTGTACACCGGCGAACTGCTCGACGCCGGGATGGCCCCCGGGACGCCCGTCGCGCTCGTCGAGCGCGGCACCTGGCCCGACATGCGCGTCGCCACGGGGACGCTCGCGGACATCGTCGACGTGCGCGACGACGCCGGGATCGAGCCGCCCGCGATCACCGTGATCGGCGAGGTCGCCGGCGCGCGCGATCGGGTGGTCGAGCTCCTGCGCGGCCGCGGCGACGCCGAGGCGGCCGCGAACGCGGGCGTCGACAGTGGCGACGAACGCGCCGGCGACGCGGACGGAGCCGCCGGCGCCGGGGGTGAGGACGCGTGAGCGACGGAACCGACGGAGACGACGGAGGCGACACCGGCGCCGACGAGGGCGCCGACCGCCCGCGCGTCGCGGTGTTCCGCCCCGACGACGAGCGCACGACCGAGGCGGTCGAGACGCTCGACGCGCTCGGCGTCGACGCGCTCGCGGACCCGATGCTGGCGGTCCGACCGACCGGCGCGGTGCCGGAGGGCGCCGACTGGATCGTGTTCACCTCGAAGACGGGCGTCGAACTGGTCGACGAGGCCGGGTGGTCGCCCGGCGACGCCGTCGGCGACGACAGCGATCGCGGCGGCGACGCCGGCAGCGACGGCTCGGACGGTGATCCCCTGCGCCGTGGAGACGGCCCCGCGATCGCGTGCATCGGCCCGGCGACGGCCGACGCCGCACGCGAGGCCGGGTGGCCGATCGAGCTGATCCCCGAGGAGTACTCCTCGACCGGTATCGTCGCGGCGTTCGACGCCCTCGGCGTCGAGGGCGTCCGCATCGAGGTCGCCCGGTCGGACCACGGGAGCCAGGTGCTGCTCGACGGGCTCCGCGACGCCGGCGCGACCGTCCGCGAGACGGTCCTGTACGAACTCGTCCGGCCCGAGGGGAGCGGCGAGTCCGCGGCGGCGGCCGCCGCCGGCGACCTCGACGGGGCGTGTTTCACCTCCTCGCTCACCGTCGAGCACTTCCTCGACGCCGCCGACGATCGCGGCGTCCGCGAGGAGGCGCTTGCGGGCCTGGAGAACGCCGTCGTCGGCTGCATCGGCCACCCGACGCGCGAGACGGCCGAGTCACACGGCGTCGGCGTCGACGTGGTGCCCGCGGAGGCGACGTTCGAGGCGCTCGCCGAATCCGTCGTCGCCGAGTTGGACGAGTTCGGGTTGGACGACTGATCGCCGCGCATCGGTAACCTGATCGGATCGATCCGTCGAACCACCGTTTTTCACGCCGATCCGGGGAGCGCGCGCGAGTGATATCGCCCGTATCCGGCGGATCCTCGCCTTATATATCACCCTGCTGTCACTATGTCCGTCAACTCCGAGTGCAACAATTGCCACGCATGCGACGATGTTACATCCTTATATGACCTATATTCACCCGAAGATCAGACGCTCGTGTGAATACGCCACCCAAAATTTGTGTATTTCAACTCCAATCTTTATGTGTATCCGGATCAGGCTGTCTGGCGTCGAGATGTACCAGAACGACACGGAATTCACGGCACTGCTGAACAGTTGTGGAACGAATGAGGTGGCACAGTGACGCTCTTGCAGGTCGACCCCGCGGTCCTGGCGGAGGGGGTCAACATGATGTGGGTGCTGGTGGTCACCTTCCTCATCTTCTTCATGCACGCCGGCTTCGCGATGCTGGAGGCCGGGCAGGTACGGTCGAAGAACGTCGCCAACCAGCTGACGAAGAACCTCCTGACGTGGAGCGTCGGCGTCGTCGCGTTCTTCCTCGTCGGCGCCGGGGTCTCCGCGCTCGTCGGCGGGATCACCGCCGGCGGGAGCTACTCCATCGCCGAGGCGTTCGGCGTACTGACGACCAGCAACCCCGCAGATTGGGTCAGCTGGCTCTTCGGCGCCGTCTTCGCGATGACGGCGGCGACCATCGTCTCCGGCGCCGTCGCCGGCCGCATGAAGCTGCGCGCGTACGTCAGCTACACCGTCCTGCTGGCGGCGGTCATCTACCCCGTCGTCACGGGGCTGACGTGGGGCGGCGGCCTGCTCGCCTCGCTCGGCTTCGCTGACTTCGCGGGCGGAATGATCGTCCACGGCATGGGCGGCATCGCCGGCCTGACGGCGGCGTACGTCGTCGGCCCGCGCCTGGGTCGCTACAACGATGACGGTTCGGTGAACGTCATTCCCGGCCACTCGATGACGTTCGCGGTGCTCGGAACGCTCGTGCTCGCGTTCGGCTGGTACGGGTTCAACGTCGGCACGGCAGCCTCGGTGTTCGCCGTCGAGAACGGCGAACTCACGCTCGGGGCGTTCTCCTACGTGGGTCGCGTCGCGCTGACGACGACGCTCGGCATGGCCGCCGGCGCCATCGGCGCGAGCGCGCTCTCGCTGTTCAAGACCGGAAAGGTCGACACGCTGTACGTCGCGAACGGGCTTCTGGCGGGGCTCGTCGGCGTCACCTCGAACACGGACGCGATCACGTGGGTCGGCGGGATCGTCATCGGTCTGCTCGCGGGCGCCCAGCTGCCCATCGTCTTCGAGTTCGTCGAGAAGCGCCTGAAGATCGACGACGTGTGTGCGGTGTTCCCCGTCCACGGGAGCGCCGGCGTGCTCGGCGCGGTGCTGCTGCCGTTCTTCGCGGTCGACGGCTTCACCGTCGGCGCGCTCGTCTCGCAGGTCGTCGGCGTCGTCGTCATCGCCGCCTGGACCATCGCGGCGACGGCTATCGTCTTCGGCGTCATCAAGGCGCTGGGCGAGATCCGCGTCACCCGCGACCACGAGCTCGAGGGGCTCGACTCCTCCGAGCACGGCGTCGACACGTACCCCGAGTTCGGCCGTCCCGACACGGCCGCCGACGGCGGCTTCGTGGAGGACGAGAGCGGTATCATTCGCGCGGACGGCGGCGAGGCGAACGACGGCGGGATCAAGATGGTGACCGCCTTCATCCGCCCGGACAAGCTCTCGGCGGTCAAGACCGGTCTCGCGGAGATCGGCGCGCCCTCGCTGACGGTGACGAACGTCTCCGGTCGCGGCAGCCAGCCCGCGAAGAAGGGCCAGTGGCGCGGCGAGGAGTACACGGTCGACCTCCACCAGAAGGTGAAGATCGAGTGCGTCGTCGCCGACATCCCGGCCGCGGACGTGGCCGAGGCGATCAGCGAGGCAGCCCAGACCGGAGAGAAGGGCGACGGGAAGGTGTTCGTCCTCCCCGTCGAGAACGCCTACCAGATCCGGACCGGCGAGGTGGGTCGCGAGGCGGTGTAAGCGCGGCCGACCCGGTCGGCCACGAGCCGACCGACACTCTTCGACTCGATCCGAACAGCCCGCTGCCGACGCCCGTCGGCAGCCGAACCGCCGGACGCCCGCTTCGCATGCGGCGCGGACGCGGCCGCCGGGGGCACGCGACGGAGGACCCCACTGGTACTGGTGCTCACCTCCTCGCGCCCGCCACCGTGCCACGTTCCGTGTCACCGCCCCCGCGGCCGCCGCAGCTGTCTGCCGGGTGATGCGTCCGGCTACGCCCGCGACGGGTCGCCACCCCGTCGCGGGTCGTCACCCGACTTCTGTCCCGAACACGACGACGAGAGCGGCGGCGACCGCCGCGACCCAGTAACTACTTTCGGGGTCACACTCGAAGGGCGGCGTATGAACCACGACCGCTCGCGGGAGCTGTACGACCGCGCGCTCTCGGTGCTCGCCGGCGGGGTGAACTCCTCGGTCCGCGCGACGCGACCGTACCCGTTCGTGATCGAGCGCGGCGACGGCGCCCACGTGATCGACGCCGACGGCAACCGCTACCTCGACTACGTGATGGGCTACGGCCCGCTGCTGTACGGCCACGACGCCCCCGAGCAGGTGCAGTCGGCGATCCAGCGCCACGCCAGCCAGGGGCCGATGTACGGCGGGCCGACCGAGATCGAGGTCGACCACGCGGAGTTCGTCGCCCGGCACGTCCCCAGCGTCGAGATGCTCCGGTTCGTCAACTCCGGCACGGAGGCGACCGTCTCGGCGGTCCGCCTCGCCCGCGCGTACACCGGTCGCGACAAGATCGTGATCATGCAGGGCGGCTACCACGGCGCTCAGGAGTCCACCCTCGTCGAGGCCGGCGACGACCCCTATCACACCCATCCTTCCTCGCCGGGGATCCCCGAGGAGTTCGCCGAGCACACCATCGCCGTCCCGTTCAACGACGAGGCGGCGATCCGGGAGGTCTTCGAGGAGCGGGGCGACGAGATCGCGGCCGTGCTGACCGAGCCGATCCTCGCGAACTACGGCATCGTGATGCCCGTCGACGGCTACCACGAGGCCCTCCGGGATCTCTGTGACGACCACGGCTCGCTGTTGATCTTCGACGAGGTGATCACCGGCTTCCGCGTCGGCGGCCTCGGCTGTGCGCAGGGGAAGCTCGGCGTCACGCCCGACCTCACGACCTTCGGGAAGATCATCGGCGGCGGCTTCCCGGTCGGCGCCATCGGCGGCCCCGCGGAGATAATCGAGCACTTCACCCCGAGCGGTGAGGTGTTCCAGTCGGGCACCTTCTCGGGCCACCCCGTCACGATGGCCGCCGGTCGCGAATACCTCCGCTACGCCGCCGAACACGACGTGTACGACCACGTGAACGCTCTCGGGGATCGCCTCCGTTCCGGGATCCAGGACATCTGCGAGGACCAGGCCCCCGAGTACACCGTCGTCGGCACCGATTCCATGTTCAAGACGGTGTTCACCCGCGAGGCGCCCGAGACGTTCGAGGGACACTGCGAGGGCGGCTGTCGCCAGCGCGAGTCGTGTCCCAGATACGAGATCTGTCCGAAGACCGGCGCCGACACCGCGGCGGCGGCGACCGAGCGCTGGGAGCGCGTGTTCTGGCAGGAGATGAAAGAGCGGGGGATCTGGCTCACCGCCAACCAGTTCGAGTCGCAGTTCGTCTCCTACGCCCACACCGACGCGGACGTCGAGGAGACGCTGGAGGCGTACAAGGAGGCGCTATAGATAGTTCTATCCGAGGAGCTTCTCGCGGAGGGTGCCGACGAGCCGGGTGACGTACCCGCGCTGGGAGCGGCGATCGGGCAGTTCGTCCCACAGCGCGAACGCCGACACCACGTCGGCCTCCTGGCTCGCGACCGCGGCCTCGCGCTCGGGCGCGACGACGCCGAGGTTGATCTCGTAGTGCCCGAAGTAGCCGTACTTCAGGAGCTCCCGCTCGCGGAAGTCGACGACGAACTCCCGGACGTCCTCGGGGATCTCCGGGACGACGAGGACGAACGAGAGGTCGGTCCCGTAGTGCTCCTCGTCGCCCTCGACGCGCTCGTCGGCGAGGGCGTGTCCCAACTGGACGATCCGCTCTAACTCCCCGACGGTCACGGACGACTGCCGGCGGGCGAACAGGTACTCGTCGCTGTGGTGGTCGCCGTACCCCAGCGCCGGGTGGAATAACTGCTTCTGTGACTCGATGCGCATCAGCCCGTAGAGGTCGAAGCGCTCCCCGCGAACGCGATAGTCGCGTTCGAGGTCGTAGTTGAACATGAGCCGGTCGCTTACCCGGTCGAGGTACTGGTCGTCCCAGACGGGCACGTCCTCGTAGGCGGCGCCGTCGAGGATCCGGCCGTGATCGTCGGTCCGCGGCTCCTCTCCGTCGACGAGGACGTCGTCGTCGGCAGTCCCCGGGTCGACGCCGCCGCCGGAGCCGTCGGCCTCCGCTCGCGTCTCCCTGTCGTCCTCGTCCATGGTTACGCCTCCGGCTCGTACGGGTGGACGTCGTCGACGGCGGGCGCGCCGACCGCGATCAGCGTCACCGAGTCGTCGGCGTCCTCGGGGTTGTGCGCGCGCTGGGGGCTGTCCGGCTCGACGGCGAACAGCGAGCCCTCGGGCACCTCGTAGGTCGTCTCCGGGGTTTCGACGTGGAGCGTCCCCTCGATCACGTAGAACAGCTCCTCCTGGTCGTCGTGGTAGTGGTACGCGAGCGGGACGTCCTCGCCGGGGGCCGCGCGAAACCAGTTGGCGGCCATCCGCTCGAACCCCGCCGCCTCGCTCACGCGACGAAGCTCGCACGGACGGTCCGGAACGGCAGTCAGCTCGTCCGGATCGATGACGTGGTAACCCATACCTCGCGGGAGGCTCACGGGGATGAAAAGCCCGTCGTCCGACGGCGACGCCGCGAGAGGCCCGCGGGGCCGAGGATTTATCATCGCCGTCCCCCATAATGCTACCGAATACCATGGGATTCGGCGATCGCGAAGCGTGCGGCCGGTGTTCGATGACGACCGTCGTGGACGCCACCGAGGACGGCGAGGGCGTCGCCGACCGCGACCCCTTCGGCGACGACCGGATCGAACTCGACGCCGACGAGCTTCGGCGGACGTCGCCGACCGCGTGGCTCGGCGGCGTCGTCTCGGCGCTCGACGACATCGGGAACCGCCTCACGTACGGCCGACGCTGAGGCGGACAGTGGCGACGCGAGCCCCGGGCGAGCGCGCCGAGGGAGGGACCCTTATACCGCTCCGGGGCGTAGGCGGCTGCTAATCGCATGGAAGAGAGTATCTCCGGCTTCAAGCTGCGCGGGGAATGGGGGGACGCCGTAGAGCACGGCGAACGCATCACCCGCGCGCTTCAGGACGCCGGTGCTTCCGAGGAGTATCCCGAGGCGTTCGAGGCGTGGAACGAGTGGCGACCGAAAGCCCACGAGCGCCTCGGCGAGGACGTGAACGAGAAGACCGCCGAACAGGCGAGCGTCGCCGAGGGGAAAGGCGAGCAGGAGGGCAAGAGTCCCGAGGACGACCTCCAGACCGCAGGCGAGAAGCTCTCGGAGTCGTACGAGCGCGTCGAGAACGGCGACAACGACGGCGCGCTCGACTCGTGGAAGGACTCCATCGACCACGTCGCGCGCGCGGCCGACTCGGCCGGGCGCAAGGCGGTTCGGAAGCTGGAGAACACGGTGTACCAGCGCGTGATGACGCAGATCGCGCCGTACTACTTCGACAACGAGCTCGTCTCGGCGAACATCCAGAAGTCCACCCGCGGCGAGGGCGGGCCGGAGTTCGTCTTCGAGGTGAACGTCAACGACGACCGACTGAAGTCCGCGGTGTCCGAGCGGCTCTCGTCGTACGAGGACGAGGTCGACCGCTGGCACGTCGACACGCCGAAGGCCGTCGAGGCGTCCGAGGCCGCCGAGGGCGCGGAGGCGCCCGTCGAGACAGTCGAGGACGGGAACGACGGGGAGTCCAACCCGACGACGAACTGAGGCCGCTCCGTCGGCCGTTGCTTCTTGTCGTCGACCCAGCTCACTGGTGTCGACGTAGCGACGCCCCTACTCTACCGGCTCCTTCAACTCCACCCGATAGCCGAACGGGTCGCGGACGTACACCGCGCCCGCCTCGCCCGTCGAACCCAGCGGACTGTCGAGTTCCCGTTCGACCGCCACCCCCGCGTCGTCCAGGGTTTCCGTCACCGACTCGATGTCCTCCTCGACGACGAGCGCGACGTGGTCGTAGTTCGTCGCCCCGGGGGCGTCGAACTCGTCGGTGGGCCACAGATGGATCACGTGCTCGGGCGCGAGCCGCACGTCGAAGAACGGTTTCTCGCCGGCCTCGAACCGGTCGACGCCCTCTAACTCGAAGCCGAGCGCGTCGGCGTAAAACTCGCGGGCATCCGCGAGGCCGTCGGCCGGGATCCTGAGGTTGACGTGATCGATGGTGCGGACGTGCACGTCCGGTGGACGCGGCCGGGAGACAAGAAACATTACGCCGCATCGCGCATCCCTGCTCATGACACCGCTCGAAGTCGACGCCGGCGAGCTGACCGCCGAGGAGATCCTCGACGCGCTCCGGGATGGCCGGCGGGTCGTCGTCACCGCCGACCTGTTCGGGAGCGAGCAGACGCTCACCCTCCGACACGACGGCGAGACGTTCT
Organism: Halobaculum roseum; assembly: GCF_019880245.1. Lineage (NCBI taxonomy): Archaea > Methanobacteriati > Methanobacteriota > Halobacteria > Halobacteriales > Haloferacaceae > Halobaculum > Halobaculum roseum. The sequence goes on from NZ_CP082286.1 coordinate 1,972,292, forward strand.
ACTGTGACACGCCGACGCGGCTGCACAAACACGACGACGAGGCGGGGATGCTCACCTGCATCGAGAAGATGGGCTACGCGAAACAGGACGACGACTGAGTCGGGCGACGACCGGCGGCCCGGAGACGACAGACGGGCACCGCGGGACCGCGACGGGCGCGGCGGGTCCGTCGCGGCGTCGCCGCGACCGCCGGGGTTTATTCGCGCCGCGGTCGTCGGATCACTCGACATGAGCGACGCGCCGGACATGGAGGACCTCATCGACACGAACGACCCCAGTTTCGGACACGTGATGGCGTGCGTGTTCGGGATCCAGGAGCACGAGAGCCGGACGTACCTCCGTTTGCTCGACAACCCCGGAAGCACCGTCGAGGAGCTCGCTGGCGTGCTGGAGCGCGACCGCTCGAACGTGAACCGCTCGCTCACGACGCTGCTGGAGAAGGGGCTCGCCGAGCGCGAGCGACGCCTGCTCGACCCCGGCGGCTACGTGTACCAGTACACCGCGACGCCGCTGCCGGAGGCGAAGGAGCTGCTCCACGAGGCGCTCGACGAGTGGGCCGAGACCGTCCACGAGGTCATCGAGACGTTCGACGAACAGCGCGGCGTCGACGACGAGTAACCGGCCGGGTTCGGCCGAGGCGACGCCACGGAACCGAGGCGGGCGTGTCGCACACGCGGTCTCGTTGCGCTCACGGCTCCCTTCAGTCGCCGTTCGCGTTTTTCGAGGCGTTCGCTCGCGCCGCTCGCTCACGCCTCGCCCTGCTCACGGCTCACTCCGTTCGCCGTTCGCATCGAGGGCTCACTTCGTTAGCCCTCGCCCCGCTCACGTAATGGGCGGCTCTGCACGGAGATCTCGCCACCGTTGGTCGAGGCTTCGTTCGCTTCGCTCACTCGGCCTCGCCTTGCTCACGGCTCCCTTCGGTCGCCGTTCGCATCCGCGGTCTCGCTCCGCTCGACCGCGCTCACCACGTCTGTACACGCCCCTCCCGCACGTCCTCGGCACACCCATCACAGTCCGGGTGACCGGCCTCGAAACACGCCGGCTCGCCGTCGGCGTTCACAGCGACCCGACGCTTCTCGGCGTACCGGCGACAGACGATCCGCGCGCGGTCCTCGTCGTCGGTCGGGAGGTCGAACTCGTCGGCGTGGTTCTCCCCCCACTCGCGCCCCTCGTGGTAGGCACGCTTGCTGCGCGCGTACTCGCGGCCGGCCTTGCGCGCCTGCTGCTGGAGCACCCGCCGGAGTCTGTCGCCCAGTCCCATGGATCATCCTCCGGCCGCCCCGACTATCAGTCCGTTGCCGGCGAGCGCGCCGATCGCGACCTGAACGACATCGACACGCCGCGCGCGGTCGCGGACCGCCGCGCAGCCGCTCGTCCGACGGTCGCCCGCAGTCGAGCGCTTTCACTTTCGCCGCGGCGACGGAATACTAAATAGGATCCCGAACCAACCGTCGTACGCCTCCCACCGAACACATACCCGGAGGCAGGAGAACCATGGCAGACCTGCAAACCCACGCGGAAGAGATACACGAGCAGTTTTCAGACCACTTGGACCTCACCGTCGAGGAGATCGAGGAGCGCCTCGCCTCGCTGGTGAACGAGTACAGCGTCCCCGTCGACGAGGCGCGCCGCAGCGTCGTCAACTCCTACCTCGACGAGGCGGGGCTGGAGCGCGACGAGATCGGCTCCGGCGGCGCCGAACAGGCGCTCGTCGGCGACATCGACGAGGACGAGCAGTGGGTCGACCTTCGCGTGACGGTGGCCGACCTGTGGGACCCCAACCACGACTCCATCGCGCAGGTGGGCCTGCTCGGCGACGAGTCGGGCACGATCAAGTTCGTCTCGTTCTCGACGAGCGAACTGGAGGAACTGGAGGAGGGCACGAGCTACGCCCTCTCCAACGTCGTCACCGACGAGTACCAGGGCAACTACTCGGTGAAGCTCAACCGGACGACGACGATCACCGAACTCGACGAGGAGATCGAGGTCGGCGACGACTCCGACGAGGTCGAGGGCGCCCTCGTCGACATCCAGTCCGGTTCCGGCCTCATCAAGCGCTGTCCGGAGGACGACTGTACGCGCGTGCTCCAGAACGGCCGCTGCAGCGAGCACGGCCAGGTCGACGGCGAGTTCGACCTCCGGATCAAGGCCGTCCTCGACGACGGCGACGCCGTCCAGGAGGTCATCTTCAACGAGGAGGCCACCGCCGAGCTGACCGGTATCGGCCTCGAGGAGGCCAAGGAGATGGCTCAGGACGCCCTCGACACGACCGTCGTGGGCGAGGAGATGGCCGACCGCATCGTCGGCCGCTACTACCGCGTTCGCGGTCCCACGCTGGGCCGGTACGTGCTCGCCGACGACTTCGAGGAACTGTCCGGCGCCGACGAGACGGTCGACGCCGAATCGCTGCTGATCCGCGCGAGGTCCCTGTAATGAGCCAGTCCGTTCCCACCCGAGAGGTCGCACGCCGCGTGTTCGCGAGCGAGTACAACGACGCCAGCTACACCTTCAAGGAGTCCGACGACGAGCGGGCGCCGCTGTACCTGCTGCTCCCGACGGGCGAGCGCGCCAACCGCGTGTTCATCGTCGGCACCCTCACCGAGAAGGAGGACGTCGGCGAGGACAGCGAGTACTGGCGCGGGCGCATCGTCGACCCGACGGGGACGTTCTTCACCTACGCCGGGCAGTACCAGCCGGAGGCCGCGAGCGCGCTCCGCGAGCTGGAACCGCCCGCGTACGTTGCCGTCGTCGGCAAGCCGCGCACCTACGAGACGGACGACGGCAGCGTGAACGTCTCCGTGCGTCCCGAGTCCATCACGACCGTCGACGCCGCCACGCGCGACCGCTGGGTCGCCGAGACCGCGGCGCGGACGCTGGACCGCATCGAGGCGTTCGACGACGAGGGCAACGAGTACGCGCGGATGGCCCGCGAGCAGTACGACCTGCCCGTCGAGGAGTACCGCGACGCCGCCGTCGCGGCGCTGCAGTCGCTCGACGACGCCGACGAACTCGAAGGCGAGGGCGAGGCGCCGGCGTAAGCCGCCGGTCGTCCCGGACGCTCGATCCCCGGCCGGTCCGCGCCCCCCTTCTGTTCCCGTTTTTGCAGCCACCGACCGCACCGCTCCGGGTCGTGTGCCGTGCGAGCGTCTGACGAACGGTTAAGTGACAGCGCGCGCGAGTAGCCGTCGATGGGGAGCAAGAACAAGACGGTCTCCTTCCGCGTCAACGAGGACGCCTTCGAGGCGCTGCGGGAGATCGCCGACGAGCGCGACCTCTCGCTGTCGGCGGTGTTCCGCGACTACGTGGACACCCTCGTCGCCCACGACGGACAGGTGGAGGTCGTCCCGGAGAACCGCGTCGAGGAGACCGACGCCGACGACGAGTCGTTCCCGCCGACCGTCGAGGTGCCCAAGAGCTTCGTCCGCGAGCACGAGCGTCTGGAGCTGGAGGCCGAACACCTCCGCGAGCAGCTGGACGAGTACAAGGCGTTCGTGACGTACCTGCAGGACAAGCTCGAGGAGGCGGACGACGGCGAGGAGGTCGTCTTCCTCGAGGAACTGGACGGCGACCGCGACGACGACGAGCCGTACCAGCTCGGATAGGCCCGCTCAACCTTCGTTCCGGCCTTCGTTCTCGCCGGCGTCCCAGCCCTCGCCGAGCGCCCCGCTCAACGCGTCGTCGAGCGCGCCCGAGGCGATGAGCTCGGTCGCCGCCGCGATGTCCGGTCGCGGCGGCCGGTCGTCCTCCAGCGGGGGGACGACCGCCCGGACGGCCCCGTAGGCCGCGCCCGTGCCGACGCCGTGGGCGAGGTCGTCGTCGACGAACTCCGCGGCCTGCGCCGCACACAGCAGTTCGATGGCGGTGACCGTCCGGGCGTTCCCGAGCGCCCGGCGGGCCGCGTACGCCGAGGTGGCCGAGAGGCTGACGTGGTCCTCCTGGTTGCCCGAGACGACCGCGTTGTCGGTCGACGGGCGCCCCTCGCGACGGCACTCCGCGACCAGCGACGCGGCGGTGTACCCGGCGATCATGTACCCCGACCGGACGCCGCTCTCGGCGGTGAGGAACGGCGGGAGGTGATCCTCCTGGACGTGGGGGTTGAGCAGGCGGTCGATCCGCCGCTCCGCGATGGCCGCAAGTTCCGCGAGCGCGCTCGTCACGTAATCGAGGCGGAGCGCCAGCGGCTCGCCGTGGAAGTTGCCGCCGGAGACGACGTCCGCGTTCCGCGTGCCGGAGGTGCGGCGGTCGACCTCGCCCGCCGGGAACACGAGCGGGTTGTCCGTCGCGGCGTTGAGCTCGACCGCGACGGCGTCGCGGAGGTGCGCGACGGCGTCGCGAACGGCGCCGTGCACCTGCGGGAGACACCGCACGGAGTAGGCGTCCTGCACGCGGTCGCAGTTGCGGTGGGACTCGACGATCCCGGAGTCGGCACACAGCCGCTTGACGTTCGCGGCGCTTGCGGCCTGTCCGGCGTGCGGGCGGACGCGCTGGATCGCCGGGTCGGAGGCCGCCGTGGTCCCCATCGTCACCTCCGTCGTGAGCGCGCCGGCGGCGTCGGCCGCCCGCAGGAGCCGCTCGGCGTCGTGGACAAGGAGCGCCGCGACGCCGACGGATAGCTGCGTACCGTTGATGAGCGCGAGCCCCTCCTTCGCGCGGAGGGTCAGCGGCTCCAGTCCCGCCTCGTCGAGCGCCTCCTCCCCCGAGAGCCGTCGGGCGCTGTCGCCGCCGTGACCGCCGTCCGGTTCCACGTCCGCCTCGCCCTCCCCGAGCAGGACGAGCATCGCGTGAGCCAAGGGGGCGAGGTCGCCGCTGGCGCCGAGGCTCCCGCGGGACGGGACGACCGGCGTGACGCCCGCGTTCAACAGCGCGAGGAGGTGGTCGACGACGACCTCGCGGATCCCCGAGTACCCCTTGACGAGCGCGTTGATCCGGGCGCACAGCATCGCGCGTACCTCCTCGCGGTCGAGCGTCCGCCCGGCGCCGGCCGCGTGGCTCCGGACCAGGTTGGTCTGCAGCTCGTCGACGCGGTCGTCGCCGATCCGTGTGTCCACCAGGTCGCCGAACCCGGTGTTGATGCCGTAGACGGCCTCGCCGCTGTCGACGACGCCCTCGACGCGGGCGCGGGCCTCGCGGACGGCCTCGCGGGCGTCCTCGCTCACGGCGACGGCGGCGTCCCGGCGGGCGACCAGGACCACCTCCTCGGGCGTGAGCGACTCGCCGTCGAGGACGACCGTGGCGTCGTCCGGACCGACGACGTGCTCGCTCACTGTGTCACCTCCGGACCCGGAACGGCCAGCCCGTCGGCGTCGTGGACGACCGCGCCGTCCTTCAGGACGGTCGCGACGCGGTTCACCCCGAACGAGTAGGGGACGTGGACGTGCGAGGGCGCGTCGAGGACGATCAGGTCCGCGGGCGCGCCCGCCCGGAGCGTCCCGGTGCCGTCCGCGCGGTTCAGCGCGGCCGCGCCCCCGCGCGTCGCCGCGTCGAGCGCGTCGCGGGGGGCCATCCCCATCCCGACGCAGGCGAGCGCGACGGCCATCGCCATCGACTGCGAGTGGCAGTTCGGGTTGAAGTCGGAGGCGACGGCGACGGTCGCACCCGCCTCGGCGAACTGCGCGGGATCGGCGTAGTCGGCGCCCAGCGCGAACGCCGTCCCCGGGAGCAGGACCGGCGTGACGCCAGCCTCGGCGAGGGCGGCGGCGTCGGCCTCGGTGGCGTGAAGCAGGTGATCGGCGCTCGCGGCGCCGACATCGGCGGCCAGTTGACTCCCGCCGATGTGGGCCAGCTCCTCGGCGTGGACCTTCGGCGTCAGGCCGTACTCCGCGCCCGCCTCCAGCACGCGCCGGGACTGCTCGACCGAGAAGACGCCCTCCTCGCAGAACACGTCGCAGAACTCCGCGATCCCCTGCTCGGCGACCGCCGGGAGCTGATCGTCGACCACCTCGTCCGTGTACTCGTCGGCGTCGCGGTCCTCGGGAACGGCGTGGGCACCCATGAACGTCGCCACCACGTCCACCGGGTGGCGGTCGTCCGCCGCGGCGACGGCCTCCAGCAGTCGGAGTTCGGTCTCGGCGTCGAGGCCGTAGCCGGACTTCACCTCGACGGTCGTCGTGCCGTGGGCCAGCATCGTGTCGAGGTGCGCGAGCAGGTTCCCGAGGAGGCGCTCGTCGCCCGCCCCCCGGACCGCGCGGACGGTCCGGAGGATCCCGCCGCCCTCGGCGAGGATCTCCCGGTAGGTCTTCCCGCGGAGTTTGGCGGCGAACTCGTCCGACCGGTCGCCGGCGAACACGCCGTGCGTGTGGGAATCGACGAACCCCGGAATCACGGCACGACCGGCGGCGTCGACGGCCGCGACGGCGTTCTCGGGCGGGTACTCGCGGGTCACCTCGTCGGTCGGCCCGACGGCGACGACCCGGCCGTCCGCGACGGCGACGGCGGCGTCCTCGTGGACGGCGTCCGGGCCGACGACGACCTCGCCCGCGCCGTGGACGACGGCGTCGATCACGCCCCCACCCCCGCCCCGCGCGCGGCGAGGACGTGAGCGACGGCGCGGGCGGCGGCCGCGACCGTCAGGCCGTCGCGGTCCAGCGGCGGCGCGCACTCCACGACCTCGTAGCCGGCGACGCGCTCGTCGGCCGCGAGCAGTCGCAGCAGACGGAAACACTCGCGGGTGGAGATGCCGCCGGGTGTCGGCGCGCTCACGCCGGGCGCGGCCGCCGCGTCGAGCACGTCGCAATCGAGCGAGAGGTACACGCGGTCCACGTCGCCGAGCGCGTCGAGCGCGCGGTCGGCCGCCGTCACCGGGTCCTCGCCCACCTCCTCCGCGGTGACGACGGCGCCGCCCCGCTCGCGGACGTGATCGTGGTACGCGGTCGAGGTCTCGAAGTGTCGCGCGCCGACGCAGGCGTACCCGTCCAGCCCGTCGTCGAGTAGCTGCCGGTACGGCGTCCCGCTGGACGGTCCCTCCAGCGGCTCTCGCACGTCGAGGTGGGCGTCGACGTTGACGACGCCGACCGATCCTCCCCCGAGCAGCGGCCCCGCGTTCGCGTAGGTGAGGGAGTTGTCGCCGCCGAGGAACACCGGGAAGGCGTCCGCGCCGTGGACCGCCGCGGCGGCGTCCCGGACGGCGCGTTGGACGCTCGCCACGTCGCCGTCGGGGATGTCGACGGTTCCGAGGTCGCCGACGGGTCCGGCGGGACCGGCGTCGAAGTGGTGCGTCTTCAGGCCGGCGAGCGCCTCGCGGACGGCGGCTGGACCCTCCCTCGCGCCCCGGCGACCGATGACCGCGCCGTCGTACGGCTCGCCGACGAGCACGGCGTCGTATTCTCCCGCGTCGTCGAGCGTCGTCGCCTCGACCACGTCGCCGAACTGCTCGTCGTTCGGGTCGTCCGAGCGGCCGCGCCACTCGAACCCGGCGTCGAGCAGGGCGGTCATTCCGCCCCTCGGTCGCGCATCGGCACGGCCACGTCCGACTCCTCGGCCGTCTCGAGGGCGGCGTCGTACCCGGCGTCCGCGTGACGGATCACGCCCATCCCCGGGTCGGTGGTGAACACCCGTCGCGCCGTCTCGGCTGCCCGGTCGGTCCCGTCGAGGACGACGTGGTTGTTCGTGTGCAGCGAGTTCCCGATGCCGACGCCGCCGCCGTCGTGGACGCTGACGATGTCGGCGCCGGCCGCGCAGTTGACCAGCGCGTTCAGGATGGGCCAGTCCGCGATCGCGTCCGAGCCGTCCTTCATCGCCTCGGTCTCGCGGTTCGGGCTGGCGACCGAGCCCGCGTCCAGGTGGTCGCGGGTGACGACGATCGGCGCCGCGATCTCGCCCTGGCGGACGAGTTCGTTGATCCGGAGCGCGAACCGGGCGCGCTCGGTGAGGGGCTCGTCGTCGCCGTCGGCTTCGCTCGTGTGATAGCCGAGCCAACACACCCGCGAGGGGAGTCCCTGGAACTGTACCCGTTCCTGCGCGAGGTCGATCCACCGGTGGAGCGCGTCCTTCTCGGGGAACAGCTCCTTGACGGCCTCGTCGGTCCGGTGGATGTCCTCGGGGTCACCCGAGAGCGCGGCCCACCGGAACGGCCCCTTCCCCTCGCAGAACAGCGGCCGGATGTACGCCGGGACGAACCCCGGGAAGTCGAAGGCGTTCTCGACGCCGCGGTGCTCCCGAACCTGGCCGCGGATGTTGTTGCCGTACTCGAAGGCGACCGCGCCCGCGTCCTGGAGGTCGAGGACGGCCCGGACGTGGCGCTCCATCGTGTCCAGGCTCTCCTCGACGTACGTCTCGGGGTCGTCCTCGCGAAGCTGATCGGCCTCCTCGACGGTGTAGCCGGACGGGTAGTACCCCTCCAGTTCGTCGTGCGCGCTGGTCTGGTCGGTGAGCACGTCCGGGACGAACCCGCGGTCGGCCATCTCCTCCAGCATGTCGGCGGCGTTCATGTGGACCGCGACGGAGAACGCCTCGCCGGCCTCGGCTGCGGCCTCGGCGCGCTCGATGGCCTCGTCGAGGTCGTCGGTCTTCGCCTGACAGTACCCCGTCTCGATCCGGCGGTCGATGCGGTGTTCGTCGACCTCGGCGGCGATGCACACCCCCCGGTTCATCGTCACCGCGAGCGGCTGGGCGCCGCCCATCCCGCCGAGTCCCCCGGTGACCGTGATCGTGCCCTCGAGGTCGCCGCCGAAGTGCTGACGACCCGCCTCCGCGAGCGTCTCGTAGGTGCCCTGGATGATGCCCTGCGTGCCGATGTACGCCCACGACCCCGCGGTCATCTGGCCGTACATGATGAGGCCCTTCGCCTCCAGTTCGTGGAAGTGCTCCCAGTCGTCCCACTTCCCCACGAGATTCGAGTTCGCGATGAGTACCCGCGGAGCCCGCTCGTGCGTTTCGAACCGGCCGACGGGCTTGCCGCTCTGGACCAGCAGGGTCTCGTCGTCGCCGAGTTCCCGTAGCTCGGCGAGGATGGCATCGTACGCGTCCCACGACCGCGCGGCACGGCCGGTGCCGCCGTACACCACCAGGTTCTCGGGGTCCTCGCCGACCTCGGGGTCGAGGTTGTTGTTCAGCATCCGGAGCGCGGCCTCCTGACGCCAGCCCTCACACTCGATGTCGGTGCCGGTGGGCGCGCCCTGATACTCCCGCCACTGCTCGGACGGCTCGCCGATTCGGCTCTCGGCCGACGACGACTGTCGTTCCATGTCTACTAGTACCGATCCCCGCCGACCACCGAGAGAATAGAGTGACCGCTTGGCCATATTTTTAAATACGGCGTGGGATATGACAGCATGAATCAGGCAGTATTCCACATCAGGGGTGACGGCCCGTACGAACGGGCGACGGCGGCCAGCGACACCAGGATCGAGCTGTGGTGCAACGACCACTGCGACCTGCTCCACGTCGTCGGCGACGAGGACGACCTCGTGCTCGACCACATCCGCGAGCAGGTCGGCGTCGAGCAACGCGTCGCCGACGGGGACGACCGGTTGCTCGTCACCGAATCGTGTCTGAAACAGCACGGCGGCGACAACGTCGAGCAGTATCTTGCCCTCCACGACTGCCTCACGCTCCCGCCGCTGCGCTACGAGAACGGGGCCAAGGTCGTCCGCGTGCTCGCGCTGGAGGGCGAGAACCTCACCGCCTTCTACCGGGACATCGCCGACGACTACTCCGTCACGGTGGAGTCGAAGCGCGAGGTGACCGGCGTGCGAGCGGACGCGCCCCTCCCGTCGGTCGACGCCCTGCTACCGACGCTCTCCCCGCGGCAGCGGGAAGTGTACACCACCGCCCACCGGTCGGGCTACTTCGAACTCCCGCGGGAGACGACGACCGAGGCAGTCGCCGACGAGGTCGGTATCGAGCGGCGTACCGCCGAACACCACCTCCGGCGTGCCGAACAGAAACTCGCGGACGCGCTCGTCGAGTATCTTTGATATCATCCCCGCCCTAACGGGCGGGGCTTTCTCCTTGTGTTTCCGTACCCTCGGCCCCTACAGCAACCCGAGCGCGTTGACGAGGTGCGTGATGCCCGCGATGAGGGGGACGAGGATGACCGTCCGCATCACGAACAGCGCGACGAGGTCGGGAAAGCGGATCGGGACGTCGTTGAACATGTCCATGACCATCGGGCCGACGCTGGAGAAGAAGATGAGCTGTGAGACCGCCAGCACGGCGACGAAGAACTTCGCCATCGGGGCCGTCTCCGACACCAGCAGGACGGGGACGTACATCTCGGTGATGCCGACGACGGTCGCGGGCGCCACGGTCTCGGCGTCGGGGATCCCGAGCGCGGCGATGACCGGCACCAACGGCTGGCCGAGTATGTCGAACACCGGCGTGTTCGCCGACAGCAACGTCGCCGCCAACCCGACGGCGAGGATCGTTCCGAGGATGAGGCTCGTCAGCTTCAGCCCGTCGACGAAGCCCCGCTTTGCCGCCTCCAGGAACGTCTCTCCCTCGTCGGCCTTCCTCACCGCCTCCGAGAGCGCGAGCCGGAGGTAGTCGCCCGGCGACCCCGCGAACGCCAGTTCGGGGTCCGGTTCGGCGATGTACTCCTTCGGCGTCGTCGAGATCGGCGGCACCCGAACGAGGACGATGGCACAGATCGTCACGCAGACGAAGTACGCGGCGAAGATGAGGGGGAACAACGAGAGCATCTCCAGCGTCGCGGCGACGACCCCGACGAACCCGATGCTCACCGTCGAGAAGCACGTCGCGATGGTGAACACGTCGCGCTTGTGGTAGCCGCCGTTCTCGAACACGTTGCGGGTGACGTACAGTCCGACGCTGTAGGAGCCGACCCAGGAGGCGAGGCTGTCGAGCGCCGCCCGACCAGGTACCTTGAACAGCGGCTTCATCAGCGGTCGCGCGAGCGTGCCGACGAACTCCAGCCCGCCGAGTTCGACGAAGATGGTGATGAAGATCGCTCCGATGGGAATGATGATACCGACGCTGTACACCAGTGTTCCCCACATCAGGCCCCCGGTCCCCGGCGTGTGGAGGAACTCCGGTCCGAGCTTGAAGAACATGACCGGCGCGATGAGCACACCCAGAACGCGCAGCAGCCAGAACACGAGCGAGGTCTCGAAGTACGAGAGATCGGCGCCGGCCACCTCGCCGTCCGAGAGCATCGCCGCGGTCGTCACCACCCCGCCAGCGACGACGATGCACAGCGAGTACACCCCCACGGCGTCGGGGGCAGCCCCGGTGATGGTGCTCACGACGATGTCGAACGGCACCGTGATCTCGCCCTGATACGGCACCGGCAACAGGAAGAACACCCCCCCGATCAGGAACGCGACGAGGAACTTGAGAACCGGACGCGTTTCGAACGCGTGAAGGTCCACATCGTCGATCTGGTTCACCGTCCGTTCTGTATCTACCGTCCACGTGTCGGGTTGCTCCGTCGACATGCCTCGGACGATGTGAACGCACCGCATAGTCTGTCGAGTTCCAAACGGTCATGGTTTTATGTATGCTCTCCCGCGGAGTGAGCATCGCGGTCGCTATCGACGGGTCGAAGCGTCTCGAACGGGTACAGGGGTGACCGACAGTTACCCGGACAGTTCCCGCCGCCGCTTCCGTGCCTCCTCGGCGGCCTCCCCGTCGCCCTCGACGCTCGCGAGCGACTCCGTCGCCTCGAGCGTCCGCACCGCGCTGTCGAGGAACGAGAGCACGTCGCCGGGGTAGGCGTACAGCATGTAGTCGTCGCCCATCACGTCGACGATGGCGTCGGGCCCGAGCCCCTGCGCGCGCAGCTCCAGGAGGTAGCGGACGAACTTCCGCTCGGGGTGGCCGCAGTACGGGGCGTCGTCGCAGCCGCAGTCGAGGAAGTCCTCGGCGAACTCGAGCACCCGGTCGCGGGTCGTCTCGTCGAGTTCGGAGAGCCCCTCGCCCGAGAACACCAAATCCAGCGTCGCCCCGGCGAACGCGCTCTTGGGGATGTTGGCGTCGAGCTGTGAGGCGATCTGCCGGTGGTTCTTCAGATAGATCTTGTCCGTGATGGCCACTGCTACCCGAACGTACTCGAGCGGGCGAGAAAAGCGCGACGGTCACTCGCCGCGGGGCGTCCCCGTCTCCCGCACTTCCCGCCTGTTCCGTGTCGCCGCGGGTGTCGGCCGCGGTCCCCTCATGTGCGGCGGCCCCTTGCGTGCGTGTGCATCGCATGCAGGCACACCCGCGGAGTCGTAACGTATTTGAGTCACACCCGGCTACCTACGGGTGCGTGTCCGGGTTGGGGTAGTGGACTATCCTTCAGCCTTGTGGAGGCTGAGACGCGGGTTCAATTCTCGCACCTGGACTCCTCTGGCTGCGAACGAACGTGAGCAGCCGATGGTCCGCGAACGGCCGAGGGTCAATTCTCGCACCCGGTCCGGTTTCGACACTCGACAGCGGCCGCGACGTGTCGGATCGGTATTCTTTGGTGAACTCGGCTCGTGGTGCGCGTGATGACCTCCCCCGGTGCGACGGAGCCGCTGCGGGTCCTCCACGCCGAGGACGACGACGCACTCGCCGAAGTCGTCACGCTCGCGCTCGAGCGCGAGGCGTGGGTCGACTCGGTCGTCCGGGTCCCCGACGCGGAGGCGGCGCTGGCGGCGCTCGATCGCGAGCCGTACGACTGCCTGCTCAGCGACCTGGAGATGCCGGGGCTGTCCGGACTGGAACTGTACGAACGGGTCCGCGAGACGCATCCGTCGCTTCCGTTCGTCCTGTTCACGGGGCGCCCGCGGGCCGTGCGGCGGGGCGACGCGCCGCCGACGTACGAGAAGGGCGGCGCGGACGCGCTCGGATCGCTCACGCGTGGACTGTACCGGCTGTGCGTCGCCGCCGGCGCCGCGGTCGCGGCGCCGACGCCCGGGGACACCTCGGCGCCCGCCCGCCCGGACGCGATGTTCTACCGATGCCGGCGGGCCCCGGGGTGGCCCGCCGAGGTCGTCGGTCCGGGCGTGACCGTGTTGCTCGGCTACGAGCCCGAGGCCTTCGAGCGAGGAGAGCTGACGTACGCCGAGGACGTGGTTCACCCCGAGGACCGCCAGTGGACCCACGACGCGATGGAGGCGTCGCTGTCGGCCGGCGACCCGTTCGAGTTCACCTACCGCGCTCGCCGAGCCGACGGGGATGTCATCCGGGTGTGGGAGCGCGGCCGTGGTGTCCCCGGCGGCGACGCGGCCGACGGGGACGCGTTCGTCGAGGGGTTCGTGCTGCCGCTCGGCGGCGACGAGTGAACACCCGGGAGACGACGGGCGCGGTCGATCTCGGCGGGTCGATGTCGGTGCGACGCTGTCGACGCGACGGTATCGGCGGGCCGGTGCTCGTGTCCCGATGCCGCCGTCAGAGGCCCTGTCCCCCGACATCGGGGAGCGGTCCCGTCTCTCGGCCGATGCCGAGCGACTCCCGACCGCCCTGCTGGATGATGTTGAACGCGGTCATGAGGTCGGTCCGCGAGATGAGCCCCACGAGCTCGCCGTCGGCGTCGACGACCGGGAGGCGGCCGACGCCGCGCTGTTGCATGGTCTCCAGCGCGGTCAGGGCGTCGGCCCGCGGGGTGACGCTGGCGATGTCGGTCTCCATCACGTCCTCGACGGTGTAGGCGTCCCGCTCCACCTCGCGAACGCCCTGGGCGTCCTCCAGGGTGACCATTCCGACGAGGTTCGCGTTCTTCAGAACCGGGTAGCCGGTGTGGCGCTCGCGGAACATGCGCTCCATCAGTTCGGCGACGCTCGTCCGGGGTTCGACGGTGTGGAGCTCCTCGCGTGGCGTCATGATGTCGCCGACGGCGACGCCCTCGAAGGCGGCGCGCATCGTCGTCTGCTGGGCCTCGCTGGAGGCGGCGATGTAGATGAAGAAGGCGAGCCCGACGGTGAGCCAGTTGCCGCCGAACAGCCCGACCAGCCCCAGCAGGAACGCGAACACCTTCCCGACCTCGGCGGCGATCTGGGTCGCCCGCGCGTGCGGACGGTTCCGAGCGAGCAGGGCGCGCAGCACCCGGCCGCCGTCCATCGGGAAACCGGGGAGCATGTTGAACGCCGCGAGCACGAGGTTCATCAGCGCGAGGTAGCCGACGACGAACGCGACCGTCGGGGGGAGCGCGACGCCGACGAGCACGGCGTAGGCGACGAGTCCCAGCGCGACCGACACCACCGGACCCATGATCGAGATGGTGAACTCCTGTTTCCAGTCCTCGGGCATCTCCTCGAACTGGGCGACGCCGCCGAACAGCCACAGCGTGATGGCCTTGATCTCGTAGCCGTAGTGCATCGCGGTGAGCGAGTGGCCGAACTCGTGGAGGAGAACGGAGACGAACAGCCCCATGGCGGCGGCGGTGCCGAGCACCCACGGGAGCGCGCCGGCGGTGAGCGCCTCCGCCGGGATGGCGACGCCGAACGTGTCGGCGACGATGCCGGAGAACTCCCCGACCTGGCTCCCGATGAGATACGCGAACAGCGGGAGGATCAGAAGGAACGTCCAGTTCAGCTGGATCGGGATACCGGCGACCCGCCCGACACGGATTCCTCGCATGTCTCGGAGTTGTCCCTCATCGCGTATAAACCCGGTCGCCGAGATTTATCTCCTATCGCGCGAAAGCGACGGTCATGGCCGAGACCGACGCGACGACGGACGGGCCGGCGACCGACGGATCGACGACGGAGCCGGTGGTACAGCGCGGCGCCGAGCTCGCGATGAGCGAGGTCGACGCCGGCGGGGGGATGTCGAAGGGCGTGCTCATCGACGAGTCCGACGGCGCCCCCCACTTCGCGATGCGGCGGTTCGAGCTCGCGGCCGGCGCGCACGTCCCAAACCACACGAACGAGGTCGAACACGAGCAGTACGTGCTCGCGGGCGAGTACACGGTGGGGCTCGACGGCGAGGAGCACACCGTGAGCGCGGGCGACGCGCTGCTCATCCCCGCGGGCGTGCCACACTGGTACCGCAACGACGGCGACGAGGCGGCGGCGTTCATCTGCGTGGTCCCCCACGGCGACGACACGATACGTGTACTGGACGAGG